>NZ_VOZC01000001.1:0-500959 GCF_013419975.1 Acinetobacter sp. YH12041 | reverse complement strand
AAAACCTTCAAAATCCTTGCTGAGCGTTATCGAAATAGAGGTAAAAGGCTTGGTTTGAGATTCAATTTAATCGCTGGAATCTACAACTTGGAACTGAGCAAAAAATGATTTATGAAAGAGGTCTATTGAATAACATAGAATTTTACTATCTAAATATAACTTTCTTCCGGTACATAATTTTTCTGAAGATACCTTTAAATTGGGAAAATAATCTCAAAATTTCTCTTTTAATTTTTTGAGGAATCGATAACTTAATTTTTAGACTATTAAATCGCTTACGTCTTTCTTCCTCTAAAGAACTAGAAAAATTTTCATAGGCATTATTTTTGATAAAATCTTGAATACATAATGCAGGTAAAATCTGAACAATATTAATATCCTTATCAAGAATTAAATCTTCAAAAAGGTAATGATCTAAAGGTTTAATTTTTTGTTCATGTCTCAATCTAACCAAAATTTTATTAACTATTCTATGAGACATAATATATCCAGCACCTCCAATATGCTTAGAGACTAAGTGATAGATTTCCCTCCCATCTACAGTCTTTAAAAGAGTACTTTTATTTACTTCTATATAATCATCAAAAGCTTCTAATTTTAAAATATCAGTATTTTTAGGTATCCAATTGAAGTTATTTAAAAATAAATTAGCATTTTCACCTAAATAAATATCATCTTCAAAAATAGCTATATATTCTAAATTATTTTCTTCCGCATAAAACCACAAATAAATATGACTTAAAAAGCAAGAAATTTCTGTAGGTTTCAAATCAAAAAAATTCAAATTTAATCCAAATTTTTCAGCATAATATTGATTCTGATCAGGAGTAATAGCATCAAAAAATTCAAAATCAATATTTTTTTCGCCAAATTCCTTACAAATGTGTTCTCGACGTTTAGTAGCAGTTTTTAGGCTAATAACAAAATTTTTCATATCACATAACTTTTTTTGATTTTAATAAATGCTTAACCGCATAATAACGATCACGCCACATACGTTTCTGTTTTTTTAAACCATACGATAGATCACGATTTTCTTTCTCTTTACGTGACACCCCTTGAGCTGCAACTGTCCCCAAAATATCACTATCTACCCCCGCTGGCTTCACTAATGGTGGCCAAACTCCTAATCCTTTACCATTTTTACTTAACCAAGTTTGAAAGAAAATATCTACTGGCATATTTATAGTTTTTCCAGCGTTAACGAAAGCCTGTGCTCCCTGACGAGACCAAATCAATCCCAAGCCACGAATTGGAAAATAATAAGCATGCCATATACTCATATTCTCAATTTGAGTAATATTTTTTGCCAGCTTTTTCTTTTTAGCTGCAATATTCACTAAATACCAATCTAAGTTTTTATGCTGGTCTAGATACTCAATCAGGCAATCAAGTTTTATTTTAAAATCTGGTTCAATCTTCATATCATCTTCAAGTACGATAAGATAATCCGCATCAGTAGCAAGAAACTTTTCTGCACAACCATAATGACTTAGATAACATCCTAACTCCGAACTCATTAGACTACGACCTAATATCTGGTTCGCTTCATCATCATTATAATGTGCAAATTCAGAGAGAGCTTGACCTCGCCCATCGTATGCAGCAAAACGTTCGAATTCCCAACCGACACTATTAAGTTGTAGAGTTGCATCAGCCAGCCGTTTATCACTTCCGTCTAAATTAATTAAATAAGTTATAACTTTCATGGCTAGCTCTTAGTAATGATGAATAAATAAAGGCAAATAATCTTTAAATTTAGTTATTAAAGCAGAGGTTATCTTTAACGATTGTTCAGGATTTAATTGATCTAAACTTTGTACACAGCCAAATTTAATAGTTGTGTCATTCAAGTCAGATAGAAATGAAGATAATGAGGCTTCATTTTTAAGATAAGCAATATTTATATCATCACATAATATCGCTTTACTAGCTTGAATTTTTAAATGATTATTTAATCCAACCGGTAAAAACTGTAAAGCACTTCTAAAACGGTATTTAATCTGTTGATGTAATATTTCAGGATACTTTGTAAAATACTCTTTCAAAAATTCACGATCTAGTATATGGGGACGGTGATGAATTTCATAATATTGATTTAATCCACAAAGGTCAGCACTAAGCATTTGGGCAATTGTATATTTAGGCTGTAAAGACTTACCAAAATATTTATTAAGGCCTTTACGCAGATTAAATTTTGCTTTAACTAACGAACTGCGTTCCCAATGCCCATAAATTTTAATTTGATCATTCGCTAAAAAATCCTCAAATTCAGAAGGTGCATTGAAGAAGAAATCATCATTTAAATAAATAAAATAGCGAGATAAGCTTGGAATATTCCAAAGCATAGTTTCAATACTTAAAGAGTTAAATGTAGGCAAGTATTGCTCATACCCAGTAAATATTGTTCGATGATCAATTATTTTTATCTGATCCGGATTACATAACCCCTGTTCGACGAAATCATAAATATTTGCTGGTTGTTGTTCATCAGTAATAATATAAATTGTTCCACAATAAGGAACATACTTAAGAATTGAAGCAATTGAAAAGTAGATTTCATTATTACTGGCAAATCGAGTTTCCTCGGCAGCACCTTTGGCAATATTAGCAGGCTGAAACTGTTGTCTTTTAAGTCGATGTTTTTCATCCTTACCATCAACCCAAGTAATAACAAAATCTATTTTTTCCATAATTTTTCTAATCAATAATCAGATTATGTAAGTCTTAGGACTTACTGCCAAGCATCCTTGATCCATTGGGATGGCAACACATAGCGATACCATTTACCACCACCACCATTAATGGCATCAGGTGGGTTAATCTCCCCATGGAAAATAATAATTTTTACGCCCTCAGGCTTTACTGGTGGCTTGAAATAAGCCATTGGAATTTTTTGCAGACAATGATATTTATAACTCTTGCACCAGCTATCTGGCCAATAGCTGAGTTTCTTCTCCTGGTCTACATACCAAGATAGATAAGCCTGTTCATTACGGAATTTTTGACGGATTTCATCAAAGTGTTCGCGGAAATATGGCAAAAGGCCTGGAAAAGCCCCGAGCTTAAAGCGATAAACTGAACTATTACCCGTAATACGCCATGGTCGTTTCCAGTCATGGATAATCAGAAAGTCACCCGGATGTGTAAAGAATTCATCAATATTATCGACAATCACCACATCCAGATCTAAAAATAAAGCATTTCCTTTTAAACCATAGAGATCAGGTTCAAAGGTAGACAGCTTATTCCAGCCACGTTCTGGCGCCCCTTCTGGCAAAGCCAACGGTGGAATAGAAAAGCATTGCACATTTGGATCAATCCCTTCAGTACGGTCAGTTAAACACACCATTTGAAAATCAACGGTTGTGTGCCGCTTCACCATATTGTAAAGACGATTGACATATTCAGACCCATATTTTGTGCCCCATTTCATACAGATCACAATATTTTGTTCAAGTGACTGTTCACTCTGAGTCTTAAGGTCATTTTGCTTTGCGTTCATGCACCCATCATCCACCTATGCAATATCAGTATCATACCATTACTGGTACTTACCGAACCTATTGCTTTTCATTTCTGCACAGTTTACCGCAAATCTCATGAAGAAATATAATCTTCATTTTTTCATCACAAGAATTGAATATTTTTCCAGCAACTTATATCAAAATAAAGTTCATATTTGAATGATAAGTATAGAGCAACACTAATTTTAGTTGTTCGTTACGCTTATTCGTTTATTTTTATAGTGAATATATAACTTTCCAAAATATGAGAGTCGTCATTTTTTCTGCAATTTATTGGCTTCTCTACCTAACAACCTAATAGTTTAATATTTTGAGAAAGAGTCACTAAAATAAAAAAAGGACTCAAATGAGTCCCTTTTTCATAGATTTAACTTATTTTACATAAGTTAACCAGTGTGCATATTTAGGGTCTTTACCCTGAACCGCATCAAAGTAGGCTTTCTGGATTTGAGTCGTAATTGGACCACGTACCCCTTCACCAATTTGACGGTCATCATATTCACGGATTGGTGTGACTTCAGCTGCAGTACCAGTAAAGAATGCTTCATCTGCAATATAGAACTCGTCACGGGTAATACGGCGTTCTACCACTTCATAACCAAGATCTTTAGCAATGGTAATAATCGATTGACGTGTAATACCGTCTAATGCGCCACCAGCGATGTCTGGAGTATGAATTACGCCATCACGTACCAGGAATACGTTTTCGCCTGAACCTTGGCATACATAGCCTTGCGGATCAAGCAGCATTGCTTCGTCATAACCAGAATGTGCCACTTCTTGGTGAGCAAGAATCGATAATGTGTAGTTACCAGATGCTTTGGCTTTACACATCGTCACGTTTGGATGATGGTGTGTGAATGATGAAGTTTTTACACGAATACCTTTCGCCATCGCATCATCACCAAGGTAAGCACCCCAGCTCCACGCTGCAACTACAGCATGAATAGTATTGTCAGTAGCAGCAATACCCAATTTTTCAGAGCCAATAAAAATAATTGGACGTAAATAGCAAGATGCCAATTTATTTTCACGAACCACATCAATTTGAGCTTGTTCTAATGTTGCATGATCAAATGGAACTTTCATTTGATAAATTTTTGCAGAATTGAGCAAACGTTTGGTGTGTTCTTTCAGACGGAAAATAGCCGTTCCATTCGGGGTTTCATAAGCACGGACACCTTCAAACACACCCATGCTGTAATGCAAAGTATGTGTTAATACGTGAGTTTTCGCCTCACGCCAGTCTACTAGTTGTCCATCTTGCCAAATGAAACCATCACGATCAGCCAAATTCATGCCACAAACTCCAATTTTTCACAATTATTCACTATCCAGTGCAAATACTGCACTTGGATCAATCAGTCTTTGCCATAACTTGCAAACGGTCTTTCGGGTATCGTGCCAGTCGCTTGCAGACACTTGCATGGATTGATTTGCAAGGGCTAAGCGATGGCTCTCGGCGCGTTCACGGAGATAAGCTTGAATCAGAGCAGTCGCATCGTCGCTGGATAAGCAACCTGATTTTGCGGCATCCTCAAGGATTCTTACATTGTCGGAGTAATGGGCGAGATCTTTATTCGTCCCACTCCAAGCTAACACCGCATACTGTGCCATAAATTCGATATCAACGATACCACCTGCATCTTGTTTTAAATGAAAAATCCCATCTTTTTTTTGCTCTTTGGAAGAACCCAGATGATCTTTCATTTTCTGACGCATTTTCAGAACTTCACTACGTACATGACAGATATCGCGTTTCTGGGTAAGAATTTTACAGCGTAGTGCTTCAAATGTCTCTCTCAGGCTATCTTCTCCGGCAATGGAACGTGCGCGTACCAAGGCTTGATGCTCCCATAGCCATGCATTTTTCAACTGATATTGCTCAAATGCTTTCAGGCTAGTGACCAGCAGCCCTGCTTCTCCAGAAGGACGTAGACGAGTATCGACTTCATAGACACGTCCATCCAGTGTTTGTGTGGTCATGAGCGACATAAACTTCTGTGCCACACGCATGGCAAACTCAAAACCGCTAATCGGCTTGAGACCGTCCGTATCTGCCTGCTCACCCATATAATGAATGAAGACCAGATCCAGATCTGAACCATAGCCCAACTCAATGCCACCGACTTTGCCATAGCCAATGACGGCAAAAGCCGTATGTTCTATCGAGCAGCGCTGCCCTTCTGCATCCAGCGGAAAACCATGTCGTTTAGCCACAATCTGATAAGCCAGATGCAGCGCAGCATTCACTGAGACTTCTGCAATATCCGTTAAGGCATCCGAGACTTTCATTAAAGGACTTTCTGCCAACACATCACTGGCAGCTACCGCAAGGACATTGGATTTTTTAAACAGGCGCAGCACCCGCATCTGATCTTCAACCTGATCAATTTCGATTCTGAGCAATTGCTGACGCAGGCTATCTTCCAGATCCTGCCGCTTAGGCAATTCAAAATCCATCGACAGGAACTCATCCAGCAATACCGGATAATGAGTAAGCTCCTCACAGATCCAGGGGCTGACAGTCGCCATCTTGACCAAACGCTGTAAAGCGCCTTTGCTTTCAATCAGCATCACCAGATACACCGTACGACGCATGACTGATTCAACCAATGGCATCAGGCGAACCAGTGCAACTTGCGGTTTATCTGATTCTAGAATCGCCTCTATCAGATAAGGCCAAAACGTTTTTAAACGTTGAATGGCTTTAGCTGGCAATTTTTTTAAGGCATGACCATGCCAGAATTCATGCACCAGATTTTTTGCATGATCATCCAAGACTTCATTCAGCTGTTGTTCCAACTGAGAAAAACTTTTGCCTTGAGGCTCTGGTCCATTTTCCTTGATCAAGTGCTCAAACTGGTAAATCACTTTAGCGCGTTTTTGATCCAGCACTTCCATAAAGGCGGACCAGTCTGAAAAGCCCAAAGTATCCACAATACGTTGACGTAAATCTGGCTCAGTCGGCAAACATTGGGTTTGTTGATCATGCAGCGCCTGAATAGCATGCTCTACCCGACGAAGGAATAAATAGGCATCTTCGAGGTCAGTCACCGCCTGTTCATCCAGCAGTTCAGCCTCATCCAGATGATTCAGGCTGACCAGACATTGCCGGTCTTGCAGCTCTAACTTGGCTCCGCCATAAATTAGCTGAAAAACCTGCACTATAAATTCAACTTCACGAATCCCGCCTGCGCCAAGCTTGATATCATCTTCAATATTACGGCGCTGTACTTCACGCTCAATCATCGCCTTCATTTCGCGCATGGCTTCAAAAGCGCTGTAATCGACATATTTACGGAATACAAAAGGACGGGTCATGTCCAGCAGTTCATCACCTTCTGGGCTCGGATTGACGATGCGGGCTTTGATCCAGGCATAGCGTTCCCATTCACGCCCATGCTGGCTGAGATATTTTTCTAGTGCGGCATGACTGATGGCTAAAGCAGAACCATCACCCCAAGGTCGCAGACGCATATCAACACGGAATACAAAACCTTCAGCAGTGATATGGTCTAGCAGATAGATTAACTTTTGCCCCCATAGAATGCAGAACTGCTGAACATCAATGCATTTGCGCCCATCCGTTTCACCCTGTTCATCAAAGGCAAAAATCAGGTCAATATCACTGGAAAGGTTGAGTTCCTGAGCGCCCAGCTTGCCCATTGCAATAATAATGAGATCCTGAACTTTACCGTTATAGCCAATTGGCTGGCCATATTTGGCGACTAGAGGAATACGGGCAAACTCTTTGGCAACACAGATACAGGCATCAGCGAAATCAGACAGCTCGCGGGTCAGTGTGATGACATCGGTGATTTGATTGGCATCCTGCCAGATCCAGCGGAACATCAGGCGAGCACGCAGAATACGTAAACTACGCATCCACATGGTTTCATCGCTGATATTTAATAGATTGGAATAGATTAAGTCTTGAATCTGTTCAGTGCCGAGTGATCCCTGAAACTGATCAATTGCATAATCCTGATTCAATAGATCTTGATGATTGGCCAATACCTGTTCTGCATACTGACTGGCTCTTAAGGTTTTCTGCAATTGTACCGCGTCCATCACTCGGTGATTCCCTCAAAACTTTTATTTAGTTATAGCAGGAGTTCAGGCCGAGTGGGAACGGTTTTAATAGAAATTTATGATTTTCAGGACTTTTCAGTATGCAGGTCTTCAAGTACCAATGCCTGATGATCATTGGTCACTTTAGGTAAATGCACAGTAAAGGTGGTTCCAGCGCCTTCTTTAGAATCTACGACAATCTGTCCATGGTTCAGGTCTACAAAACGCTTACACAGTACCAGACCCAGACCTGCGCCTTTCTCATTGTCTGTGCCTTTTAAGCTCACTGTGAGATTAGGTCTAAACAGATTTTCCATTTGCTCTTCAGTCATACCGAGACCAGTATCCTGAACAGTAATCTTGACTTGCTCACCTTCCATTTCAGCAGCCAGAATCACCTGGCCACCCTGATCAACTGGAGTAAATTTCAGCGCATTCGATACCAGGTTCTGCAAGACCGAAGTAATCATGTTGATATCAGCATGCACCTTGATATCTTCAGGAACCTGGTCAATCAGCTCAATATTCTTTTTCAACGCCAGACTTTTCAGTACATCACAGACAATTTTAGTAGACTGTTTTAATTCATAGTTAATCGGATGATAAACGAAACGTCCACCCTCGGCCATCGCCCAGGTCAACAGGCTTTCTAACAAGTTATACGTCGATTGAGCCGTATCATATAAATAATCAGAAATACTCTGGATACTGGATTCATCCAGAGTGTCACGTTCCTGTGCCAGCACTTCCGAGAAGCCTAACAAGCCATGGAAAGGTGCACGCAGGTCATGAGCAATAATTTGGAAGAATTTGGTTTTACTGAAGTTTTGTGCACATTGCTGTTCGTATAACTCTTTCAGTTGAGTATGCTCTTCATTCAGTTTGACTCGCTTGACTAAAGATTCAGCAAATTGCTGGACGATAATAATAGCTTCCTGATCAAATACTTCAGTCTGATCGTCAAAGAAAACCACCTGCCCCAAAGACTGTCCTTGGGCTGGTTTCAAATTGAATGCTACGAGCCGCTGATGGACTACGCCAAGGCTGTTCACATGATCTGATAGTTCTACATATGCAGGATGATTTTGATCGATCACATCCATTTCTTGTAGATATTTAGGGATGTCCACATTCTGTGGTACGTGCAAACCGCGAAAACCGAGCGGACAGCTGTACCAGATATAGGGTTCCATATGGAATCCGATGATACAGGTCTTAACGCCGAGTACTTTACGGGCGACCTTACAGAAGGTGTCTAATAAATTGTCAGAGGTATAGACACCTAAAATGAGAGATATACGGCACGAGCTTAACTGCTCCGTATTCTGACCGATCTCTAGCAGTTTTAGTTCCATGTCTGCCTCTCTGGATGTTATGGAATATAGAATAAAAATTACAACCGACTAAATTAATACAATCAATAACAAAGATTCTATATTTACTCAACGTTAAAATCTCATTTATCGACCAAAGGATTTGTTAACTTATTTCTCTAAAGATACATTGATAGCTTCAATACCTTGATATTTAAATATTAAGAATTACTTGAGAAAATATTCCTCTTATAAAAAATTACATATAATTATTTGAAATTCCTGAATTCATTTCAAATTGTTTCAATATCATCTGAGTTCTGAAATCTGAGGAAGATAAAAACAGCTCATTTTTCTTCTGATCTTTAGGTAAATAAAAGCTTTTGAATTTTCAAATATATAGAAAATACTTATTGTCACCTTCTGAAAAAATAGATCGCTAATAATATTAATTTGCCCTAAATTTATTTCTATTTTTTAAATATTCTTAATAATCATAAAATATTGAGTGATTTAAATAGTTTATTTATGCACTAAAACCAATTTTTTACGTAATCAAAAATATTAAAAGTTTACATTTTTTTACAGTTAACAATGACTTATAGGAACATTCTTGAATTTTCATGGAAAATAAAAATTAATTAGAGTGAATAAAAAAGCGACAAAATGTCGCTTTTTTATTCATTATAATCAGTTATCTGAAATCAGGGCAACTTGCTGCACATAGTTAAACAGCTTTTGCTTTGAGGCTGCCACTTCTTCTTCCGGTGCCTGATTTTTTAGATCACGATGCACACGTAAATAATGCTGACGTAAGGTATGACGCTCTGTCGCATTATAGGTTTTGGTAAATTCATTAATTGCAGGATCACCATCTTTCACGATACGGTCAACCCAACGCTGCAATTGTGCTGTCTTTTTCAAACCCTGTTTCGGAGTCAGATAAGACAGAATCACGGTTTCATTTTCATTACGAAGTAATTTACCAATACGTGAAAATTGACGACGGCGTGCTTCATGTGAACTGATTTGCTGGACATCCAGCAAAGCTTCAATCAGACGTTCTTCAACGGGTAAATTTTTAATTTGTTTCGCACTCAGTTCTGCCAACTGTGCGCCTAAAGCAGCCATACGCTGAACTGCTTTTTTCTGTTCGGTTTTACTTGCGCGTCCCTCTAAAGATTCAAAGTCTTCTTCAGTTAAACTGCTCGGTCGACGTGCCACGATTAATCTGCCTCATAAAATTTTGCCGCAAACAGTGCCTGAATTTCAGATAAGGCCTTTTCCTCATCTGCACCTTCAATCACCAAGCGTAAAGTTGTTCCTTTGCCCGCACCAAGCATCAGCAAGGACATAATATTTTTGGCATCAACCAATTTGTCCGATTTGCCAATCTGGATATTGGAACGAAATTTGGTGGTAACTTCAATGAGTTTACCTGATGCACGCGCATGTAAACCTAGTTTATTAATTACGTCAACAGTCGTATCAATCATGACCGGTGCTTCATTTCTCGGTGGAGGACTTGAATAGACCATTTTGCCTCAAGCGCTTTTTTTAGTCTATCCACAATATAAACAGAACGATGCTGGCCGCCAGTACAACCAATTGAGATGGTCATATAATGACGATGACCCTCAGCAAAGGTCGGCAGCCATTTGTCTAAAAAGTGATAAATATCCTGGAACATGTCTTCGACCTGATCACTTTTTTCCAGGAATTCCTGTACCGGCTGATCAAGGCCTGAATATTTACGCAGTTCCAGTTCCCAATGCGGATTCGGCAAATGACGGACATCAAAAACATAGTCAGCATCTAAAGGAATGCCATGCTTATAGCCAAAAGATTGCAGAATCACAATCAGGTTATCGGTCTGCCCCAGCTTGTACAGCAAGGTATGTTTTAGATCATGCACGCTTTTATCGGTGGTATCGATATGCACTGTAGAGCGGAGCTGGATTGGCATCAGCAGGACTTTTTCTTCCTGAATACACTGATGCAGGCTCTTGAAACGGGCAGCCAAAGGATGCGGACGGCGTGACGCACTAAAACGGGCAATCAGCTCCTGATCCTGCGTGGTCAGATAGATGACATCCACCGTACCATGCTGTTGCAGCTGTTCAAACACATGGTCGAATTCCTGCAAATCTGCACGGGTACTACGTACATCCACCCCAAGCGCCAACTGTTCCAGATTATTTTCACAGTCCAGCTTCGCCACAATTTCAGGAAGTAAGGCCAAAGGCAGATTATCAATACAGTAATAACCCAAGTCTTCAAGTACCTGCAATGCAGAAGATTTACCTGAGCCAGATTGTCCTGTCACAATTAAAATGCGCTTCATGCCTTACGATCCTTTTACTTATCCAGCTGCGTATTTGATCTGCAGATTATCAATCAGACGAGTTTTTCCTAATTTCGCCGCGATCAGAATCACGACATCCTGATTAAATTCATCAATTTTCTGCAATTCCGGTGTACGGACTTCTATATAGTCCACTACCAGACCTGCATCTGTCAAAGTTTGACGGATACCTGCCAGTGCTTCCTCCAAAGTTTTACCTGCATGTAACTGCTGCTCAGCAGTTTTCAGACTCTGGAAAATGACTGGTGCTGTTGCACGTTCCTGCTCGCTTAGATAGCCATTACGCGAACTAAGTGCCAGACCATCTTCAGCACGAGCAATCGGCACACCAATCACTTCCAGTGGAATATTCAGGTCTTGAACAAACTGACGAATCACAGCCAGTTGCTGATAATCTTTCTGACCAAAGAAAGCATAGTTAGGCTGAACAATATTAAATAATTTGGTCACCACGACCGCTACACCATCAAAATGACCTGGACGCTGTAAGCCACATAGATCATTGGTGATACCAGATACACTGATATTGGTCAGACGTGGCTTGTTACCATACATCTGCTCTACAGTTGGGGCAAAGACAATGTCACAACCTACATCTGCCAGTAACTGCTGGTCCTGTTCCAATGTACGTGGATAATTATCAAAATCTTCATTTGGTCCGAACTGGATCGGATTAACAAAAATACTCACAACAACGACATCACACAGTTTACGCGCCTCACGCACCAGATTCAGGTGACCCTGATGCAGGTTGCCCATGGTCGGGACAAAACCAATAATTTTACGCGCAGAACGTGCAGGATTGAGCGAAGCAGATAATCCTTGGATGGTTGTTTCTGTTTTCATGTTACAACTCGACTTGGAATGTTTGTTCAGGTGCTGGGAATGAACCATCTAAAACAGCCGCATGATAGGCTTTAAATGCATCCAGAATTGCAGTCGCACCAGACTGTTCTTTCATAAAGTTACGTACAAATTTCGCGGTATGGCCAAAGGTTAGACCAAGCATGTCTTGAACGACCAATACCTGGCCATCAGTGGCTGCCCCTGCTCCAATACCAATCACTGGAATATGTGGGAAAAGTTCAGTAATTTCCTGACCCAATTGTGCAGGCACGCATTCCAGCAACAGCACTGCTGCACCGGCTTCAACCACTGCCTTACAGTCAGCAATCAGTTGATCGGCCGCTTCACGGGTACGGGCCTGTAGCTTATAGCCACCAAAGACATGCACCGACTGCGGTGTGAGACCCAAGTGAACACAGACTGGGATCCCGTTACGGGTTAGAACCTGAACGGTTTCCGCCAACCAGGCACCACCTTCCATCTTGACCATTTGTGCACCGGCCTGCATCACCGTTTTTGAGCTTTGTAATGCATCATTCAGAGTGGCATAACTCATAAATGGCAGATCAGTCATAATCAGTGCATGCTGATTGCCACGGCGTACCGCTGCGGTATGGTAAGCCATATCTTCTACAGTCACAGGCAAGGTTGAATCACGACCTTGAATCGACATACCCAAAGAGTCGCCTATCAGAATACTGTCAACTTCAGCAATTTCCATGGCTTTGGCCATACTGGCGTCATAGCAAGTCAGGCAAGAAAATTTGCGTCCTTCCGCTTTATATCGTCTTAAATCACTGAGACTGATCATGAAGATGTTCCTCTATTATTGAAGTTCTCTCGAACATGCCAATAATTAAAAATTAAATATTTGCCCAATTCGTGCGGTCAAAAACCGTTAAGGTTGATTGCTTGACGATGTCCAGGTCTTTTAATGTGTTTCCATTCAGCTGCAAGTTGGCATCAATATCCAGTAATGGCACCAATACAAAGTCACGTTCCAGCACGCCCACATGCGGTACGGTTAACCGTTCATTTTGAATCTGTTCATCACCATAAATAAGCAGATCCAGATCCAAGGTACGTTCACCCCAATGGCGTAGACGTACACGCCCAGCCTCCTGTTCGAAGGCTTGCAAACGATCCAGCAGATCCAGCGGTGCCAGATCCGTAATTAACTGTACGACAGCATTAAAATAATTCGGCTGATCTTGTGGCCCCATAGGTGGGCTTTGGTACAAGTGTGAGGTTTTTACCTGCCCCAAACTTGCCAGCTTTTGCACGGCTTCAGCCAGAATCTGACGTGAATCGCCCAGGTTACTTCCTAAACCGATATAGGTCACTGTCATTGTGTGGGCCCAAAAATAACCTGGCTTAAATCACGCTGCACCCGTTTACGCTTGGTAATTGGATGGTCTGCACCAATGTCGCCGCTGGCACTGGCCGCCACATGAGAAATCGGTTTGCTACGCTCATTCTCAAATTTGGCTTTACGCGCACGACGGCTACGTGGTTCCGGCTCATTCACCAGAGGTTCAATCTCGGTTGCTACATCTTGTGCAGCCAGGCGCTGTTCCAAGTGTTCTTCCTGAGAAGCCTTACGACGGCTCTTGGCACGCTGACGATTATATTGAGCAATGGCACGCTCTTTTTCATCGCTGCCCATTTGCTGATAAGCTTCCCACCAGCTTCCCATACCCTGTGCAGTTTCATCGCCTGATTTTTCACGCAGCAACAAAAAGTCAAAGCCGGCACGGAAACGTGCATGACCTGATAATGCTTCAATTTGCTGTGGTTTTGGATTGAGCAAGCGGGTTTGCATTTCCCAGACTTCACGAATGAAAGTTTCCGCAAAGCGTGGAATCACAGTACGGGTAGCCTGACGTTTCAGTACATCCAGTCCTGCCTGTGCACGTGCTTCTGCAGGCACGGCCCCTTTAGACAGATAAAAATCACAGCGCTCTAGGAACGGTTGCCACAACAATACCGCATAGAAGAAAGCCGGATTGATGGTCTTGCCAATCGAAATACGCTGATCGGTATTTTTCGCTGCCAGTTCAATAAATGCAGTAATGTTTGGCTTGATATCGGCAAACAGCTGACGCCAGATGCCAAAATCGATCAGCATTGGCAACACACGATTCAGATGTCCCATAGTGAACAGCTTTTGCGATTCATCATAGAGACGGTGCGGAGACACATCACGTAGAAGCTGGGTCATTTCCGGAGTGAAAATATCCAGAATGGCTTCATCAATACTGAAATTGAGTTTGGCTGCAAAACGTAAAGTTCGCAGCATCCGGACTGGATCCTCCTCAAATCTTAGAGTCGGATCACCCAGTAAACGCAGCGTTTTGTGTTTAATATCATCTACTGCATTACAAAAATCCAGCACGATACCTTTGCGTGGCTGGTAATACATGGCATTGATCGAAAAATCTCGACGAGCAAAATCCTGCTCAATGGTGCCCCAGTTATTATCGCGCAGAATCATCCCTGCTGCAGAGGTCACCGCTTTTTTAGGAGGCGCACGGAAAGTTGCCACTTCAACCAGTTCACGGCCCGAATAGACATGCGCCAGCTCGAAACGTCGTCCGATAATCCGACAACGCCGTCCGAACACTTCTTTAACCTGAGCTGGTGTAGCATTGGTCACTGCATCGAAATCTTTGGGATTTAAACCCAGCATCAGATCCCGGACACCACCACCTACGATATAAGCTTCATAGCCTGCCTTGGTTAAGGCATCAATCACATCGAGAATATAAGAAGGTAATTGAGCGGTTGATAAACCACATTTTGACGCGCGCAAAGTTTGCAAAAGACGCTGTCTCCTACGTCTGAACGTAAAATTCTAAGATGACGCTAATCATATCGCTTACACCGCTAAAGGGCAATTTGATTATGTCATTCTCATGGTTCAGATGGATGGCTTATTTACAATAAATTCAGCAGGGTTACAAAGCCAGTTTATCCTTGTTTTTGGCAAATAAGGCCGGCCCGATGCCTTTGACCTGTTGAATATCTTCAATTGTTTTAAATTTACCGTTTTTCTGCCGGTATTCAATAATCGCTTCCGCTTTCTTCTGCCCGATGCCATTTAACTGCTGTAACTGCTCGATACTGGCCTGATTCAGACTGATTTTATCAGTAGCTGAAGAGGCGGATAATGCAGGTTTAGCCAGATAATGATTGTTTTCAGAAACGGGGGTAGCAGCAGCAATTTTCTTCTTCAGGCGTGCATCATGCTGCTGCTGACGTACTTTCCATTCTGCATAATCGGTTGCAGTTGCATGTACTGTTTCAATTGAAGTATAGGCCAGCCAAATGCCTAGCAGGACAGTATTAATCCATGCTGGACCTATGCGATGTTGTACTTTGTTCATGAGCGGCTCTTCGTTTTAATTCTAATTTGGCCTGTTCCCAGAGCTGATCCAATTCAGCCAATGACAGGCTTTCCAGGTTGAGTTGCTGTTGTTCTGCCCGATCTTCCATCAGGGCAAAGCGGGTCCGGAATTTATGGATCGTGCCCAATAATGCCATCTCGCTTGAGACACCAAGTTTACGACCAACATTCACCAGTGAAAATAAGCAGTCTCCAAATTCTTCGAGTATTTCATCGGAATTTTGTCCAGCAACGGCTTCTTTGAGTTCAGCCAGTTCTTCTTCCAGCTTGCCATAGGCACCCGCGACATCTGGAAAATCAAAGCCGATTTTGGCGACATTTTTCTGGATCTCATCCGCCTGTTGCAGTGCAGGTGCATGCTTGATCTCATCCAAACGTGAACGTGGTTTACCTTGTTTCTCTTTCTGCTTGATTTCTTTCCAGAGTACCGAGACATCTTCAGGGCTCAGCTGTGCAAACTGTTCAGCCTGAAACACATGCGGATGACGACGGATCAGTTTATCGGTAATCGCCTGCACCACATCCTGAAAATCAAAAGCGCCCTGCTCGCTATACATTTGTGACTGAAATACGACCTGTAAGAGCAAATCACCCAGTTCATCCCGCACTTCATTGGTTTGGCCAGAACGCACCGCTGCTTCAACTTCATAGGCTTCCTCAATCGCATATTTGGTCAGAGATTCGGGAGTCTGCTGCTGATCCCATGGACATTTTTCACGTAACTCACGCATGACTTGGAGTAATTGTTCCACTGTAAAACCTCTTCTTTACCAAATAGCCGCATTATTTTGCCTGTTTCTTGCTATGCTCAAGAAAAAAAGACAATAAGGAGATCAAGCACATGCACAGTATATTGATTAGTGGTGCAGCACAAGGAATTGGTGCCGCGACAGCCAGGCTATTTTACCAGCAAAGTTATAAAGTCGGAATTTATGATATTAATCTTGAACAGGCAGAACAATTGGCCCAGCAACTCGGTGAACATGCCAAAGCCGGCTTTCTGGATGTAACCGATTATGCGTCATGGGAGACTGCTCTATCTGAATTCGCATCTTGGGCCGGTGAAATCAATATTCTGGTAAATAATGCCGGGATTTTATATTCCGGTCCTTTTGAAGAAACCAATATTACCGATCACCATCGCACCCTTGACGTGAATATCAAAGGCGTCCTGAATGGCTGTCATGCTGCTTTGCCCTACTTAAAGCAGGCTTCCTTTGCCCGGGTCATTAACCTGTCTTCAGCCTCAGCGATTTATGGCCAAGCGGATTTGGCTTCCTATGCAACCACCAAATTTGCGGTTCGTGGTTTGACTGAAGGACTAGATATCGAATGGCAAAAATATGGCATTCGGGTATTCGATGTGATGCCGCTTTTTGTTAGCACTGCAATGGTGAAAGATATGCAGGCTGAAAGTATCAAAAAAATGGGCGTGCATTTAAAAGCTGAGGATGTTGCACAAGATATTTTCAAATTGGCACAGCTAAAAGATTCGATCTGGCAAGTGACGCATCATCCAGTCGGATTCAAGAGCAAATTTTTATTTCACTTATCTCGAATGAGTCCGCAGTTCGTTAATCGCCTGAGTAATTTAATGATTGCCAAACAATAAGAAATATTTTGGGTTTACTTCACTTTCAAAAAGCTTGATGAATCTGAATCGTTGGAAATCTTAGACCTTTACAGGAATGCTCACTTTGCCAGGCCACAGTGAGCATGCAGCCCGCTAAGATATAGTTTTGATAGGCATAAATTCCAATTTTTGGATGTTCACAACGTCCCCCATCCTGATGTGAATGGATTTGGGTATTCAGCTCATTCAGGTTTATCCGGATTCCGAGTCCTGAGGCTTTTAGGACCGCCTCTTTAGTGGTCCAGACTTTAAACCAGTATTCAGGATTATAATTTAATGCCTGCCACTGTTTCAGCTCTTCAGGATGAAAAGCGTGTTGGGCTAAGCCTTCAAAACGTACATTTCGATTAAGTTCTTCGATATCAATTCCCAAATTCTGAATATTTTTGCTTGTTGCTAATGCATAAAAATTCTGGCTATGCGTATGATTAAAGCCAAAGTCAGGATGGGCTGAAAGATAAGGTTTGCCGTATTCGGTTGTAGTAAAGTCCTGCTGGTCAATAACACAACCTAAATGTGCAGCTAGCAACTGATTACGATAGTTATAAATTAATTGTTTACGCTGCTGAATATAGGTTTTCCGATCTAAGTCTTGTAAATGTCTAAGTCGTGGTGCCAGCGCGATCCAATCAATATGAATAATAGACTTCAAAAATAGTCGCCCTTATAAAAAATGTTACTTTTAGGGCCTTCAGTATAAATCAACCTGATTGCCTCTCTGACAAACTATAGGTAATATCTTAAAATATATTTTAATAAAACTTAAATAAAACAATAAAATATACTGTAAATCAAAATAAATAATTGAGCTTTCAAACTATTTTTAATCGAATAAAAAATAGTTACAATCCAACCACAATTTTATACATAGAAAAACAGAGGGTCATATGTTTAAGCGAATCATATTCAGTACGACAATTGCTGCACTATCATTTTCAACACAAGCTGGCTCCTGGCTAGAAGCTGCTACTGCAGTTATGGGAGCTAGAAACGGTGCAATCATGGATCAAGCTGAAGCAAATATGGAGCGTAGCCGCGCACAGGCGAATGCTGCTGTTGCACGTGCAGATCGTGCTTATGCTTCTAATTATAATAATGCTTCAAATCAAAATAACGGTGTCTACTCAACAACATACTTAAAAGGTTTAGATTGTACAGATTTGGCAGTAGAAGCGCGCAGCTTTGAACGCACCTTAGAAGCAAGTCAAAATGCACTAAACCAAGCGAATGCTCAAGCCAATAATCCTGTTTCTAAATTAGCAGGTATTGCAAGTGGTGCGCTATCTGCTTTTGCAGGTCAATCACAAACAGTTGCGCGCGCAACTGAAATTACCAATGCTTTTACTGGCAATAATAATCAAAATAATATTGCCGCGTCTCAAGCCGATGCTGACGTAGCTTTAGCTAATCTTGAAAATATCCGTATTTATCAAAAAGCAAAAAAATGCTCAATCTAAAAAATGAATAAATAAAAAAGCCTGCTTTCGCAGGCTTTTTTATTTAACTATGGCAATTAACCACGTTTAAATTTTTTCTCGGCTTTCTTGAATTTCTGTACATAACGACGGCGACGCGCAGCAGTACGTTCATCCAGCTGTGACTTGCGACCTTCAAATGGGTTTTCTGAGGTTTTAAATTCAATTTTTACTGGTGTACCTTCAAGTTTGTAAACTTTACGGAATACGTTTTCCAGGTAACGGCGATAATCTGCAGGTGTCTTATCTACCTTATTACCATGAACCACGATAGTCGGTGGATTCTGTCCGCCCATATGCGCATAACGCATCTTGATGCGACGACCTTGTACAGTAGGTGGTTGGTGCGCTTCAGTGGCATCATTTAGAATCTGGGTTAGCTTCGCTGGTGATACTTTCAGATGTGAAGAATCATAAGCACGGTGAATCGATGGATACATCTCACCCACACCTGTACCATGTAGCGCAGAAATCAGGTGGATTTTCGCCCAAGGAATAAAGTCAAAACGACGCTCTACATCGAGCTTACATTGTTTACGATCATATTCGGACATGTTGTCCCATTTATTGATCGCAATCACCATGGCACGGCCAGCTTCCAATGCATAACCGATCAGGTGCAAATCCTGCTCTACAATGCCTTCACGGGCATCCACCACGATCACCACTACGTGCGCATCTTTCATCGCCTGCAAGGTTTTCACGATTGAGAATTTCTCAATCATTTCATCAACCTTACCTTTACGGCGTACCCCAGCGGTATCAATCAGGGTGTATTGACGACCATCACGCTCAAAAGGAAT
The DNA here is from genome assembly GCF_013419975.1 of Acinetobacter sp. YH12041. Lineage (NCBI taxonomy): Bacteria > Pseudomonadati > Pseudomonadota > Gammaproteobacteria > Moraxellales > Moraxellaceae > Acinetobacter > Acinetobacter sp. YH12041. The sequence continues at coordinate 481,517 of NZ_VOZC01000001.1, read as the reverse complement.
ATAAATTGAGTCACGCGTTGTACCTGGCTGGTCAAAAGCCACAACACGCTCTTCACCCAATAAACGGTTTACCAGTGTCGATTTACCTACGTTTGGACGACCAATAATTGCAAGACGTAGACCAGTATTCTTGTCATGCTCTTCCGGGCTTTCATCTTCAGGCACATCTTCAAGTACTTCTTCCAGCATTTGCTGTACGCCACGGCCATGGCTAGCAGCCACTTGCATAGGCTCGCCCATACCGAGCTTATAAAACTCAACCAGAGCAGCTTCAGCATGCACACCATCAACTTTGTTAGCTACAAGAAAAACTTTCTTGCCCAAAGTACGCAGTTCACGAGCGATCTGTTCATCAGATGCCAGTAGTCCGGCACGTGCATCGACCACAAAAATGATCATGTCGGCTTCATGGATCGCAGTTTTAGACTGCTCAGCCATGTAGGAGTCAATACCGCCTTCATTTTCACCGATACCACCAGTATCCACGACAATGAAAGATTTGTTTTGATAGATCGCATCACCATATTTACGGTCGCGTGTCAGACCAGCAAAGTCTGCCACCAATGCGTCACGGCTCTTGGTTATCTGGTTAAACAGAGTTGATTTTCCGACGTTCGGACGACCAATGAGCGCAATTACGGGTTTCATAGATTAACCTTTATTCAATATCAGGCTGTCTAAAAATGGCCTGAACATCAGAAAGTTTTGGAAGAAAAAGGGAATAGGATTAAAGCCTAAAATAAATAAAAACACGGGGCATTGAACATTCAATCACCCCGCGTAAAAAATACGGTTGGCTTATTTTAGCATAAGCCAAACAAAAATTAACGATTCTGCCAGATGCTTAATGCACCCTTGCGAGTCGAAACATAGAGCTGGTTGTCAATTACACGTAAATGACGCACTTCACCAGAAGTTTTAGCACGGCCAATAATCTGCCCTGTTGATGGATCCAGCAGGTGCAATACTCCGTCCAGATCACCTACGACAAGCTCAGTTCCGAGCATTACCGGATTGCTCAGCTGACGATTCAACAACTGATCATTTTCCCATAAAGGCTGACCAGTGGTAATTTCATAAGCACTGATTTTACCATCAGTTTGGGCAACGAAGACGCCATTGCCCACCACTTCCGGACGCTGGATACTGCTGGCATCTTCGCTCCAGATCACCTGTTGTGAAGCCAGATCAAATACAGTCACCTGACCTTGATAGCTGGTGGTCACAATAAACTGACCTGCTACGACAGGATCACCGTCAATATCGATCAAACGCTGAATGTCCGAACGACCATCCGAGATTGCAACACGGCGCTGCAATTTAGGCACACCACTTAAGGCATCGATTGCATAAATATAAGCATTTGAAGTCGCAATCAATACATTACGCGCATCTAAAGGCACCGGAGCCGCCATGCCACGCAGGCTAAACTGGACATTCGGTAAATCATAGGTCCAGACCTGAGCGCCTGAGGCCACTTCGTGAGCATATACAGTACCGTCATTAGTGACAGTAATTACGCGACCTGCATGAATCAAAGAAGGCGCCAAGATGGCACCAGTCAATTGTGCAGTCCAGCGTTGTTCGCCAGTCTGCTGATCCAGTGCGATCAGTTGGCCTTTGTTGCTGCCAACCACCACGATCCCATCAGCGGCTTCAACGCCAGAGCTTAACGTATCTTTGCTGACTTTTTTCTGCCACAGGCGCTGCTTGCCATTAAAAGCAGTGACTTCACCTTTAGGGTCGATCGCAAATACGACTCCGTTATCCGCATCCAGACGTAAACGTAGCGGATCAGCCTTCTCTGTTGAAGAAACACTGGTCGAAAATACAGGAACAAGTGTTTTAGTCTGACTGATTTTTGGAAGTGGATTCGGTTTTACTTCTGGTACTTTATTGGTCTTACCCGCACAGCCAGCGAGTGCAAGAGTTAAAACAGTTAAAGCACAGGTGATTTTATATGTTCTGTTCATTCAGCTTCTTCCACTTGTGTTTCTATAATTGGGCGTTCGATTTCCGGGTCATCGACCAACACGCCTACGCTTTCGAGCTTAATTTGTAAAATTTGACGTTCTTCTTTACGTTCAATCAAAGCATCCCATGCACTTTGATATACTTTTTTGGCATTTTCAATATCATTTTTGGCAACATAGATATCGCCACGTGCTTCATCGGCGGTTGCTTTAAATGCAGGTTCAGTCACTGCATCCAAAGTTTTCAGGGCTGCATCATATTTTTTCTGTGCTAATTGTGCATAAGCCAGACGCAATTTAACGACCTGAACCAAGCCTTTATCATCAACTTTAGAGTTTTCAACTTTTTGTAATGCTTTCTCAGCGGCAGCGTAATCCTGCTTGTCATAAGCCAGTTTCGCCATGACCAACTGGGTTTGAATCGCTTGAGCTGAATCTGGCGCTTCTTTGACAATCTTGTCTGCAGTTTCAGATAGCTTGGCAAAAGCATCACCATCTGCAGCCTGTGCTTCATCCATCAGTTGCTGAACCTTGGCAGTCTGCATTTGCGATTCCGCCAGGTTTTTCTTCTGCCAATATTCCCATCCGAAAAAGGCAATCAGCGCAACCAGAATCCCGATAATGATCGAAGAACCATACTTCTTCGTGAAGGATTTTAAACTTTCAAGTTGTTCATCATCAGTCATTGCGCTCATGCGATTACCTTTTTCCTAATGTTTTATCGATTATTTTGAAGAAATTTTAGTACTGAAAAATGCGACAAAGTCTGCAAATGGCACAGTAGATTGCTCTGCAGTCGCCAGCTCTTTCACCGTAAAGCTTTGTGCTTCAAGTTCACGCTCACCGATAATGGCCGCATATAAAGCACCGGCTTGATCGGCTTTTTTCATTTGCGACTTCATTGAACCTTGTGAGCCGACTTTCAGACGAATATTACTGCCTGCAGCTTCCAATTGATCACGAATCTGTTCGGCCAATACCAGTGCTTTACCTTGAGAAGCAGGATCGGCAACCAGGAATACTTCGCAATCACGTACTGGCGTATTATCTTCAACCTGTTCCAGTAGAAGCAATAAACGCTCCATCCCCATCGCGAAACCAACTGCAGGCACAGATTGATCCGCTTTGCCTTTCAATTGACCGACTAAGCCATCATAACGACCACCGGCACACACAGTACCTTGTGAACCTAAATGAGTCGTAGTCCATTCAAATACGGTTTTGTTGTAGTAGTCCAGACCACGTACCAGTTTCTGATTGATGACAAAGCTGATACCGGCATCTGACAAATACTGTTGCAACTGGTTAAAGTGTGCCAGTGTTTCTTCACCCATAAAGTCATGAAGTTTTGGCGCATTTTCTAGGATACTTTGAGTTTTGGCATCTTTCGAATCCAAAATACGCAGTGGATTAGTCGTCAGACGGCGCTGAGAATCTTCATCCAGATCCGCTTTATGCGCTTGCAGGAACTCTACCAGTGCCGCACGATACGCTGCACGTTCATCAGACTCGCCCAATGTATTCAGTTCGAGTTGAACTTTGTCAGCAACGCCCATACGTTTCCAAAGACGTGCTGTCATCAGGATCAGTTCTGCATCTTGATCAGGCGTTGCCACACCAAATGTTTCCACGCCAAACTGGTGGAACTGACGATAACGGCCTTTTTGCGGTTTTTCATAACGGAACATCGGTCCGATATACCAGACTTTCGGGGTCGCACCACGAAGCAGGTTATGTTCCAGCATCGCACGTACACAGCCCGCTGTTCCTTCAGGACGTAAAGTCAGAGACTCAGGCGGATTACCTTTGTCTAGGAAGGTGTACATTTCTTTTTCAACGATATCTGTGGCATCACCAATCGAACGTTTAAACAGATTAGTCTGTTCAACTATCGGCAAACGGATCTGTTGATAGCCATAGGCATCCATCAGACCTGACAGATGCTGTTCAAGACGTCTCCAAGCTGGGGTTTGCGTTGGGAGAATGTCATTAAAACCTTTGATTGCGACGATTGAACTCATGATCTACTCAGAAAAACTTGTGCGAATAATTTCTTTTGATTTGGCTTCTTCAAGCTCGGAAACACGTTGACGAACCATTGATTCGATTTCATCAACCAGTTGATTGGTATCGATTAAATGGCTCTTTTCACCATTACGATACACCAGTGAGCGCGGACTTGCACCTACTACACCGATATCGGCTTCTTTGGCTTCGCCCGGACCATTCACTTTACAGCCAATTACAGACACATCCATCGGAACACGGACATCTTCCAAACGTTCTTCAAGGGTCTGCATCACTTTAATCACGTTAAATTCCTGACGTGAACAGCTTGGGCAGGCAATGAAATTAATTCCGTTAGAACGAAGACCCAGCGATTTCAGGATATCAAAACCAATCTTGATTTCTTCTTCAGGCTCAGCTGCCAGAGAAATACGCATGGTATCGCCAATGCCTTCCATCAGTAGACCACCAAGAGCAATCGCTGATTTCACTGAACCGGTACGATACACACCTGCCTCAGTCACACCCAAGTGCAATGGATTATCAATCTGTTTAGATAGCAGACGATAGGCATCCATCGTCAAAAACACGTTTGATGCTTTGACCGATACTTTAAATTCATGGAAATTCAGACGATCCAGAATGTCGATATGACGCATCGCAGATTCCAGCAATGCTTCACCTGTTGGCTCGCCATATTTCTTTTGAATATCTTTTTCCAGTGAACCGGCATTCACGCCAATACGCATGGAAATGTCGTTATGACGTGCAGCCGCCACGACTTCACGAATCTTGGCTTCTGAACCGATATTACCCGGGTTAATACGCAAACAGTCTGCACCCAGATCAGCAACAGCCAGCGCAATCTTATAGTCGAAGTGAATATCTGCAACCAGTGGTACGTCGACTTGCTTACGGATTTCACCAAATGCAGCCGCTGCCTCCATACTTGGGACAGAGACACGCATGATATCCGCACCTGCATCTACACAACGCTGAATTTGTGCAACAGTTGCTGCGACATCGCAGGTTTCAGTATTGGTCATTGACTGAACAGTGATCGGTGCATCACCACCGACATAGACAGAACCGACACGGATTTTACGTGTTGGACGGCGCTGAATTGGATTTACGATCATGATTTCGCCCTATCTGCTCACCATTAACGTGATAAACGGAAATCTGCTTTTCCGTTAACCGTATAAGGTGACAATGCAATACTTTCATTATTTAAACTGAGTGATACTGCTGTCGCATCATCCAGCCGGATCTGGAATGGCGCTTCACCGCTCAGCTCTATAGTAGACGCTTGACGGCCAGTGGCCAGCACGTTACCGCCTGCATCTACAATATGCACAGAGGTTGGACGGCTAAAATCAAGCTTAAGCTGATCACCGGACATGGCAGCACCGGCATCCAGATTCAAAATCTCAACATCAGAAGAAGTGTCAGCAACTTCAGCATTATTTGAACTGCTTTCTGACCAGTTCTGGATCATGGCGACCAGTGCACCCAAGATCAGTACTACGACCAGCGCAATCAGACCGCGTTTTAACCATTTGCGGTTACGATCACGCTTTGATCCTGGCAATTTACCCATGATCTTGATTGGAGAATCTTTCAGAGCATGCGTTGCAACCATACCGGTATCATTGGCATAAATTTCATCAAAACGCTGAATCAGGCTAGAAGCATCGACACCGAGATATTTGGCATAGGTGCGGTAATAACCCTTAATAAAAGTCGCTTCAGGCAAGGATTTATAATCATCCTTTTCCAAGGCATTCAGGGTTTTTACCGGAATATTGAGTTCTCTGGCAACGTCTTCAAGCTCACGTTGCTGATTAATACGAATCTTGCGTAAGTACTCGCCTGGACGCTGAACATTTCCTAACGCGTTTGGAGCTACGCTCGAATTATTCGAATCTGAATTAGGATTTACTTCCATACGGCCTCAGTACTGTACTGTAATTGCAAATAACGTTGGTATTCCGGGCTTTCAGGGAACAATGCACGTAATTGATTCACCAATACCTGCATGCCTAACTGATCGCCACTGGCACGCGCAGTGCGAATGCCAATCCAGAGCGCACGGGCACTCTGGTTTTTCTGCCCCACGCCACGTACAAACTGTTCATACATTTGAGTCGCGGCCGGGAACTGCTGGTTCAGATAAAAAATTTCTGCCAACTCTAACATTGATATATACGAAGCGCGATTAGCCTGTAGTGCCTGTTTGAAGGCTTTTTCAGCATTCACCAGATCATCCTGTTTCAGGTAAATCCGCCCCATATTTTCAAGGGCACGAAATCGCTGGTCATAACCTAAAGTTGCGCCAGCAATTTCGAACTGCTCAATCGCATCTTTATAGCGCTCAAGCTGATATAAATAGGTGCCGTAGTTATTTCGTGCCTGGGCATTCTTTGGATCTGCCGAAATTGCACGCTTGAAATAACCTTCGGCTTTTTCAAGATTAGGTTTACTGCCTTCCTGCTGAAGCAGCACCCCCATCATCATATTGGCTTGCGAATCACGCGGATTAGTTTCCAGTGCCTGATCCAGCGCACGTTTGGCTGAATCCAGATCACCGTTTTTAAGATATTCAACCGCCAACTGAGTACGAACCTTGGTGGCTTTTTCCGGATCCTTCTGACCTAGATCTGGCGTTTGACACGCAGTTAAAACCAAAGACCCACATACTACTGAAACCAAAGCAAGTTTAGATGTCAGACTACTCAATTGGCGACCTCTTGTTATCCTTGTGAGCGCATAATCTCATTGGACTGCGCAATTTTCTTTTTCCACTGTTCCGCACGACGGGTACGGTCAGCAACTTGTCCTACCAGTTGTCCACACGCAGCGTCGATATCATCACCACGTGTCTGACGAATCGTACACACAAAACCGGCATCAGACAAAGTTTTTTGGAAAGAAATAATCCGGTTACGGCTTGAACGGCCATATGGCGCATGCGGGAACGGGTTAAATGGAATCAGGTTAATCTTGCTTGGCAGATCTTTGAGCAGCTTGATCATCTGCTGGGCATGTTCAGGTTTGTCATTTACGCCATCCAGCATTACGTATTCGATAGTCACGTGCTTACGCGCACTTTCATTACCATCTTTAGTGATGTAGCGCTGACAAGCGGCAATAAGCTGCTCTAGCGGATATTTTTTGTTGATTGGCACCAGTTCATTACGCAGCTCGTCATTGGTTGCGTGTAATGAAATCGCCAAAGCCACATCAATATCTTGCGCCAATTGGTCAATCTTCGGTACGACACCAGACGTTGAAAGCGTTACGCGGCGTTTAGACATGCCATAAGCAAAATCGTCCAGCATGATGCGCATAGAATTTAATACAGCGTCATAGTTCAGCAGTGGCTCGCCCATACCCATCATCACCACATTGGTCACTGAACGCTCACGCTCAGCCACAGGCACTTCTTCCATATAGGAGTAGTTGGCCATCCATAACTGACCAATGATTTCAGCTTGAGACAAGTCACGCTGGAAACCTTGCTTACCGGTTGAACAGAATGAACAGTCTAGGGCACAGCCCACTTGTGAAGAAATGCACAGGGTCTTACGTGAGCCGGTTTTGTCTTCTGCCGGAATCAACACGGTTTCAACCAGAGAACCGTCACCATCACCGACACGAAACACCCATTTACGCGTACCGTCTTTGGAATAGTTTTTATGCACCACTTCTGGCGATTTAATTTCACAAATCTTTTCCAGTTTTTCACGCAGCTTGCCCGAGATATTGGTCATCTCGGCAAAATCAGTCACGAAATACTGATGAATCCATTTCATCACCTGACCGGCACGGAACTTCTTCTCGCCCATATCTTCGAAGAATTTTTCCATTTGCGGACGTGACATGCCTAGTAAGTTCACTTTTTCCACAGAATTTTGCTGTGCAGGAGTGGACGGAGATTGTTGCTGTGCATCAGAAACTGCTGATGTAGCGACCACTTCAGTACTCATGTGTATACCTAAACCATGTCTAAAGATGAAAGGAGAAGCTCAATATCTGAGCAAAGAATTATTCAGAGAATAAAAAAACCAGATAAGTATAATAACACTTATCTGGTTTGAATACTGCGTATTAACGAGTACGTGGAGCAATCTCAGTTTGCGCGAAGAAGTAGTTAATTTCGCGGTCAGCAGATGCTACAGAGTCAGAACCGTGAGCAGCGTTTTCGTCGATGCTTACAGCGAAGTCTGCACGGATTGTACCAGGAGCAGCTTCTTTAGGGTTAGTCGCGCCAAGGATGTCACGGTGAGCAAGAACAGCGTTTTCGCCTTCAAGAACTGAAACAACAACTGGACCAGAAGTCATGAATGCAACTAGGTCACCGAAGAAACCACGTTCTTTGTGCTCAGCGTAGAAGCCTTCAGCTTCAGCTTGAGTCAGGTGTTTCATTTTAGTCGCAACGATTTTAAGACCTGCTTTTTCGAAACGAGCAAAGATGTCACCGATGTGGTTTTTAGCAACTGCGTCTGGTTTTACGATAGATAATGTACGTTCAATAGCCATGATTGGCTCCTTAAGTCAATTGTTGACATGAAAATTTGCCGCATTATACCGAATAATGGACTTTTTTCTGCCTTTAAACTGTAAAAAAATTGCTTTTTTCAAACTGGCAATTAACGTGCTTCGTCAATCCATGCCATTTGAATGGCTTCCAGAAGCCCTTCGGTTGATTTGGTTGGATCGTCTTCAAAATCAGGAAGTGCACATACCCAGGCATGCAGGTCGGTAAAGCGAACCCATTGCGGATCCACGTCTGGATGCGCTTCATACAATTCAATCGCGATATCGAGGGTATCTGTCCAACGTAAACCCATATCTATTCCTAAGCCTATTTACTGTGATGTAGTACTTTAGCAAATTTGCAAAATTCTGCGAGCCTTTGCCAGATCATCTCGTGATTTTTTACAACATGATATTAAAAAAAGGTGCCGTAAATACAATCATGGTGGCTACCAGTGCGCCTAATATGGCTCCTACCGCCACATCACTTGGATAATGCAAGCCTAAAACCATTCGAGAGATCGCAACTAGAATGGCAAATGGCAACATTAAAAACAGCAAGAAAGGCACGATATAACCCAGCACGATGGTCACCATCACTGCATGCAAGGTATGTCCCGAAGGAAAACTAAAATGATCCAGCGGATGCTCACAGAGCCGAATCACCTGATGCACCTGATAAGGACGTGGCCGTACTGTTTTGGTTTTTAGCAGTTTATAGATCAAGGTTCCGACCATACTACCAAACACCAGATAAACAATCTGCAAGGTATACATCAAACCCTGAATCAGCCAGACGGCAATCAGCATCAAATACCAGAATACGCCATTGCCCAACCGGCTAATGATCTTAAAAAAAGCTGCAATGCGTTCTGAATGTGAAAAATGATTAAGATAAATGCAGCCTTTTAAATCAATTTCTAAAAATTTTAATTTTGCATTCTGAAATTTCATTGTAGAGCTCTTATTGTTTTATGCCCTGTATTTCAGGTTTGGTACGACTGAAAAATAGAGCTTGTTCAAATTGACGCATAAGATAATCGCCATTCACCTTTTTAGTTTGTTAATGTCCGCATCCTTCTGTAATCGTTATAAATCGCTTAATTCAGACATCTAACAGATGAATTCTTGCCACTATCCCACCCTACTCAGCCAACCTGTCCGATCATGTTGCACCTGTAAATAGTACATCCATGATCATTAGCGATCACTGCTCTACCGCTGGCCATCGCCTCCTGCACTATATTTTTAACCTTTCAATCCGACCTATCCCTGAACTGTTAATAGATGATTTATGTGTACTGATATTTATTGAAATAAGTTTGGATCACCACATTCAATTCATTCTTTAGGAATAATTATCTAGCCTTTAACAAAACCTGAGAAGGATCGATTGTGCTTCGAGTATAATGCAGTTATAACACCCAAGACTTTGGTGAAAATGTATCTATGAGCCACTTTCTGCCTTGGTCTTAATCAAAATTTGGTTATTCCCAGGCATTTAAAAGTTAATGAGATATAACTATCCATACTTTTGATCAAGTATGAAATTAAGGTGTGACTGTTTTATGAATTGATTTATGGGAGCTTAGCATTTCTTACATTATCAAACTTGCTGATGCTTTATGTCTGTTCCATCTACCTTTTCAATTTCTTTACTATACTTATGCTCAACTAATAACCGATTAAATACCTGATCCATGCCAATGAATTCAACTTGTAAAATAGTTGCCATTTTTGAATATGATTTATTTTTTGAGATAACCTTTTATCTTCAAATCCCCAGTCAACCAACAAAGCTGCTCTAAGCAATAAAATTAAAACAGCTAACCACAAACTTAATGAAAGCCAACTACCCCACAATACATCACGATAAATAATTGTTTGGATTTGCTGCCATGAAGTTTTGGTATTTTTTAATTCGAATGCATATTGCTCAAACTCTTGATCACCTACTCCTACTTCAGTCCAAGCATAGATATGATTTTCTATATTAAAAATTCAGTTCGATCTTTCATCTTATCTTTTTATATTTATTTAAATTATTATTCGACTATATAAAAAAAACCCACTCTAGTGAGTGGGTTTTCGCATTCAAATCAAATGATTCAAGAAATTAGTTTTTCTCTTTATCAACGATTTTGTTTGCTTGAATCCATGGCATCATTGCACGCAATTTAGCACCAGTTTGTTCAATACCGTGTGCAGCGTTTTGACGACGACGAGCAGTCATAGATGGGTAGTTCAACGCACCTTCCTGGATAAACATCTTCGCATATTCACCAGATTGGATACGTTTAAGCGCATTACGCATTGCTTCACGAGACTGTTCGTTGATGACTTCAACGCCAGTTACGTATTCGCCGTATTCAGCATTGTTAGATACTGAGTAGTTCATGTCAGCGATACCGCCTTCGAACATCAAGTCAACGATCAATTTAAGTTCGTGTAGACATTCGAAGTAAGCCATTTCAGGCGCATAACCAGCTTCAACCAGAGTTTCGAAGCCCATTTTAACCAGTTCAACAGCACCACCACAAAGAACCGCTTGCTCACCGAACAAGTCAGTTTCAGTTTCTTCACGGAAAGAAGTTTCGATGATACCAGTACGGCCACCACCTACGCCTGAAGCGTAAGAAAGCGCAACGTTACGTGCATTACCAGAAGCATCTTGGTGGATCGCGATTAAGTCAGGAACCCCTGAACCACGTTGGTATTCAGAACGTACAGTGTGACCAGGAGCTTTAGGCGCAACCATGATTACGTCTAGGTCTTTACGTGGAACAACTTGGTTGTAAAGAACAGAGAAACCGTGAGCAAATGCTAGAGTCGCGCCTTCTTTGATGTTTGGCTCGATCACGTCGCGGTAAAGTTGAGCTTGGAACTCATCTGGAGTCAAGATCATGACTACGTCAGCTTGAGCTACAGCAGCAGGAACTTCAGCAACTTTAAGACCAGCGTTTTCAGCTTTTTTCCAAGAAGTAGAATTCGCGCGTAGACCAACAGTTACGTCAACGCCAGAATCTTTAAGGTTAAGCGCGTGTGCGTGACCTTGTGAACCATAACCAATGATTGCTACTTTCTTAGATTGGATAATAGATAAGTCGCAGTCTTTATCGTAAAAAATTTGCATTGCTGTCTCCGCTTAAATGCTTGTGTGTCCGTTTCATCAGGCAATGATCCTTGATCACATTGCCTGAAGCCCCTTCTTATTAGGATGAGGAAATAATTTAAAAAATTTAGATGGTTAGTACTTTTTCACCGCGTGCGATACCCGACACGCCTGAACGCACCACTTCCAAAATCGTGTTTTCTGCTAATGCATCAATAAAACCGTCGATTTTTTCAGTCGTACCCGCGATTTGAATCGTGTAAGTTGTTGGCGTTACGTCAACCACCTGACCACGGAAAATATCGGTCGTACGTTTGATTTCATCACGGGTTGCACCTAAAGCTTTCACTTTGATCAGCATCAACTCACGTTCAATGTGTGCACCTTCAGACAGATCCACCACTTTAACCACTTCTACCAGCTTGTTCAGCTGTTTAGTGATCTGTTCGATCTTGTGATCATCACCATAAGTCGTCAAAGTCAGACGTGAAAGTGTTGGGTCTTCAGTTGGCGCAACGTTCAATGTTTCAATGTTGTAGCCGCGTTGTGAGAATAAACCCACCAAGCGAGAAAGCGCGCCTGCTTCGTTTTCTACGAGTACAGAGATAATATGTCTCATTTCGTGCGCTCCCCTTTTGCTAACCACATATCCTGCATCGATTGACCCGCAACCAGCATTGGATATACGTGTTCTGTACGGTCAACCATTACGTTAATAAATACGCACTTATCATTGATTGCCATCGCTTCTTCAAGCTTAGACTCAAGCTCGTCCGCATGGTCAATCTGAATACCTACATGACCATAAGCTTCCATCAATTTTGCAAAGTCAGGTAAAGACTCTACATAAGAGCTAGAGTGACGACCTTCGTAGTTCATGTCCTGCCACTGTTTCACCATACCTAAGGCACGGTTGTTCAGGCACAGGATTTTCACGTTCAAGCCATATTGCTTACAGGTAGAAAGTTCCTGAATACACATCTGAATAGACGCTTCACCAGTAATACAAACTACTTGCTGATCCGGGAATGCAAGCTTAGCCGCCATCGCATATGGCAGACCTACACCCATCGTACCTAGACCACCAGAGTTGATCCATTGACGAGGACGCTTGTAGCGATAGTGCAATGCGCCGAACATCTGGTGCTGACCAACGTCAGACGTGATGATCGCTTCACCATTGGTGACTTTGTCTAGAGCACGAACCACTTGCTGTGGCTTCATAGAACCATCAGTTGGTACATCAAACTTCAAGCCATGAACCTGACGCCATTCATCAATCTGTTTCCACCATGCCGCAATCGCTTCAGGATTTGGCTTGGACACATTCATTTGCTTCAACTGGTTCAGCATTTCGTTCAGCACAGGTTCTACTGCACCCACGATTGGAATGTGCGCCATGATGGTTTTAGAAATGGTCGCCGGATCGATGTCAATGTGAATGACTTTGGCATTCGGACAGAATTTCGCCGGGTTATTGGTTACACGGTCATCAAAACGCGCGCCTACACACAGAATTACGTCTGCATTGTGCATGGTCATGTTTGCTTCGTAAGTTCCGTGCATACCCAACATGCCGATGAACTGTGGATCATCGCCCGGGAATGCGCCAAGACCCATCAGGGTATTCGTAACTGGGTAACCCAATAGATGTGCAAGCTCAGTTAATTGTGCTGAAGCATTGCCCTGAACCACACCGCCGCCTGAGTAAATGACTGGGCGTTTCGCATGAATCAGTTCATCAATCGCTTTACGGATTTGACCTGAGTGACCACGATATGGTGGTTGATACGAACGCATCTTCACTTTTTCAGGATATTCGTAAGCAAATTTCTCTGCTGGGTTGGTTGCATCTTTAGGAATATCAACTACAACTGGACCTGGACGGCCAGATGACGCGATATAGAATGCTTTTTTGATAATTGAAGGAATTTCGCTGGCATGGCGAACCTGGAAGCTGTGCTTCACGATTGGGCGAGAAATACCGACCATATCAGTTTCTTGGAACGCATCCTCACCGATTAAATGGCTTGCAACCTGACCAGACAGGATCACCATTGGAATGGAATCCATATAAGCCGTTGCAATTGGTGTAACAGTATTGGTCGCACCTGGGCCAGAAGTGACCAGCACAACACCAGTTTTACCTGTTACGCGTGAGTAAGCATCCGCCATGTGACCGGCAGCTTGTTCGTGACGTACGAGGTAATGATTAATTTTGTCTTGTTGAAATAGCGCATCATAAATATGCAGTACTGCGCCGCCTGGATATCCAAAAACATGTTCAACGCCTTCATCCGCTAATGCGCGAACGAGCATTTCACCACCAGATAGAAGTTCCAACGTGATTCACCCTATATTATTCACTGCACAAATGGGAGACATTTGCAGTGTTCATTCATTAACTGTCTGCACTGTTATAGCACACAAATTTCATAGTTTTCAAAGCAATAGGAATAAAAAATCCGATCTACCTGCTGTTCGAGCAATACAAGATCTAAAACATGTTGGGGTAAACATATTTTGTTCGCTTTGTTCAATTTTTCGGCTAGAAAAATTGCCCATTGCATGACATGACACTTATTCGAAGGGTGATCGATCTAAGGCATATAAAACTATTGCTGCATTCTTGTGTTTTCAGCCTTTAAAGTCAAGTTTAAAAAACAGGCTATTATTGTTTATACGTCTGAAATTTGCTGCTTTTACAGACAATTTCGACTTTAACTATGATTTTTAGCTTTAAAATTTTAATTTAAATTAATAAATTTCATATACTTAAAACTTTAATTTTATAAATTTTTAATATGTCTTATATAAAAAAATTGAATGAATTTTTAAGAAATTCAATGCAACTGTTTATAAATAAATTTCTTTTTATATAAAATTACTCTTTTTTAGCATTAGCTTGAAACATAAGACCGCTATTGATCACAAAATTAATTGAATTAAAAATCATCTTATGGCAAAAAATTCTCTACAATAACAACTCTATTTAACCGCTTGAAATTTTCAGGACTTTTACTCATGAAAAGATCTTTCCTGACCGCATTAAGTTTTGCCACTACGCTTGTTTTAGGTGTAGCAAGCAGCTCTGCTTTAGCGATTGAATATTATAAATGGGTCGATGCCAAAGGCGTGACTCACTACACTAAAACCCCGCCTCCTAAAAATGCCAAGCACAAAAGCAAAGTAGAAACCTATGGCTGGAACAATTCCGCCCCTACCCCAGCAAGAACAACCGAAAATGAGAACCAGACCGAAACGGGTAACTCAAACTCATCTGCAGCTGTGCCTGTCGTTTCTGAAAATGAGCAGCAACAGCGTGAAGCCAATGAAGCTTTACAACGTGGTCAGTCTGAGCGTGTAGCCTTCTAATCATACTCGTCTGCCAATTTAGATTTTTCCTGCAGAATACCATCCGCAAAATTCACTTTTAGGTGCATTTTGCGCTATGCTGTGCCTTATATTTTTTTAACCGTTCTCTTGTATTACGTATATGACTACTCACATTGACTCAGAATATCAAGCCAGTGCGATTGAGCCTCAAGTCCAACAGGACTGGGAATCTCGCAAAGCCTTTAAAGTTGCCGACACTGTAGAAGGTCCACGTCGTTATATCCTCTCGATGTTCCCTTACCCAAGTGGCAAACTGCATATGGGTCATGTGCGTAACTATACGATTGGTGACGTGATCAGCCGCTTTCACCGTCTAAAAGGCGAAACTGTATTACAACCCATGGGTTGGGATGCTTTCGGTCTTCCTGCGGAAAACGCTGCCATTGCACACCAGGTCGCTCCTGCAAAATGGACTTTCGAAAATATTGATTACATGCGTAATCAGTTGAAGAAACTTGGCCTGTCTGTAGATTGGGATCGTGAATTCGCAACCTGCACACCAGAATACTATCGCTGGGAACAATGGCTATTCGTTCAGCTTTATAAAAAAGGCCTGATCTACCGTAAACTTTCTACAGTCAACTGGGACCCAGTAGACCAAACAGTTCTTGCCAATGAACAGGTTGAAAATGGTCGCGGCTGGCGTTCAGGTGCATTGGTTGAAAAACGTGATATTCCAATGTACTACTTCCGCATCACTGATTATGCGCAAGAATTACTGGACGATCTTGAAACACTGAAAGACGGCTGGCCACAACAAGTCCTGACTATGCAACGCAACTGGATTGGTCGCTCACAAGGTATGGAAATCACCTTCCCTTCAGCGAATCCGGAAGTCTATGCAGACGGTTTAACTGTATTTACCACGCGTGCCGACACATTGATGGGTGTAACTTATGTTGCAGTTGCAGCAGAACACCCAATGGCGTTAAAAGCTGCGGAAAATAATCCTGAGCTTCAAGCATTCATCGAAGAATGCCGTATGGGTTCTGTGGCAGAAGCGGATCTTGCGACTGCTGAGAAGAAAGGCATGGCAACAGGTCTTTCTGTGAAACACCCTGTAACAGGTGAAGAAGTTCCTGTTTGGATCGCAAACTACGTGCTTATGTCTTACGGTTCAGGTGCGGTGATGGCGGTGCCTTCACATGATGAACGTGACTTCGAATTTGCCAATAAATATGGCTTAACCATCAAGCAAGTGATTGATGCCAAAGGTGCAGAAAATACAGACTTTGACGCAACTCAATGGCAAGAATGGTACGGCTCTAAAGACGGTAAACTGGTTAATTCAGGCGAATTTGACGGTTTAGACTTCCAAGGCGCATTTGATGCATTCTTGGCGAAACTTGAACCACAAGGTCTTGCGAATGTAAAAGTTCAATTCCGTCTACGTGACTGGGGTGTATCTCGTCAGCGTTATTGGGGTTGTCCAATTCCAATGATCAACTGTGACAAGTGCGGTCAAGTGCCGGTACCTGAAGATCAACTTCCTGTGGTACTTCCGACTGACGTTGTTCCAGACGGTTCAGGTAATCCACTAAACAAGATGCCTGAATTCTACGAAACCACTTGTCCTTGCTGTGGTGGCGATGCGCATCGTGAAACAGATACATTAGATACATTTGTAGAATCATCTTGGTACTATGCACGTTATGCATCTCCAGACTTTACAGATGGCATGGTAAAACCTGAAGCAGGTCAAACTTGGCTTCCTGTAAACCAATACATCGGTGGTGTTGAACACGCGATTCTGCACTTGCTCTATGCACGTTTCTTCCACAAATTGATGCGTGACGAAGGCGTGGTACAAGGTAACGAGCCGTTCACTAACTTGCTCACTCAAGGTATGGTGCTTGCGGATACCTATTACCGCGAATCTGAATCAGGCAAGAAAACATGGTTTAACCCTGCCGACATCGAACTTGAACGCGATGAAAAAGGCCGTATCACTTCTGCGAAATACAAAGGTGATGGTCAGGACGTCATTGTTGGCGGTCAGGAAAAAATGTCGAAATCGAAAAACAACGGTATCGATCCGCAAGCGATTATTGACCAATACGGCGCAGACACTGCACGTGTGTTCATGATGTTCGCAGCCCCACCTGATCAATCACTTGAATGGTCTGATGCCGGCGTTGAAGGTGCAAACCGCTTCCTGAAACGTGTATGGCGTTTGGCAACCGGTTTCCTTGAAAAAGGCAATGCTGCGACTGAATTCGATAAAGCCGCTCTTTCTACAGCTGCGCAAGATTTACGTCGTAAGACTCACGAAACCATCCAGAAAGTGGGTGATGACATCGAACGTCGTCACGCATTCAACACTGCGATTGCAGCAATGATGGAACTGTTAAATGCGAACAACAAGTTTGAAGCGAAAGATGATAATGACGTTGCTGTAGCACGTGAATCAATCACTACGCTTCTTACTTTATTGGCACCATTTGCACCGCACTTAAGCCAGACTTTATTGGCTCAGTTTGGGATTGAGTTAACTCAAGCGCAGTTCCCACAAGTGGATGAATCTGCATTGACTCGTAATACACAAACCATCGTGGTTCAGGTGAACGGTAAACTTCGTGGCAAACTTGAAGTGTCTGTAGATGCATCTAAAGATGACATTCTTGCTCAAGCCAAAGCCTTGCCTGAAGTTCAGCAATTCTTGACTGGTCCAACCAAGAAAGAAATTGTGGTGCCGAATAAGTTAGTGAACTTGGTGGTTTAATTTAATCCCCCTAAATCCCCCTTTATAAAAGGGGGACTTCCCAACTCAAATAAGAAAATGAGGTCTCCTCCCTTTTTTAAAGGGAGGTAGGGAGGGATTAAAAAACAATTCCAAACAAAGCCCGTTGCCAGCCAACGGGCTTTGACTTTACAATCCGGTTCAGGATTTCAAATATTTCCCTGAGGGAAAAAGAGGATACTCATGCATTTAGGCAAACGTTTAGCAGCAATTGTTTTAACTTGTGGTCTAAGTGCAGGCCTCGTTGGCTGCGGCTTTCATTTAAAAGGAACCAATCCGAGTTCCGCACCTGTAGCTTACTCAGTCATGAGTCTGGCCCTGCCTGACAATACTGAAGATCTTCAGGAAAAACTGGCTGTTTATCTGGGTGCTGCTGGAGTACAGCTGAGTAATGCACCTGATGCTTATGTCTTACGTGTCCTAGATTACACCCCTCGCCGTCTAGAATTGAATGGCAAACTGGTGGAAACCTTATTGCGTCTGAATGTGACTTTCCGAATCGAAGATGCACAAGGCAATCCGGTGACTGAACCTCGTACCGTAATCGCGACCCGTACCTATCAATATGATATTGAAACCGTGAATACGGATGACCAGGAACAAAAATTCTTAAATCAGGTCCTGATTGATGATGTGGCCCAGCAGATTGCCCGTCAAATTTCATCGAATCGTTTGCCATTGGCAAAACCAGAAACTTCGACTCAACCAGCCCAATAAGACGACCCAATGAAACTTGACTACCTCCAGGCATTAAAACGTGTCAATGAAGCTCGCGGTGCCTGGGTGTTGCATGGTCAGGAGCCTTTACTGGAACAGAATCTGGTAGATGCTTTCCGTAGCAGCTGGCAAAACCGTGAAGTTGAACGCCAGCGTTATGATATTAGCTCTGCCTCTGACTGGAAAAATGTCTTTAATGCTTTAAACAGCCTGTCATTATTTTCTAGCCAACTGGCAATTGAAGTGCATGGCAATATCAAACCGGATGCCAGCGGTCTCAAACTATTAAAAAGCTATCTGCAGCAGGACAGTGATAATCTGCTCTTGGTGGTCATGCCGAAGCAGGATGCCAGCAGCCTGAAATCCAGTTTTTTTCAGACCATTGATGCCAATGGCGTAAATGTATCACTGGTAGCGAACTACCCAAAAGATCGTCAACAGATCCTCGGGATTGAAGCGGAAAAACTGGGAATTAAGCTGGCCAATGACGCCTGGCAATGGCTAGAGCAGCATCATGAGCACAATTTGCTGGCAGCCAAAAATAGCCTGATGCGCGTAGCAGACACCTTTGCTGAAGTGGATATCATCCAGATTGACCATCTATATGCCTGCTTGCAGGATCAGTCCCGTTACAGCACCTATGATCTGAGTGATGCCTTGCTGAATGGGAATCTGGCGCAATCAATTAAGATCTTTCAGTATCTAGTTGCGTCTGGTGAACCGATGAGTCTGATTTTGTGGAGTATCAGTAAAGAAATGCGTCTATTGATGCAATTATTTGAACAGCCACAAAATGCCTTACAAATCGGTATCTGGAAAACTAAAGTGAGCTTATATCAGCAAGCCTTGCGTCGTTTAAGTCCACAGCGCTTTTTAAGCTGGCCTCAGCTTTTGATCCGGATCGATGCTGCAATCAAAGGGATGTCCAGAGAGAACCCTGAACATCTGATCTTGCAGGCCATTGCTGAAATGTGCGGTCAAAGCTTGTTTGCATCCTCGAGTGCCTAACTAAAGAAACGCGCGAACCAGCCTTTGCCTTTTTTCTTCTCCTGCGTTCGCAGGTAGCTCAGCATATTGTCCCGTACTGCTTCGACATAATCCTGATCATCGTGCTGAATATGGTTGATGAGCCATTTGGACAGAAGAAGATACAAATCTTTTTCAATGGACTGACCTTGCTCAAACTTCAGACGATAATCATTCAATTTTTTGACAAATAATTCATGTATGCCGCGATGTGAGGGCAAATATTGATAACTCACCTGTTCCAGCAGGTTTTCCTCAAAGCTGAAATGTGACTGGGTATAGTCGATCAAATCATCTAAAACCTCCCGGATTTTATCGCGATCTCCGGTACTTTTGACCTACTCTAAAGCATTTATATAGTCCAGAATCTGGCGATGTTGATGATCAATCACCTCAATTCCAATATTGTAACTTTCATTCCATTCCATCTATGAACCTCATCAATTTACTTAGTAAAGTCGTATTATTTTTTCGCTCATTAAATAAGCATATTCTCTTAATGAATAAACCCATATTTTTTTTATGGAATTAAATATTACAAACTTTATTTGCTTAAATCTATATGTAAAACATAGATTTTTTAAATTTTAATAGAACACATCATTCGAAAAATTAGATTAAAAAATAAAAGAGGTTGGCTTTAGCGCAGAATTATTTTTACAACAAATATCATTAAAAACTTCCATGATATTGAGCAGCACTATGGCGTATTTTTATCAGCAGTTTAGTGGCCAGCTTTTTGCATGCAGTCTATCTGAGAAGTACTTTATACTCCCATGAAGATTTAATTGATTCATCATATGATCAATATTTTTTGGATAGCTAAATCGTATAAAATTTCACCTAAAAAAAGATAATTCTAATAGGAATAGTTCAATGAATCCCTTATATAAAATCAGGTTTTATCTTATATGCTTTTTTAAACCAGGCAGTGGAAAATAGTTCTCATTTTAAATAAAAAAAATTCACGTTTTATCCTAATTTCGCTTTTATAATCAACTGTTATCCTACGACCCGAATCTGAATCCATATGCCAAAAATAAAACCTACGAAACTCATTATGGCGATTGTAATTGCCATCCTGATGGCAGTCACTGCCTGGTATTTTCTGAAACCAAAAGAGCAGCAGCCACAATACATTACAGCTGAAGTGACCCAAGGGGATATTGAAAATTCGGTACTGGCAACTGGTGTACTTGAAGCCACCAAAATGGTCAGTGTCGGTGCCCAGGTTTCGGGTCAGGTTAAAAAAATGTATGTGCAACTCGGCGATCAGGTCAAACAAGGCCAGTTAATTGCCCGAATTGACTCTGTTCGTCAGGAAAATGATTTAAAGACTGCTGAAGCCAGCATTAAAAACCAGATGGCACAGCTTGCCGTGAAACAGGCCAACCTTGCCAAGGTGGAAGCCGAGTATAAGCGTCAGCAAGCCATGTATGCCCAAGATGCAACCTCGCGTTCAGAACTGGAATCTGCATTAGCCAGCTACAAAACCGCTCAGGCAGATATTACTGCGATTAATGCACAGATCGAACAGTCACGTTTAACTTTAGCCACTGCGAAAGAAGATCTCGGTTATACCCAAATTGTGGCACCCATGGATGGAACCATCGTAGCGATCGTGACTGAAGAAGGTCAGACTGTAAACGCCAATCAAAGTGCACCAACGATTGTGAAACTGGCGCAGCTGGATACCATGACGATTAAGGCTGAAATTTCTGAAGCCGATGTCATGAAAGTTCAGGAAGGCCAGACAGTGTATTTCACTACTTTAGGGAATACTGACAAGAAAATTTACGCGAAACTTCGTCAGGTTGAACCTGCACCAAATTCAATTAATACCGAAACCAATACTTCAAGCTCGACTTCAGGCTCTGCAGTGTATTACAACGCCCTGTTTGATGTACCGAATGAAGATGGCAAGCTGCGCATTGATATGACGGCGCAAGTCTATATTGTTCTTGATGAAGCACGTAATGTACTGACTGTTCCAGCGGCTGCCATTCAAGGTTCAAACCGTCCACAACGTCCGAATCGTGGTGAAGGCTCTCGCGGCGCCGGTGACCCATCTGCACGTGGCGAAGGTCAGGATCAAGCCCGTGGCGATAGTAAACGTCTGGAAGGTGACCGTCCTCCTCGCTTAGAACTTTCTGATGCTGAACGTGCCCTGATTGAACAAGGCAAAGCTCAGCGTGCCATGGTTCGTGTATTGCAGGCAGACGGTACAGCAAAACCAACCCCTGTCCTGATTGGTCTGAATAACCGTGTTACTGCACAAGTGATCAAAGGCTTGAAACGTGGTGATCAAGTTGTGATTGCAGATGGCTCTGATACTTCTAATGACGGTGCTAAACGTGGCGGCAGTGGCCGTGGTCCTGGTGGCGCCGGCCCAATGAGAATGTAAGCATGAATCAACAACAGCAACCTCTACTCGAGGTCAAGAATCTGGTTCGTGAATTCCCTGCGGGTGAAAGCACGGTCCAGATTTTAAAAGGGGTCAATCTGGAGATTTATCCGGGCGAACTGGTCGCCATTGTCGGTCAGTCCGGTTCGGGTAAATCCACCCTGATGAATATTCTGGGCTGTCTGGATAAGCCGACCAAGGGCAGCTATAAAGTTAAAGGCCGTGAAACCCGCGAACTTGAAGCTGATGAACTAGCGCAGTTACGTCGTGAATATTTCGGCTTTATTTTCCAGCGTTATCATCTGCTCAGTGATTTAAGTGCGGCAGGTAACGTCGAAGTTCCTGCAATTTATGCCGGTGCAGATTCAGATACCCGTCACGAACGTGCTGTCAAATTACTGACTGATTTGGGCTTGGGTGAAAAAACCCAGAACCGTCCGAGTCAATTGTCTGGTGGTCAGCAGCAGCGTGTTTCGATTGCCCGTGCCCTGATGAATGGCGGTGACGTGATTCTTGCCGACGAACCAACCGGTGCACTGGATAAGAATAGCGGTATTGAAGTGATGCGGATTCTGCGTGAGCTGAATGCCAAAGGACATACCATTATTCTGGTCACACATGATCATAACGTGGCAAAAAATGCGACGCGTATTATCGAGATTTCAGACGGGAATATCATTTCAGATAAACCGAATATGCCTGAAGTTGATGATGGTTTCGAGAAAAAAAATCTGGTCCGAAATGAACAGAAGAAAATCTCGAGCTGGCGTTCTGCAGTAGACCGTCTCGGTGAAGCTTTCCGTATGGCCTTATTGGCCATGAATGCGCACCGGATGCGAACCTTCCTGACCATGCTCGGGATTATTATCGGGATCGCGTCGGTTGTTTCAGTCGTTGCGCTGGGTAACGGTTCACAAAAGCAGATTCTGGAAAATATCAGCAGTCTCGGGACCAATACCATTACCGTGTTCCAGGGCCGGGGCTTCGGGGATAATTCACGATCCTCCCAATCTAAGACGCTAATTCCCGCTGATGCCGATGCACTGGCAGAACAGCCTTATGTGGATGGGGTCAGCCCATCGGTCAACAGCAGTGTCACTGGACGCTTCAAAGAGATCGAAGCATCGACCACTGTCAACGGCGTTAGTGAAGACTTCTTCTATGTCAAAGGTATGACCTTTAAATCAGGTCAGCCATTTGATAAGGAAAGTATCACTGAGCAGGCGCAGGATGTGGTGATTGATACCAACACCCAAAATACTTTCTTTGCGGATGGCACCAATCCTGTCGGTCAGGTACTGCTCTTAGGCAGTGTACCGAGCCGGGTCATTGGCGTCATTGATGCGCAAAAAGGCATGATGGGGAATAATGATAGCCTGAATGTGTATCTGCCCTATTCTACCGTCATGAGCCGTATGCTGGGTCAACCGAATGTGCGTCAGATCATTGTGCGTATTAAGGATGAATATCCAAGCGCAGCCGCGGAAAATGCCATTTTGAATTTACTGGTCCAACGTCACGGTGCGCAGGATGTGTTTACGCAAAATGCAGACAGTATCCGTGAAACGATTCAGCAAACGACTCAAACCATGACCTTGCTGATCTCTGCGATTGCGGTGATTTCTCTGGTCGTCGGTGGTATTGGTGTAATGAATATTATGCTGGTTTCCGTGACTGAACGTACTCAGGAAATCGGGGTACGGATGGCTGTGGGTGCGCGCCAAAGTGACATTCTGCAGCAGT
This sequence comes from Acinetobacter sp. YH12041, assembly GCF_013419975.1. NCBI lineage: Bacteria > Pseudomonadati > Pseudomonadota > Gammaproteobacteria > Moraxellales > Moraxellaceae > Acinetobacter > Acinetobacter sp. YH12041. The sequence goes on along the minus strand of NZ_VOZC01000001.1, from coordinate 457,860 downwards.
TCCTGATTGAAGCTGTTCTAGTTTGTATTCTGGGCGGTATTTTAGGCGTATTGCTGTCACTCGGTATCGGTCAGCTGATTACCCATTTTGCTGGAGGAACCTTCCAGATGGCATACTCGACCACATCGATTGTCGCGGCCTTTGTCTGCTCAAGCCTGATCGGTATTGTGTTCGGCTTTATCCCGGCACGTAATGCAGCCCGTTTGAATCCGGTCGATGCACTTTCTCGAGAATAAGGAATCTGATATGCATACTCTTACCAAACTTGCCAGTGCCCTGATTCTAGGGAGTTCATTGGTTGGCTGTGCGGCCGTAGTGAAAACGCCGTATGAACAGCCTGCTGTACAGGTGCCTAACAACTTTCAAAACAGTAAAGCTGTAAGCCAGCAAATCCATGCTGATATTCTGGCAGATCAATGGTGGACTCTATTTAAAGATCCGCAATTGAATAGTCTGGTAAATGACGTACTGGCAGCCAATAGTGATCTGGCCGTTGCCGGGATCAATTTGCAGCAAGCCCGTATTCAGGCCAGACAGACACAAAGTCAGCAAGGTGTACGCATCAGTGATGCGGGATTAACCACGCGTAGAAGCTTTGATCTGGAAGATGGCAGCAGTTCATCCGGTTTTGGGGTTAATTTCCCTGGCTTAAGCTATGAACTGGATCTGTTCGGTAAATTGGCCAATCAGACTGAAGCAGCACGCTGGGAAGCCCTGGCATCTGAAGAGGACTTGCAGGCGACTGCACAAAGTCTGATTGGTACGACTGCTCAACTGTACTGGCAACTGGGTTATCTAAATGAACGTTATAGCGTAGTTCAACAAAACCTGGCGACTGCACAGCGTACGTATGATCTGGTCAATGTCCAGTATCGCGCCGGGGCAGTATCTGGTCTCGATCTGACTCAAGCTGAACAGGCGATCCAAAGCCAGCAAGCGACCTTAAGTCAGATTGAACAGCAACGTGTGGAAACGCGTACGGCGCTGGCAGTACTCATGAATATGCCTGTGCAACAGCTTTCGATTCAGGAACCTAAACGTTTACCGAATATTACTTTACCGTCGATTGAAGCCGGCTTACCTGCTAGCCTTCTCTCCCGTCGTCCTGACTTGAGAGCCACTGAACTGCGTTTGCGTAAAGCCTTGGCCAACAAGGATGCCAATAAAGCCAGTTATTATCCTTCGATCAGCCTGACTGGCAGCCTAAGTACCGGTGTGGCTACCAGTTCATCATTGTCAGATGTACTTAAAAATCCGGTGGCAACCTTAGGCGCAGGACTCAGCCTGCCATTCCTACAATGGAATGATATGAAACGTGATTTACAGGTGAATGAGCTGGAATATGAAAAAGCGATTATCCAGTATCGTCAAACCATGTACGAAGCTTTTGCTGATGTAGAGAATGCCTTGTCTAATCGTACTGAACTCACCAAACAGGTTGCGTTACAACAGCGTAACGTTGAACTGGCTGAACGTACTGAACGTTTGACCGAAGTGCGTTATCGTAATGGTGCAGTAGCATTGAAAAATCTGCTGGATGCACAGGAAACCACGCGGAATGCCCGTCTGTCTTTAGTGCAAACCCGCCAAAGCCAATACAATGCTTATGTGACCCTAATGCAAGCTTTGGGTGGTAGCCCGATCAAACAACTGCCTTAAGTATTTAGCTCAATAAAAAACCGCTAACTAACAGCGGTTTTTTATTTTTGAAGTTTACATATGCAGATAAGCATTTACATTGTTAAGCTGTTCAATAGAAGGCTCATGTCCTAATAGACTGCCTTTTTCCAGCCATTCACGGGCAATTGCAATATCACGTTCTACACCAATACCTTTGGTATATAAGCGCCCCAGATGACTATAAGCATCGGCATTCACCTGCGCAGCCGCTTTATGGTAGCACTGGATTGCCTGATCCAAATTGGCTTCAATACCAATTCCTTGTTCCAAAGCTTCACCTAAAGCATTTAGTGCGAGACCATTATGCTGGCTCGAAGCCTGTTCCAGATATTTTAGTCCTAAAGCCGTATCTTGCTCCACCTTCTTGCCCTTTAAATACATCATGCCCAATTCGGCCTGTGCTTGTGCATTTCCCAATTGAGCTGCCTGATGCAGATAACGTTTGGCCTGTTCCTCATTCACTGCAAAGACTGGATAAAGACCACTATAAGCCTGATACAAATACCAGGCAGCCTTACTTGAACCTTTCGCCACCGCCTGATTCAAATATTGAATTGCTTTTTCTCGTGTCGGTAGTGGATATTCAGGCAAGCCATAAAAACGTCCCACTATATAAATCAGATCAGCTTCAGACTGTGCTGCAAGTTGCTCTTGCTGTGCAATTTCCTGAATCATTTGGGTAGCTTTAGCCGTATCTTTTGCTACACCTACTCCGTTTAAATAGCAGAGTGCCAGGCCCATCTGACTCAAGCGATGATCAGGATCGCTTTGCAAGGCATGTTGATAGAGTTCAAATGCTTTCTGCGGTTCATGTGCGACCAGATAGGATTCAAAATATAGTGCGGCAATCAGACTCAAGGCCTGTGGATGCTGGGTTTGTGCTGCTTCAGACCAGTAGCGAAATGCCATGGTTTCATTTTTTTGTACATACCAGCCATGAAAATAAGCCAGCCCGATCAAAGTTTTGGCCTGTGCATCTTTATGTTCTTTGGACTGCTGTAATAGATGCTTAAACACCCGTTGACGTTGATCAGGATCAATAGTACCGAGTAACACGCCGGCATAGTAATCATATAAACCACTCTGATCACCGAGATGAATACAGCGTTTAATGAAACTCAAAGCCTGCTGTTGATCTTTGGGCAAGATTTTGTCATTTGCATAGGCTTCGGCAATATCCTGATTGGCCGCCAAGTGGTCCTGCTGTGCTGCCAGAAACAGATAGTGAATACCCAGACTTAAATCTTGCGCTGCACCATCTGCCAAATAATATTGGGCTAACTGATACTGTGAATTGGCATGTCCCTGCTCGGCATTTTGAATTAACAGTTGCAGACGTTGCTGTTCTGCAGTGTCATGGTCAGATTCAGCCAGCTCAGTGATGCGATACTGCGCATCCAGATGACCACGCGCGACCGCATGCCGATACCAGTACAAGGCTTTTTCAGGATCATTTAATTGGTATTGATGACCATCATAGATCTGGCCTAAATGATAGGCCGCATCCTCACCACCTAAACTATAAGCTTTTTCAAGAAAACTAATCGCTTTTTCTGTGCTCTGCTCACAGCCCTGTCCGTTTAAGTGCATTAGGGCCATGCCCACATAAGCCTGCGGCAATTCCTGCTGCTGGGCCAGCCCCTGATAAATTTGATAGGCACGTCCATAGTCCGGGTGATGCGGATCCGTACTTAGACGGGTTGCATACTTCAATTGAGCATCAATCTGTTCAATCCATAGATCATGATGCACGGCTTTGGCCTGATCACGTTTCACCGGATCAGGACGTTTCCACATCCAGATTGCTAAAGCCCCAATCCCCAAAACCAGCACTAGCAAAAACCACATAGCTGCTCCAAAACCAAAAGATTGTTTTTGTTATATGTATAAAAATTCATTTTAAACTTAGCATAAAAAAAAGCACAGATCGTGTGCTTTTTTTTGACTCAATCAGGCTTTAAGTCTTTTACTATCGAGCTTTTTCAATACTTCCGATACCGCAACCATGGCGAAGCTAGATGTCACTACCACTGCAGACCCATAACCACCACAGCGTAAGCCTGCGCTTGCACAAACATCTGCACTCGAGAATGGGTTATCGATAGAGTAGACACAAGTGATGCCAAATTTTTCTTTTGGCTTTTTACAGATGCCTTTAGCACGTAATTGCGCACGTAATTTTGCCAGCATTGGATCCTGTTCGGTTCTGGATAAATCGGCAACACGGATTTTTAAGGGATCCAGTTTACCGCCTGCTCCACCGGATACAATCAATGGAACCTTGTTAAAACGGCAATGCAGCATCAAGGCAAATTTCGCTTTGACGTCATCGATACAGTCCAGAATGATGTCAGGATTTCCTGACAGAATTTCTTTCACATTTTCTGGCGTCAGATAATCGTCAATCAGATTGATCTTGATGCGTGGATTAATCGAACGGCAGCGTTCTGCCATGATTTCGATTTTTTCACATCCTAGTGTCGCCGTCATAGCTGGTAACTGACGGTTAATATTCGATGCTGCGACCACATCCATATCGACCAGTGTGAGCTCACCAATCCCGGTACGTGCCAATGCTTCGACTGCCCATGAACCAACACCGCCAATTCCGATCACCATCACGTGACTGTTTTCATAATGATGAAAGCTATCGTCACCATAAATTTTGGCTACACCCGCAAAACGGCGGTCATACTCATCATCTTGAAGCAGATCAGTCATAGGTCATCAATAGCAAGAAAAACACCAGAGCATTTTAGCAAAATCATGGACACTTTACTGCCACTAAAATTCAGATACAAAATCAGTCAAAAAAGCTTTCTTGTGCCATCGTTAACACACGTAAAATCGATCAAATTACAACCATCATAAACTTCACAATATTTCAATTATTATTGTCCTAAAGGGAGCCAGATCAGCATGCTATTTAACGCCCTTTTTGCCCTGATGGTTTTCCTGTTCCTGCTCTATCTTTACGGTTTAACCTTTAAAAAGCAGAAAAATTATTATCTCAGTATCATGATCCGTATCCTGACTTTGGGATTATTTGCTTTGATGATCTTGGATCAATATGAAACCCAAACCCATCTTGCTCTGGTGCTTCTGACCTGGGTACTGTTTGAAAGCAGTGAAAACTTTTATCACAAGAAACTTTCTGCCAAGCAATAAAAAAGAAGCTTTCGCCTCTTTTTTATTTGCTCGGATTATTTATTCATAATGAAGAAATATTCACGATAATATTTCAGTTCAGCAATCGAATCACGGATATCATCCATCGCTAGATGCGAAGCATTTTTCTTCAGACCACTCATGATTTCAGGGCGCCAGCGTTTTGCCAGCTCTTTTACTGAAGATACGTCTAGATTACGGTAATGGAAATACTGTTCCAGTTCAGGCATTAAACGGTGCAGAAAGCGACGGTCCTGACAGATCGAGTTACCACACATCGGCGATACTTTTGGATTGACCCATTTTTTCAGGAATTCAATCGTTTCACGTTCTGCATCCTGAGCAGTCAATTTACTGCGGCGTACACGCTCAATCAGGCCAGACTGACCATGCTGGCGAGTATTCCACTCGTCCATCGCATTCAGGATACGGTCAGATTGATGCACAGCTAGCACGGGCCCTTCGGCAAGAATATTCAGGTTATCGTCCGTTACAATCGTGGCAACTTCAATAATCTGGTCATTATCTGTATCCAGACCTGTCATTTCCAGGTCAATCCAAATCAGGCGGCTATCCGGGGTGCTGCTCATAAATGTGCAATCTTATTAGGCTATAAAACATTTATAGTAGCAAATTTATTACGTCGATGCTGTAACTGACACCCCGCTTCATGCTATTTTTGCCATCTCGCTCCCATGGTTTTTTAGGATTTGAATGGCTTTAATACGTAAACGTCGTTTAACTGAACAACAACAACGTCGTATTCAAAAACAGCACAAAACGCGTCAGGAAGAGATCGATACCTCTCAAGACCTGGAAGGACTGGTCGTGCAGCATTATGGCCGCCAGCTTGAAGTCCAGGCCTTGTCTGTACCTGAACAGCATCCTGAAAAACCGGTCGTGGCTGAAGGTGAACCTGAGCCATTCTGGAAGCCGATTGAACTAGGGAGTGTCTGGCGCTGCCATACCCGAACTAACCTGGAATTGCTGGTAACAGGTGACCGGGTCAAATGGCAGGCTGATCCCAATACCGGACTCGGCATTATTACAGCGATTCATCCGCGCACTTCTTTGCTGACCCGTCCTGACCGTTACCACAAGATTAAACCGGTTGCCGCCAATATTTCCCTGATTGTGATTGTGTTCGCGCCATTGCCTGAACCAGCACCGGGTTTGATTGACCGTTATCTGGTGGCTTGCGCAGATGCAGAGATTCCAGCACTTTTAGTTCTGAATAAATCAGATTTGCTTAAGGAAAATGATCCAATTCTGGATCTGCTTAAAGAATATAAAGATTTGGGTTATGAAGTGATGCAAACCCAGTCCGATGGTGATCTGACAGAACTATCCGCTCGTCTGAATGAGGAAACTGTAGCGTTTGTCGGTCAGTCTGGTGTAGGTAAAAGCACGCTGATTAATGCGATCGTCCCGGATGCTGCACAGAAAACCAATGTCATTTCCGAAAACTCGGCACTGGGTCAGCATACGACGACCTCCACACGTCTAATTTCCTTTGGCGATGGCGCTGCTCTCATCGACTCACCAGGGATTCGTGAATTTGGTCTCTGGCATCTGACCTTGGACAAAGTTCAAAGTGGTTTTCCGGAAATTGAAAACCTGCTCGGTCACTGCCAGTTCCGTAACTGTACCCATAAGCATGAAAAGCAGTGTGCCTTACGTCAGGCCGCATCAACAGGGGAAATTTTGCCGCGCCGACTGGACAGCTATTTACGTTTAATTGACGAAATTAACGAAGCGCAGCAAAAAAATTAATTTTCTTAAGGCTTAGCCCTTGAAGCGGTGATTTTGATCACCATATTTATGAGCTATACTCTTGGCAATTTTAAAATTGTAATTAGGTGAATTGTGGAACGTTGGTTCGAGTTTATGGGGAATCACCCCTTCTTGTTTGGAACACTCGCGGTACTCGTGGTTGTCTTCTTCATCATCGAAGGTCAACGTAATGGTCGCAAAATCTCTCCGCAATCGCTGGGAATTTTAGTTAAAGCAAAAAATGCCATGCTGATTGATTTACGTGATGCCAAAGACTTCCGTGAAGGTCACATCAGTGGTAGCCGTAACATTCCATATAGCCAAATTACAAAACACGTTGATGAGTTAAAAGCATCTGATCGCCCGTTGGTGTTCATTTGTAATCTTGGGCAAGTTGCAGGTTCTGCGCTTCAACAGGTAGGTCATGCAGATGCCTACCGTCTGGATGGCGGCATTACAAACTGGAAAGCTCAAGGTTTACCTTTGGTGAAAAGCAAATAATCTGCGAACAGGAGATTGATCATGGCTGAAGTTACTATCTATTCGACGACAGTATGTCCGTATTGTATCCGTGCAAAACAGCTCCTTGAGCGCAAAGGTGTTGCATTCAAAGAAATTAATTTATCGAATGAAGCCCCTGAAGTGCGTCTTGAATTGATGCAACGCACCAATCATCGTACCGTGCCACAGATTTTTATTAATGAACAATTCATCGGCGGTTTTGATCAACTTTATGCCCTAGAGCGTGAAGGAAAACTAGACGAATTACTGGCTTAATTTACTAAAACCTACCTCATATCAAGGATTAAAGAATGAGTGAAGAACAACAAGCTCAACCACAATTGGCATTAGAGCGTATTTACACTAAAGATATTTCTTTTGAAGTTCCTGGGGCACAAGTTTTTACCAAGCAATGGCAACCTGAGTTAAACATCAACCTTTCTTCTTCTGCAGAAAAAATTGATCCGACTCATTTTGAAGTGGCTTTAAAAGTTGTGGTTCAAGCAACCAATGAAGGTGATACAGCGTTTATCGTTGACGTGACTCAAGCAGGGATTTTCCTGATTGATGGCGTGGAAGAAGAGCGTCTGCCATACATTCTTGGTGCTTACTGCCCGAATATTCTGTTCCCATTCCTTCGTGAAGCGGTGAATGATATGGTCACTAAAGGTAGCTTCCCGCAATTGCTGCTTACACCAATCAACTTCGATGCTGAATTCGAAGCGAACATGCAACGTGCGCAAGCTGCTGCTGTTGAAGGTCAAGCTTAATCACTTGATCTTGAAATTAAAAAAGACCGCAATTGCGGTCTTTTTTATGGCTTATTTAAAGGCTTGATGCCCCTGCTTTTTAATCTGATCCATTTTCTCTGTCAATGTTTGTGCTTTGGCTAGCTGATTGGCTGCAACAAGTTGCTCAGCTTGTTTAATCTCTTTCAATAAGTCAGTTAACAATCCCTGATAAGCCGTAATTTTTGCATCTTTGGATTTTAGCTTTTGTAGACCTGAGGGTAAATTTTTCTGGCAGACTTCCACAGATTTTTGCATGCCTTGCAATGCTGCCCGCGCCTCTTTGCTATCCTTGGCAGATTTGAAATTTTTTAAATGATGGTCAAGTTCATGCATATTGTCATGATAGTGATTGTCTGCTGCCATGCCCGACGTGGTGATCCCCACAGTTCCCATCACAAAAATCATGCTGATTAGAAGTGTCTTAAGCATCGTTATTATCCTGTATTTGTTTTTATGTTAAACATCTTAGTGGGAAAGTCCTGAAAGATAAATTATTTTGATCCAAATTCTTGTATCACTTGTCATCAGACTTACATCATTAACAATTAGAGTTAAAAATAAAAAACCCTCAAAAACTTGAGGGTTTTTCTCTGCTGAGAATTAATCTCTTAAAGAGACTTATTCTGCATCCAGCATCAGTTCAGCACTCATGCCCACTGTATTATAACCAGCATCGACATACATGATTTCACCAGTAATCCCGTTCGCCCATGGTGAGCACAGGAACAATGCTGCATTACCGACATCTTCAATGGTCACATTGCGTTTTAGTGGAGCCACTTTTTCATTCAGATCCAGCATTTTACGGAATGATTTAATGCCAGATGCTGCCAATGTACGGATTGGACCAGCTGAGATCGCATTGACACGAATACCTTCTGCACCCAGGCTAGATGCCAGGTAACGTACACCTGCCTCTAAAGAAGCTTTCGCCAGACCCATCACATTGTAGTTTGGCATCACACGCTCAGAACCTTGATAAGTCAGCGTTAACAGGCAGCCTTGACGTGCAGCCAGTAATGGCTTCGCAGCGCGTGCCATCGCGATAAAGCTGTAAGCACTGATGTCATGGGCAATCTTAAAGCCTTCGCGATCCGTCACGTCAGTGAAATCACCATCTAAAGTATGTGCTGGTGCGAAACCGATTGAATGTACGACGCCATCCAGACCATCCCAGTGTTTTGCCAGTTCTGCAAATGCATTGTCAATTTCTGCATCTACGGCCACATCACAAGGAAAAACCAATTCAGAACCGAATTGTGCAGCAAAATCATCTACACGTTTTTTCAGCTTTTCATTTGGATAAGTAAAAGCGAGTTCTGCACCTTCACGATGTAATGCCTGAGCAATACCAAAAGCAATTGATAATTTACTTGCAATACCTGCGATCAAGAAGCGCTTACCCGCCAATAGTCCTTGTGCCATGTGAATCTCACTCAAAATAATTTATATGCATGATGCCAAGTCTAAAGCATTTTAGAAATTGCATAATGCACCTTTTTTCACTGGATCATACATTGAAATACGCTTTCCGACCGATGTAGGGTTTTATCTTAGATCGCCAGATGTAAAGCCTGATGGGTGTTTTTCCAGAGCTGCTGTGCCAGTTCATCCTGATCCATATGCAGACTCTTGGCCAAGCCTTGCAAAACATAAGGCAGATTGGCAGGCGTATTGCGAGTCCGCTGTTCTGTCGAATGCTGGCAACATAAGGGCGTCATGTCCGGACAATCGGTTTCAAGTACCAGATGTTCCGGTCCTACCTGCTGTACCACCTGATGCAGTTTTTTGGCATTCGGATTGGTAATTTGCCCTGTTATTCCAAGCTTAAAGCCCAGTTTAATAAAGGCTTTCGCCTCTTCAATCCCGCCACCAAAGGCATGGGCAATACCACCTTGCTTAAACCGATGCTGTTTTAGAATCTGTAAAACATCGGCATGGGATTTACGGATATGCAGTAACACAGGTTTATCAAACTGCTGCGCCAGTTCCAGCTGTGCAGCAAAAAAATCCTTCTGTTTCTGAAAAAGTTCCGGCTGTTTATGCCGCTTATCAAAAGTATCCAAGCCAATTTCACCAATCGCAATACAAGGCTCTGTGTTTAATAACTGCTCCAGATCCTGTAAATGCTCTAGTTGATGCTGCTCAATATAGAATGGATGCAGGCCGGGTGCCAGATGGCTTTGTGGTGCATTGGCCAACTCATTAATAAAATGATGCGTCTGCAATAAATCCTTAAACCGGCTCTGTAAAAAACCAATTAAGACCAGATGCTCCACCCCTGCTGCTTTGGATGCATAAGCCAGCTGTTCCCGATCATGATCAAAATCGGGAACATCAAAATGGGTATGGGTATCAAATAACGAAACCATCAGCGTGCTTTGGCAGGAGTTGCAGGCTCGGCTTCTGAAGCAGCGTTCTCTGTTTGAGGCAGATATTCAGGTTTCAAAATGCCATTCAACTGTTCATAAGGAATGACCAGACGTGGCAAACCGACCACATAAGGTCCAATCTCATATTCGGCATATTGCAGTGCCAATCCCTGTTTAGACAGATAGAAATTATCAGTCAGTTTGAATTTCCAGGCCTGTTCATATTCGGCTACATCATTGGCCAGTTTAGATTCCATCACCCAGGTTTTAAAAGCCTCATAAGCTTTGGCTTCGAGCTGAGCCTTTTGTTTAGGCAGAATGATATCGTCCAGCTTAATCAGCTTTTTCTGCTCAAGATCAAAATTGTAGTAGGTTTGAGCAGAAGCGCCATGCGCACCACCCAGATAATGGGTACTGTTTAAGACCACAGTCGCGAGTGGATCACCAGACTGCAGAATTCTCGGTTTGATCATCAGGCTGATACTATGGCTGGCACTGAGTGCTTTCAACTCCTTATCCAGATTCAGGAAAGTCTGCATATGCGGCTGAATCTGCTGTTCAAGCTGCTGTTTCGGAGTTTGGACATTGGCTAATGCAGTTTGCGGTTCGGAAGCAGCGGCTTCAGCTTCACTGGCAGCCGATGCTTTCGCCGGTTCGATCGCATCAATAGACAAAATACCCTGTAGCTGCTGCAGAATCTGCTGATCTATCCATTCATCAATAAATGACTGATTGCTTTTCAATCGCTCAATAGAAATCTCAGGACAGTTTTTTCCTTCACATTCAGGCAAGGCCAGTTTCAGCTTCTCAGTATCACCGCTCAGCTTCAGCACTTCAGGCTGAGCCTGTACCACTTCAGGTGCAGCAGGTTCTTTCGGCTCTCTTTCCTTAGGCTGGCAGGCACTCAGCAAAACTGCTGATGCCAATACTGACAGACATAAAACATTCTTATAATTTGACATGCATTAACCTTTATTCAACATCATCATTTATCCTTGCAGGACCTACCTGTTAGAACATATTCTGATAAATATCCACTTTCAAGACTTGTTGTGTTTGTTCTTTGGTTAAATAGATGTCCAGTTGTTTGGCATCTTTGCTAATTTCCTGACTCCGATAATGTAGACCAATTCCTTCCTGATCAAAGAACCAGTCCGCCTGCCCCCAATACAGTTTTTTTGGAGCTTTCTGCTGGACTTCCGCATTATTGTCCTTTAACCATTTTTGGTAAGCCTGCTGCACAATTTGGTCCATCTGCAACTGCTGTTCAGGATTGATAATATCCAGAGGACTGAGTATTTTTTGCTGCAGCCGGTCAGCCACAAAAAAATAATAGCGTTCATTAACGCGGATATTTTCCTGTGTGCTGTCTACCCCAATTTGCATTAACACAAATTGATTACGCTGATAAGGAATGCGGGTATACAGCGATAACTCATAGGCCTTGTTCAGTTTGAGCTGGGCTTGCCAGGCATCTGATTTTTTTACATAGGCATTAACCGCCTGCTGCAGGCTCATATCCTGCTTTAGGCCAATTTGATCCTGAATCACTTTCGCCTGCTGCTTTTCAATAGACTGGTTTAGCCAGGAATCGGCTGTCTTTAAGGTCTGAATATCCAGATTAATACAGTTTTTGGTCTCACAAAATGGCAAGGCAATATCGGCCGATTTCTCCTGAATATTCAGGTAAGGCAAAAATTTGGCTTTTTCTTCAGGGGTGACTGCTGCAGATTTTTTTTGTTCTGTAGCTGGCTGTTTTTTTTCATTTTTATCACATGCTCCAAGTAACAAACTACAGCCAATGACTGAGCCGAGCAGGATTTCCTTACTAAACTTCATGATTTTTTAGAGATATAAGTAATGAGTCGTTTAAATGTAGCACAAAATAAAACAGCTTCCGGAGAAGCTGTTTAACATTTTCCAAGCCTGAAGGCTTAGTGTTCGCGTGTATTACGGAATACGATATCTGGATAACGTTCTTGCATCAGCTGTAAATTCACCCGGCTTGGTGCAAGATAAGTCAAGTGACCACCACCATCTACAGATAATTGGTCATGGGCTTTTTTCTTGAATTCGTTGAATTTCTTCTCATCTGCACAAGACACCCAACGTACTGTATTGATGCTCACTGGCTCATAAATACAGTCCACCTTGTACTCTTCTTTCAGACGATATGCTACCACTTCGAACTGCAGCACACCCACAGCACCAACAATCAGGTCATTGCTGTTTTGTGGCATGAATACCTGAGTCGCACCTTCTTCAGACAGCTCTTTCAGACCTTTTTGCAGCTGTTTTGACTTCAATGGATCTTTGAGACGGACACGGCGGAACATTTCCGGCGCAAAGTGCGGAATACCGGTAAATTGCAGTTTTTCACCGGAAGTGAAGGTATCACCGATCTGGATGGTACCGTGGTTATGCAGACCGATAATATCACCCGGCCATGCTTCTTCCAGATGCTGACGGTCACCGGCCAGGAAGGTCAAGGCGTCGCTAATGCGGATATCTTTATCGATACGCACATGCTTCATTTTCATGCCTTTTTCATACTTACCTGAACAGATTCGCATGAAAGCAATACGGTCACGGTGTTTCGGGTCCATATTGGCCTGAATCTTGAAAATAAAGCCTGTGAAACCTTCTTCATCTGCCTCTACTTTACGGTCTTGAGTTGGATGCGCTTTTGGAGGCGGTGCATATTCGCTAAATGTATCCAGAACATGGTCGACACCGAAGTTCCCCAAAGCAGTACCGAACAGCACTGGAGTTTGACGGCCTGCCAGGAATTCTTCACGATCTAATGGCTCATTGGCCATTTGTACCAGTTCCAACGATTCTTCAAACGCAGCCCAAGCCAGCTCTCCGACTTTTTCACGTAAGTCTGCATGATCATAGCCATCACGAACTTCGATATCAGTAATCACTGAACCAAAACCGGCTTTATAGACATAGAACTTTTCTTCGAGCAGGTTATAGACACCTGCAAAGTCACGTCCTGTACCGAGTGGCCAGGTAATCGGCACACATTTAATTTTCAGGACATTTTCAATTTCATCCAGCAGCTCTAAAGGCTCACGGATTTCACGGTCCATTTTGTTGACGAAAGAAATGATGGGGGTGTCACGCATACGACACACTTCCATCAATTTAATGGTACGTTCCTCGACACCTTTTGCACCGTCAATCACCATCAGCGCTGAGTCTACCGCAGTGAGGGTACGGTAAGTATCTTCCGAGAAATCTTCATGTCCCGGGGTATCCAGCAGGTTAATCATCTTGTCCTTGAACGGGAACTGCATGACGGACGTGGTGATCGAAATCCCACGCTCTTTTTCCATTTCCATCCAGTCAGAAGTGGCTGCACGATCCGATTTACGGCTTTTCACCATACCTGCAACCTGAATGGCCTGACCCCATAACAGCAGTTTTTCTGTCATGGTGGTTTTACCGGCATCGGGGTGGGAAATAATGGCGAATGTACGTCGCTGAGCGACCTGTGCCGCTAACTCATCTTTAAAACTCATGGAAAATACCTACTGCAGAACCGCAGTGCTCAAGATCAAATACGATCAATATGAAAAATTGACGATATTGTAGCAGATTTCTAGAGCCAATAAGCAGCCCTATAAACTGGAGAAATCGCAGTTTCCCATTCTCTTTTCTGGTTGAACTGATATTTTTTTGGCTCGTCGATTTAACGGATTTAATTCACTACCCAATCTAGAAATTATAAATCGATAACCACATAAATTTTATAATTTACAATTGATTAGTTTAATCATAAAAAATTCTAAATAGGGATTTACTGAATTTAAGAAACAAAGGCCCTAGCTTCAAGTTGCTCGACATCCATCGGTTTACCCAGCAGATAGCCCTGCATCTGCTGACAGCCCAAACGGGTTAAAATTTCTGCCTGCTGCACAGTTTCAATTCCTTCAGCTGTCACTTTTAAACCGAGTTTAATGGCCAGCTGAATAATACTTTCCAGAATCATTTCTTCCTTGGAACCTGCACTCAGACCCTGAATAAATTCCTTGTCAATTTTCAGCTCATCGACAGGCAGGTTTTTTAAATACAGGAAGCTAGAATGCCCGGTACCAAAATCATCAATCGCCAACTGGATGCCCATTTGACGCAACTGCTGCAAAGTCCGGATACTCGAATCAATATGATGCATGGCAGTCGATTCGGTAATCTCGATCATCAAATGTTGAGGATCAATTTTATATTGATTCAGAAGTTGTTCCAGTGTGCTGATCAGATGCTTATGCTCAAACTGAACCGCAGATAAATTGACGCCGATTGGGAAAAAATCAGCATGATCAGCTTCCCAGAGCTGAATCTGTTTGCAGGCCTGCTCTAGAGCCCAGTAGCCCATCGGAATAATCAAACCGGTTTTTTCTGCTCCGGGAATAAACATATTCGGACCCAGCAAACCATGCAATGGGTGCTTCCAGCGGATTAGCGCTTCTACACCACAGATCTGCTCATCATGGGTAAATTTTGGCTGATAAACCAAGATAAATTGCTGTTCTTCTACTGCCTTATACAGATCATTGATCAGTTTACTCTGGCTTTTGCTTTCATGCTGATCGGTCGAGAAATTAAAAACAGAATAGGTATTCCGTCCCTGATACTTGGAAGTCAACATGGCGGCATCTGCATTGATCAGCAGATCCTGCAGATTCTGGCCATGCTTCGGATACATGGCGATCCCGATACTGCCCGAGATATTGATGGTCTTGCCACTGATCTGGAAACTTTCCTGAATCAGTTCCAGAATCTTTTCTGATATTTTCGAGGCCTGCTCTACTGTAGTATTTTCCAGCACCAGCAGAAATTCATCGCCACCGATACGCAGCAGTTTGGAATCATCTCCCAGAATTTGATGAATACGATAAGCCAGCTGAATCAGTAGCTGATCCCCAACGTGATGGCCAAACACATCATTCACGGCTTTAAAGCGATCCAAATCAATATATAAAAAAGCGATTTCATGCTGAGCATCTTGCTGCCGGCCAGAAAACAGCAATTGTGCATATTTGACCAGATATAAACGGTTTGGCAGTTTGGTGAGATTATCCTGAATCGCCTGATTCGCCAGCTCTTTATTGGCCAGCATCAGCTGACGGTTACGTGATTCAAAGCGTAACTCCAGCATGGCTACGCCAAATGCAGTCACCAGTACCAGACAACTAATCAGGATGACTGAAAATAGCAAGTCATAGTGGGAATGACTGATCTGGCTCAATGGATGGGCATTTTCATAAAAACTGAGTGCCGCCATTCCCGTATAATGCATCCCGACAATGGTCAACGTGAGCATACTTGCGACCACGAGCTTCATCCGGATCGTACTTTGCACAGCCTGTCGATATTTGAATGCCACCCAGAAACTGAGTCCCGCCCCACTTGTCGCAATCAGAATCGAACAGATCATTAATAAAGGGTGATAGGCAGTCACATGATTTTTAACATTCAGGCCCAGCATGCCCACATAGTGCATTCCTGACATACCCAGCCCCATCAGGACAGCCCCTAGAATCAGACGGGCACAAGGCAAAGTTTTACGGGTGGTGAGCCAGATGGCAAAGGTTGCTCCCACAAAGCCAATCACATAAGAACTTAAGGTGAGTGCAGTATCGATATCATAAGCATCAGGAAAATGAGCTGCCGTCATGCCGACATAATGCATTCCCCAGATTGCTAGCCCCAGCAAGCCACCGCTGAACAGTAAAATAAGGGTTTTCAACCTTAGCGATACATTACGAAATAGCATCTGCTCAAGCGTAAGCGTCAAATAGCAGGCAATAAATGCCACAGCCATCGATCCAATGAGCAGACTGACATCATGATGAGCATGAATCATATAAAATGTTCCATCTGGTCGATCATTTTTATTTTATTGCGCAGCTGTATTCGCACGATTCCCCGCTAAATTTACGCCCTATAAAAAATAAAATACTCTTTTCAGAGTTCATCCCGACTGCTTCAAACTTGAAGCTATATACAAAATTTATTGCAATATTTTTATCTCTTCAGTAGCTGGAGTGAAGTTTAAAATTGCCCTGAATCGATAAAATAAAAATTCAGCTTATATATTAGAAGTCTTTGAGATTTTATCAATTGATTAAATTTAATATTCCAGCTTTTTTATTCGACATAAATCACAAATTTTTCTTTTTTATTTAGTTACATAGCACTTTATATTTAATTGATATTGCATTTTATTTGCACAAAAAAACAGCCTATCGAAATAGGCTGTTTTTAGAACTTATATTACTTTATGTTAAAGTTACTGTTTTGACTGTACTTGAGCATAGTCAGCCAAGACATGTGCGGCTTCCAGCACAAAAGCTTCTTCTTCCGGTAATGCCGGACGTTCTTTGGCTTTCATTTTCGCCCGGGCTTCAACCATGGCATCCAGAGATGCCTGATAACTTTCCCAGTTTGGATAAGGTTTCAGGCCGGTTGCAGCACGGCGGGCATTTTCAGCTTCTAAAGCTTTACGCTCGATATCCAGCAACTCAGCTTTACGCTGTTCCAGATCCAGAACTACACGTTTTTGGTCTTCGACTTTTTTCATAGCCGCTGTACGCTGTTCCAGATACTTGAATTGAGGATTCTGAGCGACACGCTGTTGAGATAACTTGGCCAGTTCCGGTACATATTTCTGGACCACACCTTCACGTTTAAATGGCGCAGTTGGAATCGTATCCCACTCTAGGGCATTTTTAGCCTTACGTTCACCAAACTCTTCGTTATAGATATCGACCAGCTTGATATCCGGAATCACGCCCTTGTTTTGGGTACTACCCCCCGTCACACGGTAGAACTTACGCTGAGTCAGTGTTGCCTGACCATGTGCCAAGCTATCCAGCTGAACCTGCGCAGTTCCTTTACCTGTTGTGGTACTACCAATCACGATGCCACGTTCATAATCCTGAATTGCTGCTGAATAAATTTCACTTGCAGATGCAGAAGCCAGGTTCACCATTACTGCCAATGGACCGGCATAGGTTTGTGCACCACCATCATCATCTTCAAAGACGCTGACATTACCGTTACCATCACGAATCTGAACCACAGGACCTGACTTGATCACCTGTCCCAGCATACGTGCCACTTCTTCAAGTGAACCACCCGGGTTATTGCGCAAGTCTACAATAATACCGGCAACATTCTTCGCAGCCAGCTCTTTCAGGGCCTTATTGGTATCTTCTGATACGGAACGGTAGTCGGTACCCGCACGACGGGCACGATAGTTCAGATAGAAAGATGGAATTTCAATCACACCATATTGATATTTTTTACCATCACGCTGGATTTCAACGGTACGGGTTCTAACCCCGGCATCTTCTTCCTGAATCACATCACGTACAAGACTAACATTACGCGCCTGTCCCATGGTCGCACCCGGGCCTAATAACTTCAGCGTTACTTTAGTGCCGCGCTTACCACGAATCAGGCCAACAATTTCATTGCTCGGCCAGCCGATTACATCAACCATCTGTTCGCCGTCTTGAGCAACGCCAACAATACGGTCACCTGATTTTACCTGTCCTGATTTGCTGGCAGGCCCACCTTCTACAATGGTTTCAATCTTGGTGTAATCTTCATTACCACGTTCCGGACGAATCGACACCCCAATCCCTTCCAGCTGCAAAGTGGTCTGACGGTTCAGCTCCATCGCATCTACAGGCGGGAAATAATTACTGTGCGGATCATAAGTCAGCATCATCGCATTCAGGGTTTTGTCCAGTACATCATCGCTCTTGATCCGGCTGAGACGTTCTAACTGACGGGTATAACGCTTAGTCAGGGTTTGAGCAGGCGTTAAATCTTCCGGCCCAGTCAGATCCTGACCATTCGCCAGTTCCGGATTGGCTTTGAGTGCATTCTGCTTGGCCTGCTCTTCCTCTTTACTAATCGTCAGATTAATCAGCTGAGAGACCAGCATTTTTGACCAGTGAGCACGTTGTTCAGCCTGAGTTTTAAAGAATGGCGCTTTTTCGCGATCCGTTTCGATATATACATTCTTCTGGTTCAGATTTTGCGGTTTTTTCAGTTCTTCCAGCATAAAGGTATAGAACTGGGCTAAACGCTCACGATACTGCGCATGAATTTCATAAGGGCCAGACAAATTACCAGCTTTCAGATTGGCACCAAAAGTAGCGCCATAGCGTTTTTTATAATCTTCTATTTCAGATGCCAGAAAAAGACTGTGATCTGCATCCAGACTATCAATATAAAAATCAAAGATACGCTGTGAAGTCTGAGCATCCAGACGCATATTCAAATAATGTTGGCGATCAACGAGAGTTGCCAGTTGTCGGGATACCAATGCCTGTTCTTGAGAAGGTTGAAGCACTGCTTTGCTGACTACTTCTTTACCATCAGCTGCAATTGCATCATTCACCACATGGGTAAAAAATAATCCGCCTGTCGCAATCGCAACTGCACAAGCTATTGTTTGAAATTTCATAAATAATTCGTACTTCCTTGGCCTCAAGACCAATTTGACCGTGTTGCTTTTCGAGCAGAACTTAAAGTATTCAGCATCTTAAACAACTTAATATGTTTATGTCGTGTAGTTTTATCATATTCTGTGCTGACAAAGTGTAGCAAATCATTGCAGAATTCAGGTATTGTTTTCCCCGAAAATTCTAAAATGGATTCCGCATATGATTGGCGCATTGATGCTCGACATCGCAGGCACTACCCTTACTCAAGAAGATATTGAACTCTTGGGTGCACCACAAGTCGGTGGTGTAATTTTATTCGGTCGCAATATTGAATCTCCTGCCCAAGTCCGCGCTTTGACTGATCATATGCGTCAGGTCCGTCCAGATATTCTGATTGCGGCGGATCAGGAAGGTGGCCGTGTACAGCGCTTGAAACAGGGCTTTACCCTACTGCCTGCCATGGGTAAATTTGGTGAGCTTTACCAGACTAATCGTGAAAAAGCGCTGGAACTGACCGAGAAATGTGGCTGGTTGATGGCCACCGAAGTACTGGCAGTTGGAATTGACTTCAGTTTTGCGCCTGTGCTGGATTTAAATGATATTAGCGATGTGATTGGTGACCGTAGTTTCGCCAAAAATATTCAAGATATTATTCCACTAGCTGGTGCTTTTCTGAAAGGTATGAAACGTGCTGGCATGGCTTCGACCGGTAAGCATTTCCCGGGACATGGTTCGGTTAAGGCCGATTCGCATGTGGCCGCTGCCATTGATATGCGCAGCTATGAAGAAATCCAGCAAAAGGATATGCAGACTTTTATCCAGTTACAATCCCAACTGGATGCGCTTATGCCTGCCCATGTTATCTATAGTCAGGTTGATCCAAATCCAGCCGGTTTTTCAGAATTCTGGATTCAGAAGGTGTTACGTCAAGAACTTGGATTCGACGGCGTACTGTTCTCGGATGATTTAAGCATGCAGGCTGCCTGTGTGGCTGGTGGTGCCGATGCCCGTATTCAGGCGGCATTGAAAGCAGGTTGTGATATGGGGTTAGTCTGCAATGATCGCGCAGCACAGTGTATCGCACTTGAAGGCATTCAGGAGCTACCGCTGCCAAATCAGCAGCGTCTGGAACGCATGCGCGGAAAAATTCCAGAGATTCAGATCGGCACTGAACTGGATCTTGGAGATGAGTGGCGCCAGATCCGTGATGAAATCAGCCAGTTTAGAGATCAGGTTCTGTAATTTTTAAATGATCTGAATACGACAAAGGAACACGACAAGGTGTTCCTTTTTTATTATCATGTTGAAAAGACTGCTATATTAATGAGCAGCATTGAATTAAAACAACAATAAGGTCAGGACGACATGACAGAATCTCTTTCGCAACACCGCCATATTTCTTTTACCGCACATTATACCGGCTATATCTGGTACAAAATGGGGATTTCACATCCGGTATTTGCCACCTCTAAAGGTAAATTTCTTGCCAAACTGGTTCATCCACTGGAGTCATGGGCTGAGCGTCATGTCGGTGGCAGTATGCGTACCACCCTGAAACAGCGTCATCAAATGATTGATGAACACTTAAGTCAGTTAATTAGTAAATATCCTCAATTACAGGTACTGGAAATTGCCAGCGGTCTTTCTCCACGCAGCTGGAACTTTAGACAGAAATTTCCCGGGATTAATTATCGGGAGCTGGATCTGCCCGATATGGCCAAGATCAAAACTAATGCTTTGCAGCAGATTGATCAGGATGCCCCGGAAGTATTGAGCGGCGATATTTTTAGTGCAGAACTGGCGAATATTTTTAAAGTCTTTGACCCGCAGCAGCCTTTAGTCATTATTAGTGAAGGCCTGATCAATTACTTTGATCAAAAAATGCTGTTTACCTTGCTCAAAGGTATTAACGAATATGGTCAAGGTTTCAGTGAAGTGCATTATCTCAGTGATATTTATCCTGAACCGGTCAAAAATAAACTGGCAAGCTTTATCTGGGCTTGTAGCCGTCTGCTAAAATTCATGTCACGCAGTGCATTTACCTTTCATTTTAAATCACCTCAAGAACTACAGCAGTTTTTTCAGCAAGCTGGGTTTATGCAGGTGGAGGTCGAACAGCCACAACGTTATTTTGCAGAACCTCGACAGCAGAATCCTCATTATGAACAGGATGAACATTTGGGAGATTTAGTCTGGATGATTCATGCAATGAAAAAAAACAGCGTTTAATTACGCTGTTTTTTATGAATTCTATTGTTTAGATGACTGCATCGAATACTTCAGCCTGTTGAAGTGCTTTCTCTTTCTGGACAAAGCGTAATAAACGCTCTGCTACATCAAAACTGCCATGCTTGAACAAGGCACGTAACTGAGTGTCATCATGTTCGAAGATCAGACATTCGATCTTGAACTCGCCTTCTTCATCTTCCAGATGTAAAGCCAGATCACGTGGATACGCGGCTGCCTGATCAGTTAATCCAGGTTCTAATTCCAGCAACACCCCAAAGAAATTCATATCGATAATTTCTGCCTTGAATACCAGATCAGAATGACGATGACTTAAATAACGCTGTGGATCCTGAACCGTAATCCGCTCTTCCCCACGTCGTTCGATCTGCTGCATCTGTTCACGGGTGAACGGGATAATACCTTCGAGTTGATCAACCGGCTCATCACGCAGGAAAGTTGCAAATAGATGCATGGTTTCTTTACGGCGCTGTAACTGAGGTACATGATCTGCAGAAGCAATCTGCACATACTGCATATTTGGACATTGCAGGGCAAAATTGGCATTTTCATGCGGCAAGGTAAAGCTGTCATACTGCCCGCAAGCCACCAAAACTTTGCATTGAGGAATCGGTACATTGGTCAGTCTTAAAAGACGGTTACAGTTGATGTCATAGCGGTCCTGTTCTGTCGCTGTAAACTCGGACATCTGCTTAAAGAACAGCCGTTTTGCTGTTGGTGACATGCGGGTTTCTTTTAAACGTGCATGATTGACCAAGTACAGAATCACCGCTTGGCCAAATTCGTCCATGCGCTGTTCTTTCATTAAATGCAAAGATTCTTCCAGCAGCATGCGCCAGCTTTTGCGGGTTTTCTGCATTACACCCATCAAAATCATACGGTCTACCAGTTCAGGACGCTGATCTGCCAGGCAGGAAGCCACCACTGAACCTAAAGACATCCCTAGAATAGCCACCTTAGGCAGTTGCATCTGCTCCAGCCATTGGCCTAGCATCGCTGCCAGATCTTCCAGTTCAAGTGTTCCTGCAGATAAGCCGGTATCAACGTTAGTAATTTGCTGGTTGGCCCCCATGGAAGGTAAATCAATTAAAATAATAGGTCCCGCATCAAATAACTGTTCTACACAATATTTGTAAGAATTAAAGTTCTGAAAAGCTCCCCCAATAATCACCATTGGGCGCATATGCAAAGTATCAGGACGCGCAATGGCCATATACTCGATTTTCCAGCCATCGATCCATGTCGTACGTGCTGGTTGCTTGAAACTGTGCTTATCATAAAGATCAAAAAAACCGTAATGGCTATGTTGGTCCAATGCCTGGGCATCCATCTGGATAATGGAATTCATATTCCTTTCCTCCGTCCTTGCCTTATTTTTATTGTGCAAGTCATTATTTACAGATCTTATGCTTCAGGATTATTCCGATTATCCTGAACACGCATCCTGCGCTGTAGTAATTATATCAATGACATCTATGTCGCTACATTTCATTCTATACAGAGCGGCTTTTCACAAGCAACTGATTCGACAACCACTTATCTGCTTTTAAAGATAAAACAATTTCAAAATGTTTAGAAACAGTGAAAAGCTTATGATTTTTAAGTGTTGGGCTTCATTGTCCGGCATCAGACTGTTAATATCAAAGTGAAATTTCTAAGTGATTGAACCGCTATGCAAGAGTCTATTGAACAATATATGCAAACGGTAGGACAGCAGGCACGCCAGGCTTCTCGCATTTTGGCTCGTGCGTCTACCCAAACTAAAAACAGCGCATTGTCAGCAATTTATACCGCTTTAGAAAACAGTCAAGCTGCTATTCTGGCTGCTAACCAGATTGATATGAATAAAGCTCACCAGAACAATCTGGATAGTGCCCTGCTTGATCGCTTAGAACTCAACCCCGCACGCTTTAAAGGTATGTTACAGGGCCTGAAAGATGTGATCAGCCTGAAAGATCCAATTGGTGAAATCACTGATATGGCTTACCGTCCTACAGGGATTCAGCTTGGCAAGATGCGTGTGCCTTTGGGCGTAGTGGGCATGATTTATGAATCACGTCCGAATGTAACTCTGGAAGCTGCTTCACTGGCATTAAAATCTGGAAATGCGATTATTCTGCGTGGCGGTTCAGAAGCTCTGGAATCTAACCAGGCCATTGCAACTGCCATCCAGCATGGCTTAAAAGTGGCAGGTTTACCTGAAGCATCAGTTCAGGTGATTAATACGACTGATCGTGCTGCGGTTGGTCAGCTGATTACCCTGACTGAATATGTCGATGTGATCGTACCGCGTGGTGGCAAAGGCTTAATTGAACGCATTACTGAAGAGGCGCGTGTGCCTGTGATTAAACATTTGGACGGGAATTGTCATGTTTATGTTGAAGCACAGGCTGATCTGCTCAAAGCACTGCCCATTGCTTTAAATGCCAAAACCCATCGTTATGGCGTATGTAATGCCATGGAAACTTTGCTGGTTGATGAGAAAGTGGCTGAAGATTTCCTACCTCGAATTGCTGAATTGTATCAGGAAAAACAGGTAGAGCTTCGCGGTTGTCGTGAAACCCAGCGTATCTTGGGCAATCAGGTAGGTGCCGCAACAGAAGAAGACTGGTACACCGAGTATCTGGGTCCGATTCTGGCAGTTAAAATCGTATCGGGTGTTGAGGAAGCCATTGAACATATCAATAAATATGGCTCACATCATACCGATTCAATCATCACTGAGAATTACAGCATCGCTCGTGAATTTTTAGCTGGTGTAGATTCGAGTTCAGTCATGATCAATGCCTCTACCCGCTTTGCTGACGGCTTCGAATATGGCCTAGGAGCGGAAATCGGTATTTCGACGGATAAGATTCATGCCCGTGGCCCGGTTGGTTTAGAAGGCCTGACTTCCCAGAAATGGGTAGTCTTCGGCGATGGTCAGATTCGCCAGTAAATAGATAATAAAATCAGCCTTGTTCGCAAGGCTGATTTTTTATGCATTAGATGAATAAAAGACATGTTCAAGTAAATACGAAGCCTTTATAAAATTGCATATAATTTCTTCATATCCATACCTAAAAGATAGAATAAATAAACATTATTTTTAAGAAATATAAGCTACAGTTTAATAGATCATTTTTTAACAGTATTTTATTTATAAATGAAAACTATGAACTGATAAATTTTAATTATTATTGTCGCTGTGGTCGATAATGCTTAAGTCTAATCGGCTAAAGTCTATCTAGGACAGTAAAAAAACCCATGTTAAAACATGATCACAGATCTATCTTGTGTCGCTTTTGCCAGCAGACAGGTCAACAAAATGGATGAGAATTTTAATTAGAATCGGGTAAACAATCGTGTCTAAATCAGTATTAGTTATTAATTGTGGCTCTTCTTCAATCAAGTTTGCCCTATTGCTTGAAGAAAAGAATTTCCGTATTCACGGCTTAGCTGAGAACTTAGGCACAGAAAATGCCCGTATTAAAGGTGTGACTGTCGGTAATGAACCAGTCGATATTCACATTCCTTTCGCAGATCATAAGAAAGCGCTAGAAGTAGGTTTAGAGCGTCTGGCGAACTATAAGCCGGATGCGATTGGTCACCGTGTGGTACATGGCGGCAGCCTGACCAAGGCAGAACTGATTACTGACGAGATTATTGAAAAAATTCGCGAAGCAACTCCACTTGCGCCTTTACACAATCCGGCTCACCTGATCGGGATCGAAGCAACTAAACGTTTATTCCCAGACTTGCCACAAGTCGCAGTATTCGATACTGCTTTCCATCAAACCATGCCGGCACATGCTTACCGTTATGCGCTGCCTAAATTCCTTTATACTGAATATGGCGTACGTCGTTATGGTTTCCATGGTACCAGCCATGCTTATGTGTCCGATCGCGGTTCTGAACTGGCTGGTAGCTTTAAGCAAGGTGGCTGGTTAACAGCACATCTCGGTAATGGTAGTTCGACCTGTGCGGTATGGAATGGCCAAAGTGTAGATACCTCAATGGGTCTGACGCCACTTGAAGGTGTGGTGATGGGGACCCGTAGTGGTGATGTCGATCCAAGTTTGCATAGCTTCCTGGCTGCAAACCTAGGCTGGGATGTATATAAAATTGACAAGATGCTCAACAAAGAAAGTGGCTTGCTTGGTTTGTCTGACAACCTGTCTAATGACATGCGTACCCTGATTGAAGCCTCAGAACAAGGTAGTGAAGATGCGACTCTTGCGATTGAAGTATTCTGCTACCGTCTGGCGAAATCTTTAGCTGCTTTAAGCTGTGGTCTGCCACGTATTGATGGTCTGTTCTTTACCGGTGGTATTGGTGAAAACTCGGCGTATATCCGTGAAAAAACCATGGCTTATTTACCACATTTCGGTTTCAACCTGGATAAAGACGCTAATAGCAGTTTGAAACGCGGTACAGAAGGTCGGATCGATAACGGTACAGGCCCACAAATCTGGGTAGTTCCGACTGATGAAGAAGGCCGAATCGCGAAAGAAACTCATTCTGTGGTAGAGAATGAAGTGGAGCAAGCCACTGCAAAAAAGTCTGAACCTGAAGCTGCGCTTGCATAAGCAAGCCCGGTTCCCTTTTACCTAATTTCTATTATTGCGCGACTGATATTACTATGAAAACGATTTTATTGGTGCCGACCGGGGAAGGCGTTGGCTTAACTTCAGCCTGTTTAGGTTTGGTATATGCTTTAGAATGCCAAGGGGTAAAGGCAGGCTTTGTGAAACCTTTTTCACAGGAAAAAAGTCAGGATACAGATCGCACTACAGCACTCTATCGTCATTTATCCCAAAGTGAAACCGTTGAACCGATTGCTTATGAAAGTCTGATTCAGCGCTTTAATCTTGGTGAAACAGATGAATTGCTTGAAGATGCAGTACGCCTGCATCGTGAGATTGCCAAAAATCACGACCTGATTATTGTTGAAGGTTTGGTGCCCAATAGCCGCGATACCTTTGCGCCAAGCTTTAATGCAGCCTTGGCGCAGGCACTCGATGCCAAAGTCATCATTGTCAGCAATGCTGATATCAACCAGCCTGAAGTGGCAGCTGAAAAAATTGAAAGCCAATTACGTTATCTGGGTGGGTCCTCTTCTACCCGTATGGCTGGCGTATTATTTATGCGCACCAAAGGCTTACCTGAAGATTCTGCCCATATCCCGGTGACTATTGATCCTGGTTTACGCCTGATTAGTGATACCAACAAATTTATAGCAGCTATTCAGAAAACTCATGCCCATATTGGGTCTGAAAAGCTTCCAGTCATTGGTCTGGTTCCATTCAGTAATACTTTAAGTGTGCCACGTATTTCTGACCTGGCAGCGCATATTTCAGCAGACTGGGTGAACTTGGGTGAAGCAAAACAGCGCCGTGTCTTACACAGCAGTTTAATTGCGTCCAACATTGAACATGAATTGCATAAATTTGTAGCTGGCGAACTGATTATTAGTGCATCAGACCGTATTGATGTCTTGCTGGCAAGTAGCTTGGCGAGCAGCAATGGCATTCCATTGGCAGGTCTGGTACTGACTGAACATTATGAGCCAAATTCGGCTGTACTGGAGTTCTGCCAGACAGCGATTAAACATGGTCTGCCTATTCTGCATACGCCACTTAGCACTTTTGAAACTGCCCAAAGTCTGGCCAATTTAAGCAATGAAATTCCATGTGATGATACTGAACGTGCTGAACAGGTCACTCGTTTTGTGTCCAGTCATTTAAATGAAGAATGGATTGCACAGCTAATCAATGGTTCTTATAAGCCACGTCTGTCTCCTTCTGCATTCCGTCATGAACTGGTACAAAAATCGATTACTGCGAAAAAACGTATTGTGCTTCCGGAAGGTGATGAGCCACGTACCATTCAGGCGGCTGCGATCTGTCAATCTCGTGGGATTGCGCACTGTATCTTGCTGGCAAAACCGGAAGAAGTGGTTGAAGTTGCTAAAGCACGCAATATTGAATTACCGCACGATCTTGAAATTATTGATCCAGACCTGATTCGCGAGAATTATGTGGAAAAAATGGTTGAACTGCGTAAAGGCAAAATCAATGAATTGCAGGCGCGTGAACAGCTACAGGATACTGTCGTACTCGGCACCATGATGCTGGCACTTGATCAAGTGGATGGTCTGGTTTCTGGTGCAGTACATACGACTGCCAATACCGTTCGTCCTGCTTTCCAGTTGATCAAGACAGCGCCTGAATATTCACTGGTTTCCTCAGTATTCTTTATGCTGCTGCCAGATGAGGTCTATGTTTATGGTGACTGTGCGATTAATCCAGATCCGGATGCTGAACAACTGGCTGAAATTGCAATTCAGTCTGCTGACTCTGCAAAAGCCTTTGGCATTGATCCACGTATTGCCATGATTTCTTACTCTACCGGGACTTCAGGCACAGGTGCAGACGTAGAAAAAGTGGCGAAAGCGACTGAGATTGCGAAACAGCGTCGTCCTGATCTGTTGATTGATGGTCCACTGCAATACGATGCCGCTTCAGTTGAAAGTGTAGGGCGTCAGAAAGCACCAGATTCACAAGTCGCTGGTCGTGCCAATGTGTTTATCTTCCCTGATCTAAATACTGGTAACACCACTTATAAAGCGGTACAACGTGCGGCAAATGTCGTGAGTGTCGGTCCGATGCTGCAAGGCTTGAACAAGCCGGTGAATGACCTGTCACGTGGTGCGCTGGTCGATGACATTGTATTTACTATAGCCTTAACTGCGATTCAGGCAGATCAGCAAGCTAGTTAATTTTCTTTAACACTCCACAACCATCCGGTCAAAAGATCGGGTGGTTTTTTTATTGATCTATTTATAAGTTTTCTCAGTAATCATTAGGCGTTCTATCATCTACAGATTATCTAGCTCAAAAAATTATGCAGGTTCTTAATCTGCTCTATGAGTAAATAAAACTAAAATAAACAGATTGATGACACAAAAGAAATGCCAGCCGAACAGGCTGGCATTTACCACTTTAACAGATCAGAGTGCCTATTTAAGCTTGCATCCAGTTTGACTATTTAAGCCAAACCAGAACAAGTCAGGCAACGATCATGCTTATACCGTGGTCCATTCTTTGTGCACATCTTCTGCTGTTTTATTCAAGATCACGCTGTCATCTTTCACTTCGCTTACCCAGCTGACCGGAATCAGATGATGCTCATTATTCTCGTCATCACTTCTTGTCAATTTAATCTTGTCCTGACCTTCTAAATGATCCACTTTACCAACTTGAGTACCATCTGAAGCAATTACTGAAGCATGTTCTTTGATGTCATTTGTATTAAAGTTACTCATTCCAATTGCCCTATTTATAGAAGTTGAGAGACCTCAGTCTAAGCCCTAAAAAATTGGCTGTGTGTAAGGGTTTTCAGGCTTTGGGTTTTTCTGGGTTAATAATGTAATGAAGAAAAATAACTGTGTCACAGGCGTGTTGTGGCAAGGCCAAGATGATTGAAATATTGTTTTTTTATTAAGGTAATTTGAAGATTTGAAGATTTGAAGATTTGAAGATTTGAAGATTTGAAGATTTGAAGATTTGAAGATTTGAAGATTTGAAGATAGGCTAATTTTTTAGCTCTTAAAATGTAAAAAAGAAGATAAAGCTTAAGCTTGATCTTCTTTCTGGCCGTAGAACCAAGTAGCAGCGATATAAAGACTAAAAGCAATTACCATCAATACACTAGTCAGGGTCATAAAGAAAACTCATCATTCATTTGATAAGCGCATTATGTAAAAGTTTTATGACAGTTATATGACAATGATGAAATTTTCATAATTTTAATTAATTAATAAAAATCATATATTTAGAATATATTTAATTATATTCCAATAAATTTTAAGCTGAAATATGACAGTAAATATGACAAAAACCTGTCATTTTTAACCAATCTTTCAGCCAAAGTAATTTTCCTTATTGCTTAAACTATAAACTTTTGGCCAATGTCCCTGCAAAACGCCCACAACCGGATTCATTTGTCTTATAATTTAGCCCGCTAGCTAACAGCCCGCTCAAGAGATATTTGTATGACAACTATTATCAAGCAAGATGACTTGATCACATCGGTTAAAGATGCGCTTCAGTTCATTTCTTACTATCATCCACAAGACTTCATCCAAGCGATGAGCCGTGCGTACGACCGTGAAGAGAACAAAGCTGCGAAAGATGCGATCGCGCAAATCTTAATTAACTCACGCATGTGTGCAGAAGGCCACCGCCCTATCTGCCAGGATACTGGTATCGTCAACGTATTTGTTGAAGTGGGCATGGACGTTAAATTTGATTTAACCATGAGCCTGGACGATGCGATCAACGAAGGTGTACGTCAAGGTTATCTTGAAAACTCTAACGTACTTCGTGCATCTGTACTGGCTGACCCTGCTTTTGGCCGTAAGAACACCAAAGACAACACGCCTGCTGTGATCTATCACAAACTTGTTCCAGGTAACAAAGTAGACATCACTGTTGCTGCTAAGGGTGGCGGTTCAGAAAACAAATCTAAACTGGCAATGTTGAACCCATCCGATTCAATCGTAGACTGGGTATTAAAAACTGTTCCAACTATGGGTGCAGGCTGGTGTCCTCCTGGTATGCTGGGTATCGGTATTGGTGGTACTGCTGAAAAAGCCATGATGCTTGCAAAAGAAGCATTGATGGAAGAGATCAACATGGACGAATTGCTTCGTCGTGGCCCACAAAACAAACTTGAAGAACTTCGTATCGAAATCTTCGAGAAAGTAAACGCATTGGGCATTGGTGCTCAAGGTCTTGGTGGTTTAACCACTGTTCTAGACATCAAGATCAAAGATTACCCTTGTCACGCTGCGGGCAAACCAGTCGGCATGATCCCGAACTGTGCTGCAACCCGTCACGCACACTTCACACTTGATGGTTCAGGCGTTGCGCATATTCAAGCACCAAGCCTTGAAGACTACCCATCAGTCACTTGGGATTCTTCATCTTCTAAACGTGTTGACCTAGACAACATCACTCAAGAAGAAATGAACTCTTGGAAACCAGGTGATACGCTGCTTCTAAACGGTACAATCTATACTGGCCGTGATGCTGCACACAAACGTATGGTAGATATGCTGAACAACGGTGAAGAACTTCCTGTTGATCTGAAAGGCAAATTTATCTACTACGTAGGTCCTGTTGATCCAGTAGGTGATGAAGTTGTAGGTCCTGCAGGTCCAACAACTGCAACTCGTATGGATAAATTCACTCGCCAGGTATTAGAAGCAACTGGTCTTTACGGCATGATTGGTAAAGCGGACCGTGGTCCTGCTGCTGTTGAAGCAATTAAAGACAACAAAGCGACTTACCTCATGGCTGTAGGTGGTGCTGCATACCTCGTATCTAAAGCAATCCGTGAAGCTGAAGTGGTTGCATTTGCTGATTTGGGCATGGAAGCGATCTACAAGTTTGTAGTGAAAGATATGCCTGTATCTGTAGCAGTTGACGTAAATGGTACATCTGTACACGCGACTGCTCCAAAAATCTGGCAAGCGAAAATTGGCAAAATTCCAGTAGTTGACGCTGCTGCGGGTTAATTTAAGCTATATAAAAAAGCACCCTTAATGGGTGCTTTTTTATTGGAATTTTAAAATTAATTACCAGGTTCTTGGATCCCAGAGTTTAAACGGTGTGGTTAACTGTACATCTGTAGATGGATCATATTCAGTTGCCTTAATTTTCTGGGCTTTCTTGCGGATTTTCCCAGTTTCCTGATCCTGTGCAAAAAAGTTAAAACTGTCCGATTTTAACTGGGTAAAAGCAATTTCATTGAGGCCCACACTGCTCGGCATCAGCATCAGAGGTCCCGGAACACTACGACGGGTGCTTAGATTTTCTTCATCATACTTAATAAAATAGGATTGACCCGCTTCTACGGTAAAGTCCAGATATTTAGGTTTCTGGAAGTGCAAAGCACCTAAAGGACGGCTGGTACTCAAGCGATAAGTGCCTGCAGGTAACTCAATCCAGTAATGATGATTATGCAATAAACTCGGAATACGATGCTGATTGATAAATAGGCTGGCAGCGACAATTTCCTGACGGTTCCATTTGGAATCCGGGCGGTATAAATAAACAATTGCTGCATCCTCATGCTGAGGTTTAACTGCCTGAAAATGATTGCCCTGTTTCTGGTTGACCCAGCCGCCAATTGTAAACATCCCCACCCGATGCTGTTCGACGAAGCCTGGTTTTTTTTCAAGATCAATATTTTTTAAAGTGCTGAGTGGCTGTGTAGGCTCAACTACGGCTTTTTTACCGTGACAACCCATCAGCGCCAAACTGCCGATGAGCACCATTGCGACTCCACGCATGCTTATCCCTCACTGCGTCTTTATTCTTGTATGCAAGTGCTTTGCGATATATTTTTATAGCTTTCGGCGTCCACGCCTAGATGTTGAGATTAGCATCTGCTTTTATCTTTTGGAAATAAAAAACGTGCGAAAACACGGGGTTTTCGCACGTTTCTGACGAATAGCAATCAAGCAGATTTGCTATTCACCACCTTTAAATCAACTTTTGCCGCTGTTTCTGGCTCATCATGTGGTTGACGTTCAGCACGAAATTCTGGTGCAGCTTCACCATTAATGACAGCTTCATTCACCACCACGGTGCCTACATCGCTACGACTCGGCAGGTCATACATGGTTTCTAGCAATGAATTTTCCAGAATCGAACGCAGGCCACGCGCACCAGTATTACGTTCCAGTGCTTTTTTCGCAACGGCACGTAGTGCTGAATCTTCAAAGACCAAGTCCACATTTTCCATCTCAAACAAATGTTTATATTGACGAGTTAATGCATTCTTCGGCTCAGTCAGAATCTGCATTAAAGCTTCTTCATCGAGCTCATCCAAAGTCGCAATCACGGGTAAACGACCAATGAATTCTGGAATCAGACCAAATTTCACTAAGTCAGTCGCTTCGACCTGACGGAACAATTCAGACAACTTTTTGCTTTCGTCTTTATTACGGACTTCTGCAGTAAAGCCAATACCACCTTTCTCCTGACGCTGCTGTACGATTTTCTCAAGACCTGAGAATGCACCGCCACAGATGAACAGGATATTCGAGGTATCAACCTGAATGAATTCCTGCTGCGGATGCTTACGACCACCTTGTGGTGGAATTGAAGCAACCGTACCTTCGATCATTTTCAGCAAGGCTTGCTGTACGCCTTCACCTGATACATCACGAGTAATGGATGGGTTTTCAGATTTACGGGTAATCTTGTCGATTTCATCGATATAGATAATGCCCTTTTGCGCTTTTTCGACATCGTAATCAGCTTTTTGCAAAAGCTTTTGTACAATGTTTTCAACATCTTCACCCACATAACCCGCTTCAGTTAGGGTTGTTGCATCTGCCATGGCAAATGGAACGTCCAGAAGACGGGCAAGGGTTTGTGCCAGCAAGGTTTTACCTGAACCGGTCGGACCGACCAGCAGGATATTACTTTTGGCAATTTCAACGGAATCATCTGCTTTCTTACCATTGGTCTGTACTTTCAGACGTTTGTAATGGTTGTATACGGCCACAGATAATGTCTTTTTCGCTACGTCCTGACCAATCACATATTGATCGAGCGCCGCACGGATTTCATGCGGTTTCGGTAAAGGACGGTTCGCCCAGTCATTGGTTTCGACCTGTTGACTGGTTTGAACCAAATCTAAGCATACGTCCACACATTCATTACAAATGTATGCGTCCTCGCCTGCAATCAGCTTTCCGACTTCAGACTGCGTTTTACCGCAAAATGAACAATGCTTTTGTCCTTGAGGATGTTCGGACATATTTACTCCAATATCTCAATCTCTAAAACTTATGGACGTTTCGTTAGAACTTCATCCACAAGACCGTATTCTTTCGCTTGCTGAGCAGTCATGAAGTTGTCACGGTCTGTATCGCGTGCCACTTTTTCATAGTCCTGACCGCTATGTTCAGCCATTAAACGGTTTAAACGTTCTTTAATGAACAGAATTTCACGTGCGTGAATTTCAATATCTGATGCCTGGCCTTTGAAACCACCCAAAGGCTGGTGAATCATGACACGTGCATTTTCAAGGCAGTAACGTTTGCCTTTAGTTCCTGCATTGAGCAGGAATGCACCCATTGATGCTGCCTGACCCATACAGTAAGTCACAACATCCGGTTTAATAAACTGCATGGTATCGTAGATCGCCATGCCAGCAGTCACCGAACCACCCGGTGAGTTGATATATAAATGAATATCTTTATCTGGGTTCTCAGCTTCTAAAAACAACATTTGCGCAACGATCAGGTTGGCCATATTGTCTTCAACTTCACCTGTCAGAAAAATTACCCGCTCACGTAAAAGGCGTGAATAAATATCAAAAGAACGCTCACCACGAGAGGATTGTTCTACCACCATTGGCACTAAAGCGTTTTCAATCGTTGGAACATACATAGGTTTATTTATTCCTAAATTTTTGTGACTTAATCCATAATCACAATATGAGGGATAATCAATGAAATTGCAAAATAATCGCGAATAATTCCATCATATTTTTTGCATTAGTTTTGTGAAAATCAGATATGTCAAGAAATTACTAATATGAAAAAAGGCGCACGAAGCGCCTTTTTATGGAAAGCTTGAATTAGCCTTGTTGACGAGCTTGTTGCTCTTTCAATAAGTCTTCATAGCTTACAGTCGCATCAGTCACTTTAGCAGATGACAGAATGTGATCAACAACTTGATCTTCAAGTACAACTGCTTCGATTTGAGCACGTTGTTGCTTGTCATTTTTGAAGTATTCAATCACTTCGTTTGGATCTTCGTAAGAAGAAGCCATGTCTTCGATATAAGCTTCAACGCGCGCTTGATCTACTTCGATTTTCGCATCAGCAAGAATGCGGCTTACCAATACGCCAAGTTTAACTGATTTCTCAGCTTGTTCTTTGAACAGGTCATCTGGAAGCATGCTTGAATCAAATGCTTTCGCGCCTTGAGCACCGAACTGTTGAGTGAACTGCTGGATCATTTGTTGACGTTGACGGTCAATTTCTTGAGCAACCATTGCAGATGGAAGTTCAACTTCGTTTGCAGCTACAAGTGCATCGAAAGTTGCGCCTTTAACCTGGTTACGCAGGCCGTTTTTCACTTCACGTTCCATGTTTTTACGAACGTCAGCTTTCAGTTTTTCAACGCCATCTTCTTCAGAAATACCGAAGATTTTCAGGAATTCAGCATCAATTTCTGGAAGTTTTTGTTTTTCAACAAGTTTCACATTGATTTTGAATTGAGCTTGTTTACCAGCAAGGTTTTCAGCTTGGTAATCTTCAGGGAAAGTAACATCGATCACTTTCTCTTCGCCTTTCTTCATACCGATGATGCCATCTTCGAAGCCAGGGATCATACGACCAGAACCTAAAACAAGTTTAAAGTCTTGCGCAGCGCCGCCTTCAAATTTTTCGCCATCAACAGTACCTTCGAAGTCGAAAGTTACTTGCATGTCTTTTTTAGCCATGCCTTTAGTTTCAGCCCAAGAAGCGCGTTGTTTTTGAAGATTTTCAATCATCTTCTCAACGTCTTTATCATTTACTTCAGACGCTTTACGTTCAACTTCCAGACCTTCGAATTTCACTTCAACTTCTGGATAAACTTCAACAGTCGCTTCATAAACTAAAGCATCATCTTTCATTTCAGTTTTTTCGATGTTTGGCATACCAACAGCGTTGATTTTTTCTTGTTGGATTGCTTCGAAAACTGTGTCGCGAATGATGTCGTTGACAACTTCTTGGTAGATACCAGCGCCGTATTCACGACGAACTACGTTTACAGGTACTTTACCTGGACGGAAGCCGTTGATCTTCGCAGTTTTAGCAGTGCGTTTTAAACGAGCTTCAAATTGCTCATTAATACGGCTCGTCGGTACAGAAACATTTAAACGACGGGCAACGCCCGAAACCGCTTCAGAAGTTACTTGCATGGCTTCCTCTATATATTTGGTAATAACAGGTTTATAAAAATGTGCCACATTATATGACAACATTTGCAGATATACAAAACACAATACTTGAATCGTCTTTATTGATGCTGTAATAATCAAATTTATTCAGTCAAATTCATTTTTCTTTGATTAAATATCCCTTCCCTCAAATAAGAGTAGATATATTGATTACTCAAACTGGACGGATCATCTCATTCATCGGCATTTATGGATTTTTATAGGACTTTTAGTAAACTTTTCTTTATCTTTTCTTCAAAATTTTTAAACTCTAATAATCTCAATAAAAGTAACGATAATAATCTATTAATCAGATCTATTTTAAATACATTAACTTAGAAACATTTTGATACACTATCACATTGATCAAACCAATTAATACAATCCTTAAAATCGTCATTTCCTATCGTCAAGTAATTCTTAATTTAAATAAGAATTATTATTATTCGCATACATAAATTTTATGCTTTTTTCGGGTTCCCACATGTCGTTTATCAAATCACGTAAAAAACTCGTTTCATCGGCGATTGCCTCTTCCCTCTCGATTGTAACCGTAAATGCTGTGGCTGATGAAAATGTGGTCAAGCTCGAAACTATTCATCAAGAAGTTAAAGCTGAACAGACACCAAGTTTAAAAGTAGATAATTCCGCAAATAAGAAATTTGTTGCACCTTTACTGGATACACCTAAATCTGTATCAGTCATTTCTAAGCAACTGATTGAAGACACTCAAGTCACTACACTTTCTGATGCTTTACGTACTGTACCTGGTATTACTTTGGGTGCGGGTGAAGGTGGCAACCCGAATGGCGATCGTCCATTTATTCGTGGTTATAACTCTGAAAGCTCAATGTATGTAGATGGAGTTCGTAGCGCGACTTCACAAAACCGTGAAATGTTTGCGGTCGAACAGGTTGAAGTGACCAAAGGCTCTTCTTCTGCAATGGGCGGTGCCGGTACGACTGGCGGTAGCATCAACATGATCTCTAAGGTTGCTAAAGCTGGTGATTCTTTAGAAGGTTCCATTGCACAAGGTACCGATAATTACCAGCGCATCACTTTAGATGGCAACAAAGATTTCGGTAATGGCATTGCAGCGCGTATTGCTATGATGGGTCATCAAAATGAAAAAGCAGGTCAGAAAGACGGCGCTGAATATAAACGTGTAGGTATTGCACCAAGTATCAGTTTTGGCCTGGATACTCCTACTCGTGGGACTTTAAGCTATTACTACTTAAAATCTGATGATACGCCTGATGCTGGTGTTCCATATAATTATGACAAAGATAAAAAAGCGACTGTCGGTAAACCTATCGATGTTAAACAAGGCATCTACTATGGTTTATTAAATCGTGATTTCCAGAAACAAGAAAATCAGATTGGTACACTTAAATTAGAACATGATCTGACTGATGATTTGACTTTGAGTAATACTGCTATTTATAGCAAGTCAAAAAATGATTATCTATGGACGCAGCCTGATGACTCAAAAGGTAACGTACTCAATGATAAAGTATGGCGTCGTATTAACTCACGGATTACAGATACAGAAACCTTTAGCGATCAACTTTCTTTAGCAGGTAAGTTTAATACCGGTGCTCTAAAGCATAGCTTTAATACAGGTGTTGAATACTCTAAACAAGAATCTGATAAAGGTAACTATTCAACCACCTACCCTGGCTACCCTGATAGCACGACAGGTGGATTTAACAGTGATTGTGCAAATAATGATGCATGGTGTACTTCTTTAACCAATCCAAACTCACGTGATCAATGGTTAGGTGCTCGTACAGCCAACAGAGCTACCACGACCACTACCACAGAAACAGCTTCTATTTATTTACTGGATAACATTGAACTCAATCCGCAATGGTTATTGGACTTAGGATTGCGTTGGGATGACTTTGATACCAAGCAAAAAACCAATGCTTCAGGTGAAACCATTTCAAGTGACGCTGATTTCTTCACTTACCAGGCAGGTCTTACTTTTAAACCGCGTGAAAATGGATCTATTTACACAAGCTTCGCTACTTCAGCCAACCCTGTAGGTGTTGACTCAGGTGATGGTTCAGAAGGTATTGCAGAAAATTATAGCAATCTCGATCCTGAAGAAAGCCGCACATTTGAAATTGGTACGAAATGGGATCTATTTAATGACAAATTGAATTTGACTGCTGCAATTTTCCGTACTGAAAAACAGAATGCTCGAGTTCAGTTAACACCGACTACTTATGCTAACGTTGGTGAAAGTAAGGTAGATGGCTTTGAGCTTGGTTTAAACGGTAATCTTACTGATAAATGGGCAGTCTCTGCGGGCTATACATACCTAGACAGTGAAGCTGTTGATAATGGAAAAAAATGTAGCGGTCGACCAACTGTATGTACAAATGAAGATAGTCCATACAATGGAAATAAAATGCCTAACGTTGCGAAAAACTCAGCCACACTTTGGACGACTTATGATCTAACCCCTGCGTTAACAATCGGTGCGGGTGCAGTTGCGATGGACAAAGTGTATGGTGACCTAGCGAATACTAAATATGTTCCAGGTTATGTACGCTATGATGCCATGGCACGTTATAACGTAAATCAAAATGTTGACCTGCAGTTAAATGTAAATAACTTATCTGATGAACGTTATTTCACTAAAGCTTATGCATCTCACTATGCAACTGAAGCAGAAGGCCGTAACGCAGTTCTTTCTCTGAACTTTAAATACTAAGTTTTAGCTTCTTCCCTCATCAAAAAATAGCCTCATTCGTGAGGCTATTTTTATTTTCTGAAAGATATAAAACTTTAAATCTAGATTTAGTTGTATTTATAAACCTTTTGATAAAAAGCTTTAAATAGAAAATAATTACATTTTTTAATCTTAGGTAAAAAACTGAAAAATAAGTTTATTTTGAAATTTTTCTTAATAGAAATCCCAGATTAAAGTTTGAATATTAAACAGTAATTTCATCCATAAATTCATAAGAATGATTTAATTAAATATTGTTAATGATAATTATTATCACTACAATTCGCAAAATTGTTAAAGGCCATAACAATAACTCCATAATTGCTGCTATTTGATGAACTCGAGCATATCAAGGTGGTAAGGGAAATATTATTCAATTCAGGAATTCTGTCACATGGCGCATATCAAAAGCCGAAAACATCATTACAAGACTTCATTGGTCGCACTTGCTGCAACTTTGCCACTGATCACTCATGCAGATAACATCACCAATGAAGGCGTTATTCAGCTTCCAGAAATTACAGTTAAGAATAAAACTGCAAATGAATATAAAGTAGATCAATTGAGTTCTGCTAAATCTAGCCAAGCTTTAGTAGATACGCCTCAGACTGTTTCGATTATCAACAAAAACTTATTAAAAGAACAAGGTGCAACCACCCTGGTTGAAGCCTTACGTAATACGCCAGGAATTACCCTACAACTCGGTGAGAATGGGAATACCAGTGCTGGCGATGCCTTCCAGATGCGCGGCTTTTCAACTCAAAGCTCCACCTATCTGGATGGCATTCGTGACCTCGGCGCTGTAAGTCGTGATGTGTTTAACCTGGAACAGGTGGAAGTCGTAAAAGGCCCTGCGGGTGCCGAAGGTGGGCGTGGTACGGCGTCTGGTTATGTGAATCTGGTCAGCAAATTGCCTCATTTGGAAAACAGTCGTGAAGTCTCTGCCACCTACAATACGGCTGAACATACGCGTCTTGCCACTGACATTAATCAGGCGATCAATGACAGCGTTGCTGTCCGTTTAAATGCAATGGGTCAAGATGGCGGTGTAGAAGGCCGCGACTTTATCCAGAATCAAGGCTGGGCTGTTGCCCCTTCTATCGCCTTTGGTCTGGATAGTGATACTCGCCTGTATCTTTATTCCCAGCATATCCGCCAACGTAACATTCCGGATGGCGGTATTCCAACGATTGGCATGAAAGGTTTCTGGAATGCTGACCCACTGATTGCCAGTGCACCTAAAGTAGACCGTGAAAATTATTATGGCCATACCGATGACCATGAAGATGTTGATGCTGACATGTATACAGCAAAAATCGAAAGTGACTGGGCTGAAAATCTGAAATTTACCAATATTACCCGTCTGGGTAATACCCATATGCAGCGTACTTTGACGGGGATTAATAGCCTTTCAAGAAATGACTCTACCAATCCTCAAGACTGGACAGTAAGCCGTTCACGCCAGGGTGTCGATCAGGAAAATAAAATTCTGGCTAATCAGAGCACGGTGAACTGGAATGTCAAAACCGGTTCAGTGGAGCATGATCTGGTCGCTGGTGTAGAACTATTAAAAGAGCAGCAACATTCCAGAACACTGGCCACACAAATGCCGGGACAGCCAAGCAACACCACACCACCCGCGAATCTATATCATCCTGACCGTCACCAGAATCTGCCTGATCCTGTGTATACGGGCGCTTATTCGGATGGTGAAACCCAAACGGCGGCTGCTTATCTTTTCGATACGCTCAAGTTTGGCGAACGTTTTCAACTTAATGGTGGCGTCCGTGTCGATTATTACGATACTAATTACGATGCGCTGGGTTACTCAACCGACAGTACGACACTAGCAGTGACTGAAACCAAAACAGATTTAAAAGCCCATGACACTTTATTCAGCTGGAAGCTCGGTGGTTTATATAAGCCAACCGCCTACAGCAGTGTCTATGCATCTTATGCCAAATCCCTGACACCGCCGGGTAGCAGTAACTTTAGCCTTTCATCCACAGGAATAAACAGCTCAGCCGCAGACCCTCAAGAAACTCATCATTATGAAATTGGCACCAAATGGGATCTGCTAGAGGGTGATCTGGCTTTAAATGCTGCGGCATACTACACCGAAAATGAAAACCAGTTTACCCAAGATCCAATTACCCGCGAGTCTGTTCAGGAAGGTAAAACTACAGTTAAAGGAATCGAATTGGGTGCTGTCGGTAAAATTACTGATGCCTGGAATATTTCAGCAGGTGTTGCCCATATGAAAACCGAGCAAAAAGACCAGTTCAGTGTCAACTCCAACACGGGTGTAGTGACCCAGACCAATAGTGTACGTTGGTCACCTGAATGGACCGCTTCTTTATGGACGACCTATAACATTGCTGGTTTAAAACTGGGCTTGGGCGCACGTTATGTGGATGAGCAAAAACGTGTGATTACCGATAGTACTGCAGCAGCGAATATGCCAAGTATTCCAAGCTATGTGGTATTTGATGCTATGGCCGGTTATACCTTTAATGACCAAACTTCCTTAAACCTGAATGTTTATAATCTGGCAGATAAAGAGTACATCAGCACGCTGAATAATGGAGGTGGCCGTGTGATCTTAGGCCAACCACGTTCAGCAGCTTTAACCCTGAACTATAAATTTTAATTCAGCTTTTATCTCTATCTATCAATATCGTGTATTCTCTTGAATGCACGATATTTTCAATTGCAGGAATGCTTTTAAAATGATGTTACATATCCCGGCAGTATTAAGCAAAGCACAAGTTGCCGAACTGAGACAACAACTAGATCGTTCAGAACACTGGATGAATGGGCAACTCAGCGCCGGGAGTCAGGCACAGAAAATCAAAAAGAACCTGCAGCTGGATTCTTCTTCTGTCCTGTATCAGCAGATTAGCCCTATCATTTTACAAGCGCTTAAAAGTCATCATTTAATTACCTCTGCTGCCCTACCGAAACATATCCTGCCGCCCCTGTTTAACTGCTATCAGGATTCTGGTACCTATGGCAATCATGTCGATAATGCCATTCATTACTCTCCTCTACTCGGACAGGCCATTCGTACCGATGTGTCACTAACTTTATTCTTATCTGAAATCGATGAATATGAAGGTGGTGAGCTGGTCGTTGAAGACCAGTATGGCTGCCATGAAGTCAAGCTGGATGCGGGTGATGTGATTGTTTATCCATCGACCAGCCTGCATCGGGTTGAACCAGTAACTCAAGGCAAACGTATTGCTGCCGTAACCTGGATTCAAAGTATGATCCGTGAAGATGCTAAACGCAGTATGTTGTTTGATCTGGACATGACCATTATCAAACTACGCCAGCAGATTGGCGATACTGAAGAAGTCCTACAACTGACCCATCATTATCACAACCTGATTCGTCAATGGGGTGATTTATAATGTCACGTGAACCAATGGCGCCATTAACCCAGATCCCGGCCTACCTACAAACCATCGCCGATTATGAGGTCGAAGCAGAAAAACATCTCTCCAGTATGGTCTGGAACTATCTGCAAGGTGGCTCCATGGATGAAATCAGTGTCCAGGATAATTTACAGCAGTTTCAGGATATTCAGCTTCTGCCACGTATGCTGAAAGATCTGACCCAAGGCAGTACTGAACTTGAAATGTTCGGACAGAAATTTCCGCATCCGATTTTTTTGGCACCGATTGGACATCAGCAGCAGTTTCATCCTGAAGCCGAAGCCGCTTCTGCCCTCGCCGCAGAAGTGATGGGCAGCAATATGATTCTCAGTACGTTTACCAATACCGATATGCGCGCATTGAAACAGGACAATCCACGCAAATGGTTTCAGCTGTATTGGCAAGGGGATCGGGAAAAATCTTTAGCTTTGATCAAAATGGCTGAAGCGCATAATTATACGGCGCTAGTGATTACGGTAGATTCACCGCATACTGGCATCCGCGATCGTGAACGTCGTGCTTTTTTCCATTTACCGGAAGGCATGCAACATCCGCATACACCTACCCATATTCCCCTACCAGAATTAAAGGAAGGTGATCATCCTGTCTTTAACGGACTAATGAAAATTGCCCCAACTTGGGAAGACATAGTCTGGATCGTACAGCAAACCCATTTACCCGTGATTCTAAAAGGAATCGTACATCCTCAGGATGCCCAGCAGGCGATTCAGCATGGGGTAAAAGGTCTGATTATTTCCAATCATGGCGGTCGTGTGCTGGATACCTGCATTTCTCCTCTCATTGCCTTGCAACTGATTAAAAAGGTGGTGCCAGCAGATTTTCCTCTGCTCTATGATGGTGGCATCCGTCGTGGATCGGATGTATTCAAGGCTATTGCCTTAGGTGCTTCTGCTGTCCTGATTGGCCGTCCTTATATTTATGGTCTGGCGACTGCCGGAGCTTTGGGCGTAGCGCATGTGATCAAAATCCTGAAAGAAGAATTTGAGATTACCATGGCCTTAATGGGAACAGCGACCGTGGCAGATATTCAACCGAGCTGTCTATTTAGGGGAATTGATTAATTAGGATTTAATTGAAAATAAAAATGAAAAATAAATTAGTTAAATATCTTACCCTTAACTCCTTGAAGCGTCTTTAAAGGCAATTCAACATAGCTTTATCTATCAATAGCTATTATCAATAAAAACCAAATAAGATCCATATTTAATCAATCTATATTAAAAACATGGTTTTAATTCTCAGTTCGCACTCTAGTCTATCTATTTTTTAAATTGATTAAATTTTGTTCATTGCCAATATCAATGCAAGAAGGATAGCAACGATAACAATAATAATTATTATTTGCGAATCCAAACTTAAAAATAAAAAAGAATGATTATGAGTTATATAAAATCTCGTAAAAAAATAGTTTCTTCAGCCATCGTTTCTTCCCTTTCTTTTGCATCTGCACACACGATTGCACAGGAAAATGTGGTGCAGCTTGAGACCATTCATCAGGAAGTACAAGCTGAACCCGTGCCGGGTCTAAAAGTCGATCAGTCAGCCAATAGCAAGTTTGTTGCGCCACTCCTGGACACGCCAAAATCTGTGGTCGTGATTCCCCAACAACTGATTGAAGATACGCAGGTCACTACGC
Organism: Acinetobacter sp. YH12041; assembly: GCF_013419975.1. NCBI lineage: Bacteria > Pseudomonadati > Pseudomonadota > Gammaproteobacteria > Moraxellales > Moraxellaceae > Acinetobacter > Acinetobacter sp. YH12041. Next base: position 415,034 of record NZ_VOZC01000001.1, on the reverse strand, counting down.
TGGCTGATGCTTTGCGTACCGTACCAGGTATTACTTTAGGCGCAGGTGAAGGCGGCAATCCGAATGGGGACCGGCCTTTTATTCGAGGCTATAACTCGGAAAGTTCGATGTACGTCGATGGCGTGCGAAATTCGACTTCACAAAACCGGGAAATGTTTGCCATTGAGCAGGTCGAAGTTACCAAAGGTTCTGCTTCTGCCATGGGCGGTGCGGGCACTACGGGTGGCAGTATTAATATGATCTCCAAAGTAGCGAAAAAGGGAGATGCACTGGAAGGCTCTGTTGCGGGTGGTACAGATATGTATGCACGTATCACTCTGGATGCTAACAAGGACTTCGGCAATGGCATGGCGGCTCGTATCGCGGTCATGGGCCACCAGAATGAAAAAGCGGGTCAACATGACGGTGCTGAATATAAACGTGCTGGTATTGCACCCAGCTTCAGTTTTGGCCTGGACAGCGCAACGCGTGGAACTTTAAGTTATTACTATTTGAAAACTGATGATATTCCAGACTCCGGCGTTCCCTATAATAATCCATTTGGAGCCACCAATGCCAATGTCGCTTTAAATGGTAATGGGAAACCAATTGATGTCAAAGCTGGTCAATACTATGGCTGGAAAGATCGTGATTTCCAGAAACAGGAAAACCAGATTGGTACTTTAAAATTAGAACATGATTTGAATGACAATCTAACCCTGAGTAATACGGCGGTCTTTAACCGCTCTAAAAATGACTACCTCTGGACCAACCCCGATGATTCACGCGGGAACTTCATTTTGAATGGCAATGTCTGGGCACGGGCCAATTCACGTATCGCAAATACCGATACCTTTACTGACCTACTGGCTTTAACAGGCAAATTTGATACTGGTGCTATTCAACACAGCTTTAACCTGGGTGCAGAATATTCAGATCAGGATACCGAACGTACCCAATATATTATTAATGGTCTGAATGCTACTGGAAGCTCTTTTGCGGCCTGTGGTACTCCTGCCAATGTGGCCTTAGGCTGGTGTACTTCTGTAGACAATCCAGACCGGGGTGCGTGGACGGGGACACTTAATACAGATGGTGCGGACCGTTATGATATCGAGACCAAATCAAAATCGATCTACTTACTGGACAGTATCGAATTGCATCCGCAATGGATTCTGGATCTGGGTATACGTTGGGATGATTACAAAACTCAGCAAACCTTGACCTATGGACGATTCAATAATGCGGTGACAGGTGCAAACAATACACCGATTACCGCCGTTCCAGGTGATCAGCTGACCCTCGAAAATGAAGAAGACTTTTTTAATTATCAGGCGGGTCTGGTCTTTAAGCCAAGAGAAAATGGCAGTATTTATATCAGCTATGCCACTTCCTCGAATCCGGTCGGTATCGATGGTGGTGATGGCTCTGAAAGTATTAGCGCAGCTATTGAAAATCTAAAAGCTGAAAAAGTCCGCACCATGGAACTGGGAACTAAATGGGATCTTCTGGAAGATAAACTGAATCTGACGGCAGCCATTTTCCGTACTGAAAAAACCAATACCCGCTCCACCGATGCTGATGGCAGTACCCGTAATATCGGTGAGACCCGTGTCGATGGGATTGAGCTGGGTATCAATGGAAATATTACTGAGAAATGGGCAATTTCCGCAGGCTATACCTATTTGGATAGTGAACTGATTGATGGTGGCTTTGAAAATATTGGAACCACGGCCGAACCGGTTTATGTTCCAAGCACAAACAATGGCAATCAGGTTCAGAACGTAGCAGAAAACAGTGCAACTCTATGGATGACCTATCAGGTCATGCCTCAACTGACATTGGGTGCCGGTGCTGTGGCAATGGATAAAGTCTATGGCAATGCCGCCAATACCAAATTTGTTCCCGGTTATGTGCGTTACGATGCCATGGCACGTTATCAGGTGAACTCCAATGTAGATTTACAGCTGAATATCAATAACCTGTCCGATACGCGTTATTTTAGCAAAGCCTATTCTTCCCACTATGCCACTGAAGCAGAAGGCATTAGTGCCGTTTTAGGCCTGCATTTTAAATACTGATCTGAGCAATCTTCATGATATTAAGGGCTAGTCTGGATTCATCAAACTAGCCTTTATTTTTCGATATGAAAGATTTCATGTACGCATTGCTTAAGAACTTCCAACAAAGCTATTATATAAAGAAATATTTTAGCCTTATCGCTTAATTACAGGAAAATCCAACAAGATTAAAATAGATTATAGAAATATTTCTCCAATTAATAACTTTATAAGAAAATCTTTTTTAAGATACGACTAAAATCCATAGAAAAAGCAAAAACTTTTCACGTTTTCTGGACTAAAATTTAATTATAGGTTCACCATGCAGGTGTCTGGTTGATCCTGATGATCAAAACTTAAAAAATACAGGATTGATCTAATTTATCCTCACCTGCCTGTAAACGAATATATAGACAAAATCTATGCTGTAGACCGAGCAACTGCTACACCAAGCGAGTATGCCAGGCTACCTAAGGAGCTCTCTCATGATGTTGGCTGATCCAAGTAAAAAATACCGTCGCATGTATCAACGTGTGGACTTACCAGACCGTCAATGGCCAAATAATGAAATTACTAAAGCGCCAATCTGGATGAGTACTGACCTGCGTGATGGTAACCAGGCGATCTTCGAGCCAATGAACATCGAGCAGAAGTTCAAAATGTTCCAGATGTTGGTAAAAATCGGTTTCAAACATATTGAAATCGGCTTCCCGTCTGCCTCTCAAATTGATTTCGACTTCACTCGTAAATTGATTGAAGAAGGTCATATTCCGGATGACGTCTACATCGAAGTATTGGTTCAGGCACGTGACCATTTAATTGCACGTACTTTTGAATCTTTACAAGGTGCGAAACGCGCAATCGTGCATATCTACAACTCTAACTCTCCAACCTTCCGTCAAAAAGTGTTGAACGTAGACGTTGAAGGTGCAAAACAGTTAGCGATAAATGCAGCGCAAAAAGTGAAAGAATACGCAGCAAAACAGCCTGAAACTGAATTTGTCTTCCAGTACAGTCCTGAATGTTTCTCTGCAACTGAATTAGAAGTTGCCAAAGATGTCTGCGACGCTGTGACTGAAATCTGGGAAGCATCTCCAGAAAACAAAGTGATCTTGAACTTGCCAGCCACTGTCGAAGTCTCTACACCAAACGTATATGCCGATCAGGTGGAATGGATGCACCGTAACATCGAGCGTCGTGACGGCGTGATCATTTCAGTTCACTGCCATAATGACCGTGGCTGTGGGATCGCAGCGTCTGAATTAGCAATTATGGCCGGTGCTGACCGTGTTGAAGGTTGTGTATTCGGTAATGGTGAGCGTACCGGTAACGTGGACGTAGCGGCAATTGCCTTGAACATGTATACCCAGGGTGTTGCACCAAACTTGGATTTCTCGAATATCAACGAAATCATTGCGACTGTTGAAGAATGTACGGGCTTGCCAGTCCACCCACGTCATCCATATGCGGGTGACTTGGTGTTCACAGCATTCTCTGGTTCACACCAGGATGCCATCAAAAAAGGTTTCGAATTCCAGAAAAACGAAGAAATCTGGGATATGCCGTACTTGCCGATCGATCCGAAAGACTTGGGCCGTGACTATGACGCTGTCATTCGCGTGAACTCACAGTCTGGTAAAGGTGGTATCGCTTACTTGTTAGAATCGAACTACAACGTGACCTTGCCACGTCGTTTACAGATCGAATTCTCGCAAATCGTACAGCAAAAAACCGATGAAGATGGTACTGAGATTTCCGCACAAGCGATCTGGAGCTTGTTCAAAGAGACGTATGTTGCCGCGAAAGATGCTCATTACTCTGCCAAAAACTACAAATTGTCAGATGAAAATGGCAATCAGGTGATTGAGTTGGATATTGAAGTCAATGGTGAAACTCAGCACTTGCGTGGTGAAGGTAACGGTCCGATCTCTGCGATCTTGGATGCATTACAATTGCCGATTGATGTCTTGAACTATGAAGAACGTAGCATCAGTTCAGGTGCACATGCCAAAGCCTTGGCATTGGTTGAACTTCAAGTAAAAGGCACAGGTAAATCTGCCTTTGGTGCGGGCGTGCATGACAACATCGTGACCTCTTCGATTGAAGCAATTATTGCATGTACCAACCGTCTGATCGATCAGGATGTGTTAAGCACTGAACAGGTGATTGCTGCTGCCGTCTAAATCCGGTATTTGAATTAGCAATAATTCATAGCATTAAAAAGACTTTAGAAGGATACCTGCAAATGGTATCCTTTTATTTATTCATACTAAAGATTTAAGGCGAATCATTCCCGTGTCTTTTCCAGCTGACTCAGTGGGCCTTGTTGTCCCACAAAAGTTCCAATTCGAACAGCCGTTAGAGCTTGAATGCGGTCGCATCCTCCCACGTTTTGAACTGATGGTAGAAACTTATGGCGAACTGAATGCCGATAAGTCCAATGCCATTTTGATCTGCCATGCCCTGTCTGGCCATCACCATGCTGCCGGTTATCATCATGAAGATGACAAAAAACCAGGCTGGTGGGATGCCTGTATTGGCCCGGGCAAGGCAATCGATACCAATAAATTCTTTGTGGTGGCGCTGAATAATATCGGCGGTTGTAATGGTTCTACTGGTCCTACCTCTCCTAATCCCGAAAATGATAACCGTCCATACGGTCCAGACTTTCCGCTGGTCACTGTGCGTGACTGGGTGAAAACTCAGGCAATGCTGTCTGACCGTCTGGGAATCGATGTATGGTATTCCATCATTGGCGGCTCACTCGGGGGCATGCAGGCCTTGCAATGGTCCGTAGATTATCCGGACCGTCTGCAAAAATGCGTGATTATTGCTAGTGCACCGAAACTGTCTGCACAAAATATTGCCTTTAACGAAGTCGCGCGTCAGTCCATTCTGTCTGATCCAGACTTCCATCATGGCCGTTATCTGGAAAATGACAGCTATCCAAAACGTGGCCTGATTCTGGCACGTATGGTCGGTCATATTACCTATCTGTCTGAAGAAGCCATGAAGCAGAAATTTGGCCGTGATTTAAAATCTGGCAAATTCATGTATGGCTTCGATGTAGAATTCCAGGTCGAAAGCTATCTACGTTATCAGGGTGAACAGTTTAGCCGTAACTTTGATGCCAACACTTACCTGATCATGACCAAGGCACTGGACTACTTTGATCCTTCACGTGAATATCAGCAGTCATTGGTCAAAGCGATGGCACAAACCAAATGTAAGTTCCTGGTAGTTTCTTTCACGACCGATTGGCGTTTCTCGCCTTCACGTTCTGTTGAAATCGTGGATGCCCTCATTACCAATCATAAGCCTGTCAGCTATGTCGATATTGATGCTGAACAAGGCCATGACTCCTTCCTGTTCCCGATTCCCCTGTATGTAAAATCCTTGCGCGCCTTCCTGGGCGGTGAAGAACATCTGCGATCAACACCGAAGGAGGCTGTGTAATGCGTATTGACCAACAACTTGCTGAGAAATGGATCAAGCCCGGTTCACGTATCCTCGACCTCGGTTGTGGTGATGGCGAACTGCTGGCCCATATGAGCAAAAAGCACAATATTCGTGCATATGGATTAGAAATTGATCAAGAAAAGATTGCAATTGCGATCAGTCGCGGGTTAAATATCATCCAGCAGGACTTAAACCTCGGTTTAAGCCGTTTTGCTGACCAGTCTTTTGACTATGTGGTGATGGCACAGGCTTTGCAAGCTGTAGATGCACCAGACGTATTATTGCGTGACATGGTGCGTGTAGGGAAACAGGCCATTATTACCTTTCCAAACTTTGCGCACTGGAAGACTCGTTCTTTCTTGGCATTAAAAGGGAAAATGCCGGTTTCGGAAGCCTTACCCTATATGTGGTATAACACCCCGAACATTCACCTATGTACCTTCCGTGACTTTGAAGCATTATGCGCGGAAAACAACATAAAAATTATTAATCGACTCGCTGTGAATGGGAATCAAGAAGATAGTTTGCTGAGCAAACATCTCCCAAATCTGTTTGGTGAAGTCGCAATTTATCGAGTGAGCGCTCTATGAAAAAATTATTATTAAGTACGACGCTACTGGCTGGACTTTTTGGCATGCAGGCCCATGCCGATTACGTTGCACCAACGCCTTCTGTGGCCAGCCAAGCAGCGCAATATTCAGTAATGGACATTCATAGTCTGACTAAAGCGGCTAAAGCAGGTCAGCCTGGTGCACAATTTTATTTAGCAACAAAATACCAGTATGGTAAAGACATTCAGAAAGATGAACGTCAGGCTTTTGCCTGGTATAAAGCAGCAGCAGATCAAGGTCTGGCAGTGGCTCAATTGAATGTAGGCCGTATGCTGGCAGATGGTATTGGCACCAAGAAAGATGAAACACTGGCTCGCCAGTACTTTGAAAAAGCAGCCAGCCGCGGTGATAATCGTGCCAGCTTTAACCTGGCGATGATGGAAGAGAAAAAGAAAAACTATATGGGTGCTTATCAGTGGTATGAACTCTCTACCCGTGACGGCATGCTGGACAATAAAGTGATTACTTTATCTGAAGGCAAAAAAACTGCATTGGCAGCCAACTTGACCCAGGAACAGATCCGTCAAGCACGTGATCGTGCAGACCGTTGGATTCAGGCACAATAAGCTGGATCTGCAAAAGAGCGCCTTCGGGTGCTTTTTTTATGGCCTAAAAACTGCAGCAAGTTGCTACACTACATATATGTAATTTGAAAGATGAGTAATTGATATGGCTTCAACTGACTGGTTATCCCAAGGCACACTGGTACTGGCAAGTAATAATAAAGGCAAGATTGCAGAATTTGAAAAGATGTTTGCAGAACTCAAACTTCCGGTTGAAGTTATTCCTCAAGGTAAGCTGAATATTGAAGACGCAATTGAAGATGGTTTGAGCTTTGTTGAAAATGCCATTATCAAGGCACGTCATGCCTCACGTATTTCTGGCAAACCTGCGATTGCTGATGATTCAGGGATTTGTGTACCAGTTCTGGGCGGTGCACCTGGAATTTACTCTGCACGTTATGCGGGTGAACATGGTGATGATGCAGCGAACAACGAAAAATTACTGGCTGACCTGAAACCACTGCGTAAAGACGGTGAACCGATTGAAGGCATGTTTGTGTGTGTACTGGCCTTGGTTCAACATGCCGAAGACCCATTACCACAAATCTTCCAGGGCATCTGGAAAGGTGAGATCTTGGAAGCAGCCCGTGGTGAAAATGGCTTTGGCTATGATCCGCTGTTCTGGTTACCTGAACTGGGTATTGCGAGTGCGGAAATGAGCAAGGAAGAAAAAAATAAAATCAGCCATCGTGGTCAGGCGATGAAACTGTTTAAGGCGAGTTTGGAAAAGTAAGTTTCATCTCTCATTGCTCCCTCTCCCGTTGGGAGAGGGCTGGGGTGAGGGATTTTTTAAAATACACCTCTCCCTAACCCTCTCCTTAAAGGAGAGGGAAAATCATCCTTCTAAAGCTTTTACATCCTCTCTAACTCTCTCCCAGAGGGAGAGAGAACTTTTAGATTTATAAACCCGGCACCACCGCATGTACCACCATCCCATACACCCCAATCAAAATTGCACTCGCAATCGTTCCTGAGGCAATATATTTCGCTGAATAACCTGTGCCCTGATAATGGGTTTCCAGCGCCACAATATTCGCGGCGGGTGGAAGCAGGAAATACATCATCATCACAGCATAGATCAGGGCTTGATGTGGAATCGGTAATAAGAAATAAGCCCCTGCTGCCAGACCTAGAGCCAGCACAAAACGACCGCTGATCAAGATCAAACTACGTTTTAAATCACTCAGTTGAATCCTGACTTTACTCAACCACATTCCCAGAATACACATACCGGCAAAAGTCACTAGAAACTTGTTCGTGGCATAGCCCCATTGAATCAGCGGATGCGCTTCATAGGTAGTAAAATCCCAGAAGGACAAAATCGCTGCAATAGAAAGCGCAATCACTGGCGGGGATTTCAACATATTTTTAATAATGAATTGAGGAGCCTGTTTTTCAGCACTGACTGCCACTACTGCACTGACATTGCCAAATAAAGAACCGCCAATATAAAGAGCAACAATAGTATTTAAGGCATCCGGACCAAATACAGCTAAGGCAAAAGGAAAGCCAAGCCAGACCCCATTTAAATAACTAAAACATAATGCCCGCAATTTATTTTTGGAGAAAAGAAAGAACAGGCCAAACAGAAACAGCGAGCTAAAGATACTAAAACCGATCAACCAAAGACTGCCCGGCTTATAAAACACCATGTTGTAAATGACAATCAAGGGAATCAAAAGACGTGCCAGCAAGGCCGCCATAAATGGACGGATCGACTTTAAATAATGGACGCCCCAGAATCCAATCAGAAATGAAATAAGCGGAAGGAGCAGTGCCATAGGAGAGCTGAAAATTGCGTAGATAGATGGGCTTTATCCTAGCACACCTATCTACATTCAGAGTTCACTGTTTAAACTAAGCTTTTTATCAAGATCATCATGAATACTATTATTTATACAATGATCTGAATGACTTTTTCTACGATCTGTCCTGCACTATCTCCCTGCTGGGACTTTTCCAGCCATTGCCAATGCTGCTGATGCAATCTTAGAAAATTGGAACAACGTGTGCCGTAGACCGGACTCTGAATAAATGTAGATGATAGGAGTTCTTCCATCTCCTCGTTAATTCCGGTTTTGGGCAATAGTGCCGGAATCACTTTACGTTCATCTTCCAGAATATCCCAGGCAGCATGATAAATGTCTGCTTGTGGAATGCTGTTCTGTTGAAGCATCGGCAGAAGCTCCTGAGTAAAGCGCTTGCGCAAATGCCTGGTCTTTTGCCAGTCTTCGCTCATCAGGCCATTTGAGACTACATATACCCCATGTGCCAGTACTTGTGGCGCCTCACCACGATTACTCATATAGACGGCTTGATCACGATCACCGACAAACAGGTTAAAGCCCGCATAATCACATTGACGTTTTTCCAACTCTTGAGCAAACCGGATAGGTTTCAATTCAGATTCCAGAAAATGCTGAATGATATGTCCACGTGAAGTTGGGTAGTTATTCTTGTCATTACCATCCCTGAAATTGGTAATCACTGCCCATCGTCCTGAAGCAGTTATACCCATCCAGGTACCACCAGACTGCAGATCCTGCCCGGCAATAATCGGACTGTTCTCCCATTCATATAATGCCTGTGTTGGACGTTGATAGAACTCATCACGATTTGAAATCAGACATAAAGGCGTTTCATCCAGAACTCGCCAAGCCAGTGCCACAATACACATAATTGATGCTCTCGATCTTTACACATTGAATGTACAACAATTTTCTTCGCTTTCAGCTAAAATCTGTGCAAAACAGAATCACAAGGAACAGGAATGCTCACCTATCCAAACATAGATCCCGTTGCAATTTCGCTCGGGCCTTTGCAAGTCCACTGGTATGGACTGATGTATCTCTTGGCTTTTTTATTTGCCTGGGGACTGGCGACTTATCGCGCTAAACAACGCGGCTGGACACCAGATATGGTCTCGGATCTGATTTTCTTTGGGGCTTTGGGTGTGATTATCGGTGGCCGGGTCGGTTACGTTTTATTCTACGGTTTTTCTCAGTTTTTGGAAAACCCACTCTGGCTGTTCCAGATCTGGACCGGTGGCATGAGTTTCCACGGCGGTTTCCTCGGCGTAATCCTGGCCATGTTATGGTGGTGCAAGAAATATAAGATGGCCTGGTTCCAGACACTGGACTTTATTGCGCCCTGCGTTCCGACAGGCCTGATGTTTGGCCGAATTGGTAACTTTATTGGTGGTGAACTCTATGGTCGTCAAGTCACTGATCCAAATTTTGCCTTGGGCATGATTTTCCCAACCGATCCGCTGCAGCTGGTACGTCATCCCTCACAACTGTATCAGGCGCTCTGTGAAGGCTTGATTCTGTTTATCGTACTGTGGTGGTTTAGTAGCAAGCCACGTCCACGTATGGCAGTTTCTGCGGTATTCCTGACCGGCTATGGTCTAGCCCGTTTTATCGTCGAGTTCTTCCGTGAACCGGATAATGGTCAGCTATTTATTGGTTGGATGAGTAAAGGACAATTCCTGAGCCTGCCAATGATCCTGGTTGGTCTGTGGATGCTTTGGTATGCCTATCAGAAGAAAGTTTATGACTGGGGTCCACAGAAAAATAACGGATAATTTTCCTAAATATTGCGAGGCATCTGCCTCGCTTTTTTATATTTAAAATATGCTAAAGTGCTTTTTATCTTTTCTGTTCATACATCATCATGCTTGAGTTCTGGTTCAATCCGCAGGTGTCGCTCCTGAAAAAACTGCTGTTCTTTGTTGTGATTGCTGCAATTGCCGTAGGTCTGTACTGGATGGAACCTTTGCCTTTAGATGCCATCCTGATGTTTGCCGGTACCGGAATTATTTTTCTGATTTGTCGTTACTGCAAAATTCATTTCGCAGCAAAAAATCCGACTGGCCTGTTCTATCGTGTCCTGACCTGGATTCCGATTGCCTTATTAATCAGCCTGATTTTTATGAACATGAAACAGGGTGAAATTCTGCTACCGGGCGCTCAGGGAATTGCCTTTATGGCTTTGACGATCTGCCTGTTTTCGCCTCTGTCTTTGCTTAATCAGAACAAGTCGGATTCAGGTTCCCCACATGCTTGAGTTCTGGTACTCCGAACGCTGCAACCGTCAGCTCAAGCTCATCATTATTATTGCGGTATGTATCGTAATTTACATAGCATCGACTGTAGCGAAACTGGGTCCGATATTTGTTGGAATCAGTCTGGCGATTGGAATGCTGATACACGTCTTGCGTGAATTCAGATTAAAGCTTTCTCCTGAAAATCCTTATGCCGAAGGTTTTCGTGCTTTAACGATGGCGATTCCGATTGTGGCAGTAATTAGCCTGATCGGTTATTTACCCAAAACGGATGAGATCTGGAAAACTGTAGCGCTAGGTCTACAATGCTTGGGTTTTGTGGCGATTGGACTGTTTATCGTGTCGATTTATAATAAACGTGCGAAACGCTTCGAAGATTGAACCATTTCGCGACTTTCATTTTTAAGTTCTGAAATTTTCAGCGTCTGATTTAAAGATATGAATCCAGACGGTAATATGTGTATTTCACATCGGAATTACGATAGACCGCATAGCCATTCTGTTTAAAATCAGAAACCCAAGCAGAACCAGAATACGCTGCAATATGACCATACTGATGCTGTGAAGTCCGGTCGATAATGTAGATATCACCTTTTTTCGGACGGTCAAAAGACAGGTTGATTTTTCGATAGCCTAATTGCTGGAGGGTATTGCCCCAGTCAGCTGCGGCAACAGGATGATTCACAATTTTTGCGCCTGAAGACTGCAAACCGACGCGAATACTGCGTGCACATTTCTGTGTGCTAGTACTGCGGGTAATGCCTTGCAGGTAGCTGGTGAATTTTTCAATATCGAAACGCTGGCCGTTCATTGCACCGAAAGTCTTGCGAGATTCAGAGCTTTTGTTACGAGCTGACACAGAGGTATAGCGCTGAGGCTGACGTTTGGAATTTTGTCCCGATTGGGAACGAATTATGACGTTCGCTTGAACAGGAGCATGCACTTCGCTCATATTCACTTGATGATCATAAATCATATTGGACCAAGTACTCCTCGCCTGTAAGTTTGGCTTTCAAATCTTCAACACGCGGTGAATACTAGACGGTTAAATGTTACTTTTCACGTTAAAAATGTAAATATATTTTTCCGCATTTGTTTAATTTTACTTAACTTGTTATTTCTTTTAGATTTATAAAATTTACAATTTTCACAAAAAAGTTATAAATTCACTACTTTTCAAATTAATTAGCAGTTCTGCTCAGACTATTTCTAAATCAATATTTGAGCGCCTTTCTGACTAAATCTGTAATTTTACTCACGATAATAAAGTCAACATTTCACTACAGGATTACATCATTCCGGCTAACAACTCTCGTATTAGACTGATTTAGTAAATTTAAATTGAGATGATGAGGAAGAAAAATATGAGTCATGATGTAAAGACTATTTCAAATTTCAATTTAGAACAATATTTAGGGATCTGGTACGAAATTGCCCGTCTGCCTATGAAACACCAACCTGAAGACAGTACTGATATTTCCGCAGCCTACAGCCTGAATGAAAATGGCACAGTCCGCGTCCAGAACCGTTGTCTGGATGGTGCGGGCAGACTCGATGAATCTATTGGGGAAGCCACTATTGTTGATGCGGAACATGGCAAACTGGAAGTCAGTTTCTTGCCTGAAGGTTTGCGCTGGGTACCTTTTACCAAAGGGGATTACTGGATTCTCAAACTGGATGACAATTATGAAACTGCATTGGTTGGTGAGCCAAACATGAAATATCTATGGCTCCTGCATCGTAAGCCGACACTGGATGAAGCAACCAAACAGGAATATCTGGCCTATGCTAAATCTCTGGGTTATGACCTGTCTGATCTGATCCATACGGTACATACCGGTAAGCCAACAGCTTAAAAAAGATGATAAAAAAGCATCCATCATGGATGCTTTTTTATGCCCTTTTCTCTTATGTTTAATCATTTTCACTGCTATGCGGAAGTGCTCAAAAAAATGTTATGATGAGCGCAATTTTAAATTGCCCAATTCAAAGAAAAGCAATTTGCAACAGATTTTAAGAGAGACCTATGCGCCAATATCTTGACCTTTTACAACATATCCTCGACAACGGCGGCGATAAAGGCGACCGTACCGGCACAGGTACACGCTCGGTATTTGGTCATCAGATGCGCTTTGATCTTTCCAAGGGCTTCCCTTTACTCACCACTAAAAAAGTTCATTTCCGTTCGATCGTGATTGAACTGCTGTGGTTCCTGAAAGGCGATACCCATGTAAAGTATCTTCAGGATAATAAAGTGACCATCTGGGATGAATGGGCAACTGCGGAACAGACCGCGCGTTTTGGTCGTCCAGAAGGTGAACTCGGTCCAGTCTACGGCCATCAATGGCGTAATTTTGGTGCTACTCAAAATGCGGATGGCAGCTACAATCAGGATGGTTTTGACCAGATCAAATGGCTGATCAATGAAATCAAGACCAATCCGAATTCACGCCGTCTGATTGTGTCTGGCTGGAATCCAAATGAAGCGAGTCAGGTGGCTTTACCGCCTTGCCATACCCTGTTCCAGTTCTTTGTACATAATGGCAAATTGTCTTGCCAGCTTTATCAACGCAGTGCTGACGTTTTCCTTGGCGTTCCATTTAATATAGCCAGCTATGCCCTATTGACTCATATGATTGCACAGGTGTGTGATCTGGATGTAGGCGATTTTGTCTGGACGGGCGGTGATACGCATTTATATACCAATCATTTTGAACAGGCCAAACTTCAACTCAGTCGTGAGCCTTTAGGCCTATGCCAGTTAAAACTGAATCCTGAAGTTAAAGACCTGTTTGATTTCAAATTCGAAGATATTGAAATTGTCGGTTATGAATCACATCCAGGAATTAAAGCACCAGTTGCAGTTTAATTCTGGTTAAGCCCCGGAAAATATTCAAATCCCACTTTGCTTAAAGTGGGATTTTGCATTTTAATAGCAATAATTTTTATCTGTTTTTGAGTATGGGTATGGCATTTCAGGATTTAGAAGTCGTTCATGTCGTGGCAATGGATCAGCAGCGCTGTATTGGTAAAGACAATGATCTGCCTTGGCATATCTCAGCAGATCTCAAGCACTTTAAGGAAATTACCCAGGGTGGCGTGATTGTCATGGGCCGTAAAACGCTTGAGTCGATGGGCCGTGCGCTGCCTAAACGTGTGAACTGGGTGATTACCCGCGATCCTGACTGGTCTTTTGAAGGCGTCAAAGTCGCGCATACGATTGAAGATGCCTTGACTCAAGCCGTGGCCGATGTGCAGACTTCAGAAAAACCGAATGCTATTTTTATTATTGGCGGTGGTGAAATCTTTAAACAGACTCTGGAGATCGCTGATCGTCTGGAACTGACCCATGTTGAACTGGATGTGCAAGGTCACGCCTACTATCCGGAAATTCCGGCCCAGTTCAAAAAAGTTGCATCAGAACAACATATCGATGACAAAACCGGTATTGCATTTGAGTTCGCAACATACAGAAAATAAAGCCTATTTTCTATAAAAGATTGAACATGCAAGGACAAGACCATTCAGAAAAGCATTGGAGCCTGTGGTTATTAGGGAGTCTGTTTAGTGTATTTGTCCTGTGTTCAAGTCTTTGGCTGAGCCTGATGCTCTGGGTGCAACAACCCTTGGGTAAAATTGGCAGCATCATTCTGATCGGTCTCTGGCTTCTATTTGCCTGTGTGGTCTTGGGCATTTATTTCACCAAGCATCTGATTTCCCGCCAGGTGGATACAGTGCTTTATCTGCTGGCCTTTCTGGTCAGCTTACTGGCTTATTTAAGCATGGAGCCTCGTCAGGATCGGGACTGGAATCCTGAGGTTTCCCGGCTACTCTCCTATGAGCAGCAAGGCAATCAAGTCACCTTACACAATATCCGTAATTTTGACTGGCAAGCAGAGGGTCAATATACCGAACGCTGGGAAAGCCGGAGTTTTGATCTAAACGACATTACCGGGGTAAACATTATTACCTCTTACTGGATGGGACCTAAAATTGCCCATACGCTGGTCAGTTTTGATTTTGCCAATCAGAAACCGCTCGCCTTCTCGATCGAAATTCGCAAAGAAAAGGATGAGAAATTTTCTGCTATTGGTGGCTTCTTCCGAAAATATGAACTGAGTTTGGTCGCCTCAGATGAGAAAGATATTGTATATACGCGTAGCAATATTCGTGGTGAGCAGGTTTACTTTTTTCCGGTCAAAATGCCGCAAGCAGAAGCTCAGGCTCTATTTAAAGAATATCTGCGTAAGGCTGATGAACTGGCCAAAGAACCTAAATGGTATAACACCTTGAGCAGTAACTGCACGACGCTGGTCTTTGATATGGCTCAGGCAGTATCTCAACAACAGCTTCCTTCAGATTACCGCTTGCTGGCTTCTGGGTATTTACCTGATTATTTATATGATTTAAAAGCGCTAGATCAACGCTGGGATATACAAACCTGGTATCAGCGTGCACACGTTAATCCACGAGTTAGAGATACCGGTCAGATTTCCAGTCAGGAGTATTCACAACGCCTGCGTCAGGGCCTACCTGAGCCGAGTTCCAGATAATCTTCTAAGTTATCCAACTTAAAGAAAGATACAAAATCAACTGGCATATATTGCATTTTTTTGTTTATATACAAATAGCTAACTCAGAATTAGAGTCTCTCTCATGCTAAAAAAATTAACAGCAATCATGATTTTAGGTTCAGTCTTTGCTATATCAGGTTGTGAAACCGTACCGAGTACTTCATCAGTCAAAACTGAAAATAATTTACAGCTCCTGCAAAATCGCACCTGGATTGTGAACCAGATTGGTAATACCGAAATTACTACAGCACCGACAGCACGCAATATTCCAAGTCTGCAATTCGATGCAGCGACTCAACGCGTGTCTGGCGCAGATGGCTGTAATCGTATAATGGGCAGCTACACTGCCGGCAAAGACACCCTTAACTTAAGCCAGATGGCGAGTACCGAAATGGCTTGTCTGGATAATGCAGGTCTGGATCAGAAATTTAAGGAGGCACTGAGCAAAGTGACTCATTATCAGGTCTATGGTAAAACCCTGAAATTAATGGACCGTCATGGCAATTTACTCATTCAGTTAGAAAGTGCAGTACAGCCTCGCTAAGTTTTGACTACAAAAAACCTGTGTCGTGCAGGCTTTATATCTTTCATACTCATATGAACATTCAATAATCAGCACTCTACAATGATGAGGACTTAACCATGCAACAAGCACTATTTGGTGGTGGATGCTTTTGGTGTACCGAAGCAGTATTTTTACAGCTTCAGGGCGTACAGAAGGTCGTCAGCGGCTATGCGGGTGGACAAAATCCTAATCCGACCTATGAGCAAGTCTGCGGCGGTGATACCAATCATGCCGAAGTGATCCTGATCGATTTCGATGAAAATCAGATTACGTATAGTCAGTTGCTCGAAGTCTTTTTCGCAACCCATGATCCAACGACATTAAACCGTCAGGGCAATGATGTCGGCACGCAGTATCGTTCTGTGATTTATTATTTTAATGATGAGCAGAAAGAAACTGCACAGCTCACAATAGACTCATTGAAAGCTGAAGGATTGAATATTGTGACTGAACTTAGCCCTGCACCGACTTTCTACCCTGCTGAAGAATATCACCAGAATTTCTTTGCCAAGAATCCGAATCAGGGCTACTGTAATTTCGCGATTCCGCCCAAGCTGAACAAATTACAACATAAGTTTATGACGCTGCTCAAAACTCATTAATCTGGATGCGGCTTGATCAAATGCCCTCTTAAATTAAGGTAATAAAAAAGCGACTGAGATCAGTCGCTTTTTTCATTGAGAGTAAAAAATTAGTTATCAGTTGCAAAGGCAATATCGCTGAGTCCGGCTCCACTCGCGCGTGACATCACTTGAGCAACGGTGTCATAACGTGATTCTTTATCTGCTTTCAATACGATGGTCGGTTGACGCTGTGCCTGGCTCGCCTCATTGAAACGGGTTTCAAGTTGTTCCAAGGTCAGCACATCGCCGTTCCATGCTACATCACCTTTCGCATTGATGCTGATGGTGACATTTTCCGGTGGCAGGTCAATAATTTCTGCAGTGGTTTGCGGCAAGGTTAATGGAATTGATGGGTTCGCAACGGTCGCTGTCACCAGAAAGATGATCATCAATACCAACATAATGTCGATCAGGGGAATGAGATTCATCTCATTCATGCCTGTATCGTTGTCTTCACCCAATTGAAAAGCCATTAAGCTTGACCTCCAACTAAACTGTCTTGTGCTACTTTTGCATCAGCCTTCTTTGCAGAAGAGTCCTGTTGCAACATGGTATCAATCAATAAGCTATGCGCATGGTCTTGCAGTTCATTGCTTAAAGTACGGTTGACACGTACACAGATGTTATATGCAAGTACTGCAGGAATCGCCACAGCCAGACCCAGACCGGTCATGATCAGCGCTTCACCCACTGGAGTGGCTACTTGTGCCAGACCTGCCTGACCGCTCTTACCCACGGCAACCAGTGCGTGGAAGATCCCCCATACTGTACCGAACAGACCGACAAAGGGTGAAATTGAAGCGATGGTACCCAAGACAGATACACCTTTTTCCGCATTACCTTTTTCTAATGCGATCTGACGCAATAAAGCCTGCTCAGCTACAGCTTTACGTTGTTCAAATGCCAAAGGAGTCATTTTATTTTTCAATTGCCCTAATGCGTTAGATAATTGAGCATAGGCAATCTGTTTAAGTTGGCGAGTGCCCATTAAACGCAGCACAAAAATGGTCCATGTCGCAATCGACATTGCCAATAACACGAAATACAGTGTTTTACTGACTGCATCAGCGTGTTGCCAATAAACTGAAAAGTTCATATTCGAACTCCTAATGGGTTAGCCGTTATTTGGTAATCTGAAAATCGAAAGGCTGTTCCACTCGGGTTGGATAAGCCACACCATTTTCAACATATTTGGTCAGTTGTGCACGACGTACCGCTGATTCAACTTTGCGCGTAACGGCCGGACTACAACTCGAATTTCGTGCGGTCGCAGAGACCACTTTCCCCTGCTCATTTGCAGATACATCCACTACCAATGAACAGGCTGATTTTAACTCTCCTGCCGAGAGCGACACTTTTGGTGCACGCTGCCAGGATACGCCGCCGCCAATTGCAACACTTTTCGGTGCTGGCGGTGCAGGTGGAGTCGGCGGTGCGACAGGTGCGGGTGGCGCAACCGGTGCAGGCGCAGGTGCCACTTTTTTAGTTTCAGTCACGACCGCAGGAACCACTGGACTTGGTGCCGGTTTGGCTTCAACTGGCGGTGCAGTAACAGGTTTAGGCGTTTCTGCTTTTTTCACCTGCTCAATTTTTTCTACTTTTTTGGGTGGCGGTGGCAGCGGTTTTTCTACAATTTTAACTTCTTTCGGCTTTGGTGGCTCTTGTTTAGGCTCTGGCGGCTTTGGCTTGGGTGGTAAAGGTTTTGGGGCTTCCTGAAGTTTGACAAAACGAACCTTTAAAGGTTCTTTATCGACCTGTTTCAGTTCAGGTGCTTCCATCTGGCTGACTGCCCATAAGAGACCCACGTGTCCAACCAGAACCGCCGCCAGAATAGAAACGACTTTCTTTTTCATCTGATTTGACGGTGGTGGTGTCATGGGAGCAGCAACTTGACTCATTAAATCTATTTACCTCGAAGAGATGATGCGAAACAAACTATCAAGCTCATCGGTTAGCACAATTAAAGTACGCCAATAATAAATGAGAAGTGTTTTCATTTTCAACTACTAATCCCACTTTTCTCCATTATTTTTGTTTCAAACAAAAAAGGCATACTTAAAGTATGCCTTTTTTAAACCGAGATGCAAGCGCTTATTGGAACACGACAGTTTTATTGCCGTCGACAATCACACGGTCTTCCAGATGCCATCTCACTGCACGTGCCAGCACATTACGTTCAACGTCCTGACCCAGTTCACGCAGCTGTTCCACAGTAAAGTCATGGTTCACACGCTCCACATCTTGCTCAATGATTGGACCCTGATCCAGATCGGCTGTCACATAGTGTGCAGTTGCACCGATCAATTTTACACCTTTGTCATAAGCTTGTTTGTATGGATTGGCGCCCACGAATGCTGGCAGGAATGAATGATGAATATTGATCACTTTCATTTCCCATTTACTTACGAACTCTTCATCGAGAATCTGCATATAACGGGCTAATACCAGCAGATCGTTGCCCTGCATCAGTTCATCAATCTGTGCATAGGCCTCACGTTTGTTCTCTTTGGTCACCGGAACCACTTCAAACGGAATACCAAAGTTTTCTACTGATTCACGTAGAGTTTCGTGGTTAGATACCACTTTAGTGATTTCACATGGCAGACCGCCGCGTGCATGACGCCATAACAGCTCTAGCAACGCATGGTCGACTTTAGAAACCAGAATACCGACCTTTTTCACATCACTGACCAGTGCCAGACGCCAGTGCATGCCATAGCGCTCTGCAACATTGCCAGCAAAAGTCTGCAACAGGCTTTCTTTACGGCTTTGCAGATTGTCCAGTTCAAACTCAACACGCATGAAGTAACGTCCGCCCTGCGCTGCTGTCGCGTATTGATCAAGCGCCGTAATGTTGGCACCCTGATGATACAAGAAGCTTGAAACAGCCTGCACGATGCCTGGCTTGTCTTCACAAGTAATCAATAAACGTGCGGTATTAGCAGTCGTCATATTCATGTTGGTTAAGGTCACTAATTAGTTAAATTAAAAAAATAAGCCGAGTATTCTAACGCGTTTCTTAGATATTCTGAATAGTTTGTTCAGATTCAGGCGGTTTAGGCGACGACAGACTGGCAAACAGCTCTGAGGAACCGAACGAGTTAAGTAAGCTTTCATACGTCTGACGGCTTTCACCACGCAAATAGGCACCTTCCAGGAACACCATCTGACGCAGTGCCTGCCAGACCCATTTTTCTTCCAGAGTGTTGGAATCGGTAATATGACCCGACATATACAGGAAGTTGGTCCAGTTGGTCAGCACGATCCAGAGGTTAATGATCAGCGCTTCAATTTCTGAATCGGTCATTTCCATCAGGCCGGCATTTACGAAGGCTTTATAAATTTTTTGTCCCTGCTGCATCACCTGTCCGGCAAAACGCGGATAAAGCTTGCGGAAATCTTCGTTATTTTCGACCAGATGGTATACATCACGGTGCAGAAAACGATAAGCCCAAAGCTGACTGCTCAGTACCTGAAAATAATGAATCTTGTCATTGGCATCCAGAGCACGGTCTTCCGGAAGTGCCAGCATTTCCAGCGTCTGATGCTGATACTGCTCCATCAGTTCCTTGATAATTTCATTTTTATTACGGAAATGGTAATACAGATTACCCGGACTCATGCCGAGTTCAGCAGCAATATGGTTGGTGGTTACAGATCGTTCGCCACGTTCATTAAACAACTGCAAGCTGAGCTGTAAGATACGCTCTTTGGTTTTTAACGTTTTGGTTTGGGACATCCTAAAATAACCATTCAGTTCATGCATTAGTAAGGCTAACACACAAAGTAACTTGACTAATTAGAGTATTTGCTCTAAAAATTAATTAATCGATTTTGAATAATGGTAGTGCGGCATGAACAGTCACACAAAAACAACTTCAATGACACCACATTTTCTTGATAGCCAGCACCTCAATGAAATTCTGGCTCAACAAAAACACGCCTACTTACGCTACCCACTGCCGACTGCAAAGGAACGTATCGATCGTTTAGCTCGGCTTAAGCGTATCTTAGTTAAGTATCAAGATCAATTTGCCGATGCAATTAATCAGGACTATGGTAACCGCTCTGTCGGAGAAACCAAAATTGGCGAGTTACTGACTTGTCTTGAACATATTAAATATTACAGCAAAAACCTGACCGGCTGGATGAAACCGTCCAAGCGTCATGTCGGTATTATTCACCAGCCGGCAAAAGCCTGGGTACAGTATCAACCTCTAGGCGTGATCGGCATCATCGCACCGTGGAACTACCCTTTATTATTATCCATTGGTCCTCTGATCTGTGCGTTAGCTGCGGGCAACCATGCCATGATCAAAATTTCCAGTTCATCGGCTGCTTTTGGCAAGGTATTGGAAAAAGCCTTAGCTGAAGCCTTTCCTAAAGAACTGGTTGCCGTGGTGAATGGTGGCGGTACGGTGTCTGATGCCTTCTGCCGACTGGCTTTTGACAAGATGATTTTTACTGGTTCAACGGCTGTCGGTAAAACCGTGATGGCGGCAGCTGCGGAAAATTTGGTACCAGTAATTCTAGAACTGGGTGGCAAATCCCCTGTACTGGTGCATCCATCGATTGACCTGCGTGATGTGGCTCAGCGTATTGCCGTGGGCAAGCTCTGGAATGCGGGTCAAACCTGCGTGGCACCGGATTATATGTTCCTGCCGCGTGGCAAAACTGCCGAGTTTATCGATCATTTTAAAGCCTGTGTCGAAAGCATGTATCCGGACATTAGCCATAATCAGGATTACACCTCGATTATCAATGACAAGCAGTACAATCGTTTGCAAGGTTATCTGGATGATGCCCGTGAGCAAGGCGCGCAGATTATTGAAATCAATCCACGTAATGAATCGCCAGCAGACCTGCGTAAAATTGCACCGACCATCGTGACCAATGTTATGCCAAGCATGCAGATCATGCAGCATGAAATCTTTGGGCCGCTCCTGCCGATCATGGAATATGATCAAATTGACGACGTTATCGACTTTATTAATAGCCGTCCGCGTCCACTTGCATTATACTATTTCGACTTTGATCAGGCGCGTGCTGATTATGTCGCACAGCGTACCCATTCAGGGCATTTCGGGCAAAACACTGTATTAACCCATGTCGCACAGGATGACCTGCCATTTGGTGGTGTCGGTGCTTCCGGTATGGGTAAATATCATGGGCCAGAAGGCTTCTTCAGTTTGTCGCATGAACGGTCTGTAATGTCGAATCCTAAGCTGTATAGCTTGAAATACATTCTGCCTCCGTTTAATAAGCCGATCCATAAGCTGATTTCGAAGACACTTCTTCGATAAATGATCAAGGCATGAGCTATCACACGGGCTCGTGCTTCGTTTTAGACAAAATCGCTTGTCTTTTAAGCGCATTTTTGATATAAAACGCCCCTTGAATGAATTCAATCCGTTTATTTTTGACTGGCCATACAGATTTGCTGTTGGCTAAATCAATGGAGTTACACCATGTCTAAGGTTTGCCAAGTTACCGGCAAGCGTCCAGTCGTTGGTAACAACGTCTCACACGCCAACAACAAAACTAAGCGCCGGTTCGAGCCGAACCTGCACCACCACCGTTTCTGGTTAGAAAGCGAAAAACGTTTTGTACGTCTTCGTTTAACCACTAAAGGTATGCGTATTATCGACAAATTGGGCATTGAAAAGGTTGTTGCTGACCTTCGTGCTCAAGGTCAAAAGATCTAAGTAAGGAGTCAGGACAATGCGTGATAAGATTCGCTTAGTTTCTTCAGCTGGTACAGGTTATTTCTATACCACTACTAAGAACAAACGTACTATGCCGGAAAAAATGGAAATCAAAAAATTTGATCCAAAAATCCGTCAACACGTAATCTTCAAAGAAGCTAAAATCAAATAATTTTAGTTTTTTGAAAAAAGCGACCTTCCCGGTCGTTTTTTTTTGCATTTTTTTTATGCGGCTTGATAAACTTTCTGTTTCTTCTGGCATTTTCTGTGCTTATTTCCCATAAAAAACTGAAATTTCATAAAATTCATTTTAAAGGAGTGTTTAGTGCCACATGACGTAGAGCTCATTATCCTGTTAGCTGTCGGTTTTGGCTTGGCCTTGGTTTTTGGCTATATCGCTGCACGTCTACGCCTTCCCCCACTGATTGGTTATCTGGTTGCCGGGATTCTGATTAGCCCGAACACCCCAGGCGTGGTTGGAGATGTGCATCTGGCGAACCAGCTGGCCGAACTTGGCGTCATGTTCCTGATGTTTGGTGTCGGGATGCACTTTTCTCTGAATGACCTGATGCAGGTCAGGCGTATTGCCTTGCCGGGTGCAGTCTTGCAGATTGCAGTCGCGACACTGCTCGGGGTCGGGGTCTCCATGCTCTGGGGCTGGAATTTTGGCTCTGCCCTGATCTTTGGCTTAAGCCTGTCCTGTGCCAGTACCGTCGTGCTTCTCAAAGCCCTGGGTGATCGTGGCCTGCTCGAATCCATTAACGGGAAAATTGCAGTCGGCTGGCTTCTGGTTGAAGATCTGGTTATGGTTCTGGCACTGGTATTATTACCCGCAACTGCAGTACTTCTCGGTGGTCAGGCACTGGAAGGCAGTAGTAGCAATCAGAATGTCTGGATCACCTTAGGCATTACCTTGCTCAAAGTAGCCGGCTTTATTGCTTTCATGCTGATTATTGGTAAACGTTTAGTGCCAATGATCATGCAGGTGGTGGCACGTTTAGGCTCACGTGAGCTATTTACCTTAACCGTCGTAGCTGCAGCCGTATCGATTGCCTTTGGGGCTTATAAGGTCTTTGGCGTATCCATGGCACTCGGTGCGTTCTTTGCCGGGATGGTAGTGAAAGAGTCTGACTTCAGCCACCGTGCCGAAGAAGAAACCTTACCGCTGCGTGAAATCTTCTCGATTCTGTTCTTTGTGTCCGTCGGTATGCTGTTTGATCCGCGTATCCTGATGGATCAGCCACTTCATGTGTTGGCGGTGCTCGGTATTATCATGATTGGTAAAACCATCGCAGCGATGGCACTGGTGCTGTTCTTCCGCTACCCAATCAATACGGCACTCACCGTCGGTGCATCTCTGGCACAAATCGGTGAATTCTCTTTTATTCTGGCCGCACTTGGTGTATCGCTAAATCTATTGTCACTCGATGGACAAAACCTGATTCTAGCGGGTGCCCTGATTTCGATTACCCTGAACTCGTTTATTTTCTCAGCAGTAGAACCGGTACAAAAATGGATCCGCGAACGTTCGTCTCTGGCGCGCTTATTGGAGCGTAGTGGTGATCCGCTTGCCATGCTACCGGATGAGGTCTCGCAGGACTATCTGCGTGATCAGGTGGTGATTGTGGGTCATGGTGAAGTCGGTCGTCGGATTACCCTGTCACTGATGGAACAAAACATCAAGGTCGTGATTGCCGAAGAAAACCGTGAGATCGTAGAGAACTTGCGTAAAAAAGGCATTGCGGCAGTTTCTGGTGTCGCAACTGAACCCGGTGTGTTGATTCAGGCTCACATTCAGCATGCACGTCTATTGGTGATCTCACCGATGGATATTATTGATATCCATAAAATCGTGGATATTGCCAAGACCCTAAACCCTGCTATTCAGATCCTGCTATGTGCGGAAAGCAAGGAAGAAGCCGAAGTGATTCGCCGTGACAATATTGGCGAGGTGTACTATGCCAAAGAGGAAATGGCGAGAAATATGAGCAATCATATTTTGAACCAGATCGAGATTGCGCATAACCATCCGCCTACGCATTATTCAGGCTGATTTCTTAAAGAAGTTGTCAGAATTGGCAACTTCTTTTTTTTGATTGAACTGGAATTTATCAGATCGCTAAACCATAAAATTTCAAATTGCGTCTCTAATCTAACCGACTTAATTTTTCTCTTATTCTCTATTTTTTTCATTTGATAAAAACAAAAAAAGCACACTTCAAGTGTGCTTTTCTGCTCGCCAAGGTAGGCAATTCAGCTCATATATTTTGGCTCTTCATCCACAACTTCAGCTTGCCATTCATTGACCTGCTGTTCCAGCAAACCATATAAAGCGGCCTGAATCATGTGTTGTGCAATCACAGGCGTTTGATCACCCAACAGGGCTTTGACCTCGTCATTAAACTGAATCATGACTAATGGCTGTTTTTTTGAGCCCGCATTTCGTAATGCCAACGCGCCACCTTCAAGTTGAACGAGTTCCAAAATCGCGTCTTGATTACCAAATAAATCTTTCAACTGTTCTATAGACATATATCCTCCATGTTCAACATGGTGGCAAAGAGCGATTGCACTTTGCATCATTAGAGTAATTGATATAGGGTTAATAATCGCAATTTCAAGTACAGCTGATCAGATTAAAATTCAACCATCTCATTACGAAAACCATCAATAAGCTGCGTCAGGTCACGATGCCATTCTCGTAATATAGCAGTATCAGGTAACCAAGCTTGTGGTGTCTGTGTGACTTTAATGATGAGATTTGAAGAAGTTTCGTCTTCGGGTTGTGGCGAACTTGGCTCTGGCGCATATTGGCAGAGACGGTAAGCACGTTTCAGTTCAGCAAGAAAACCATCTTTGGATAAATGCTGTAATACGGTCACTTCAGGTGATACCTGCCCCTTAGCCGCCATAAGCTCTTCAATCGATTTCAGCGTCGGGCTCAGGTCATTCAGACGGTAATAGCGTACCAGTTCCTGCAAAAAGGCCAGCAGCGCCCCATGCAGATGGAATACGGCAGCTTCACGATGAGCTTGTGCCTGCTGCACATGATCAGTCTGTTCAGCCTGCTGACAGGCCATACGGGCGAAATAAAGTTTTTGATTGGTACGGTCCGCATGATAGCGAGCAACTCGTGTCATCGAGATTTCCTAAGCATTAAAACAAATTTTGGCTCTTATAAAGTAAAACGTCCGCTCGCATTACGCAATGCAAGATTGTCTACGCTGTCGATCTATTCTGCATGATCTTGATACTTCAGACTGCTGATATTAACCCTTCAGTAAAAATCTAGGCCTTTTTAAAGGCAAAAAAAAGAGCATCATACATGCTCTTTTTTATCAGCTGTTATTTAAGCCTGTGGCTTTTCTTCAGCTTGCTTCACACGAATCCCCTGACCATGCAGGCGCAGTGTATTTAAACCTTTAATCGCTTTAACAGCTTCACGGCCATGTGGCATTTCTACAAAGGCAAAACCTTTAGACTTGCCTGTTTCTGCATCCATGACCAGCGTACAAGACTCAACAGTACCATATTGCTGAAACAGGGTCAGCAATTCAGCTTCTGTTACAGTGCGCGCCAAGTTACGAACTAAAATTTTCATCGGATAACCTTAAGAAGATAGGCAAAAATAATCAAAAAGCACGTGCCTACTCTACTTTTTGCGTCAAACCCAGAAGGGATAGTTTAATCGAGATCAATCCCAAAATCTAAATTAATCGACTGGCGCTCAATTAAAGTACTTTTCACAGTCTGTTGACGGGTTTTGTAATGAGTTTCTGTGACACATAAATTGCGGGTCAAATCATTGAGAAAATAGCTTTCAATTTTACGCCCCTGCTCATCTACCGTTTCACGCGCCCAGTGATTCAGGTTTTGCTTGGTCAGAATCAGTTCATTCTGTGCACGAGTCAGCGCCACATACAATACACGCCGCTCTTCCTCGACATCATCAAAATCCCCTTGCGCCCGTGCATGCGGATATTGTCCCGGCGTAACATTAGCCACATAACAGACTTTCTGTTCCGTACCCTTGGCCGAGTGAATGGTAATGAGGGTCACTACATCCGTATCCGACTGGCGTTCAATTTCAGAAATAGAGACCGGATCGAGCACATACTCTTCCAGAAATTCACTCACTTGAGCATGTTTAGAAGCTAGCTGTTTAACCAATTCAAAATCACCCTGACGGCGATTCCAGTCCTTTTTATAGTTCTCGGCCAGTTGTGCTTCAATCGCCTGTACTGCCAGACCAACACAGGCCTGTACTTCGGTTTTGAGTACCGCCATTTGCTTCATGATCAAAATGGTTTCTAGCGGGATCTTGCCAAATTTTTCCAGCTTGTTGGCAATCTTTTCCATCTCTGGCTCAGCTAAAAGCTGCTGTGACAGTTTGCTTGCACCGACATCACCGACACCATTCCATAATGTCAAAAAGCGCATCCAGGCGATATCATCCAGCGGGTTCGCCACCACACGCAACAGGCTGAGCAGATCTTTTACATGTGCAGTTTCTAACAGTTTCATCCCGCCAATGAATCGATACGGAACATTGGCCGCGATACAAGCTGCTTCAATATGTCGCGCTGCATAACTGGAACGTACCAGCACCATATGATCGGACCATTTGCTGCCTTGCAGATAATGGCGCTCTTTTATATCAATCGCGATCCATTTGGCTTCATCAAATTCATTCGGGAAAATGTGCATCTTCGGCTTAATGCCTTCACCACGATGCGCATCCAGACGTTTGTCATATTTGATTTCGGACTGATCCAGTAACCAATTGGACAGGTCCAGAATTTCCTGGGTTGATCGGTAATTCTTTTCTAGTTTAAAAATTTTTGCATCCGGCACACGCTCTTTGAAATGGTGAATATTTTCAAAATCGGCACCGCGGAAACCATAAATCGACTGCGCATCATCCCCAACACAGAATAGGCTAATATGTTCTTTGAGAGGTTCCAGCAATGCCCATTGCAGTGGATTGGTATCCTGCATTTCATCCACCAGCATATGCCGACAGATCGAAGCCACATAGTCCACCAGACCTTCGGACTGTGCCAAAGCAGTCGCTACCACAGCGAGGATATCATCATAATCCAGAAAACTACGCGCACGCTTACGCGCTTCATATTCTTTCATGATGTCGGCAATCTGGTCTTTCAGCGCCAGATATTCCGGCATCTGTTTCTCCAAAGCCAGACTCAGTTTTTGCCGGGTATTCCGCGCAAAGGAATATAGGTCACAGAGTTCCTGTGGCTTCGGCAGGTAATTCGGATTTTTCTTGTCATCACGCCCGCGAATCAGGCGGAACATCATCAGCTGATCATCACGGTCAATAATTGAAAACTGTTCCAGACCAAAAGCCTTTGGAATCCGGCGCAGCAGATACATACAGAAGGTATGAAACGTAGATGCACGTAAGCCTTTGGCCTGTTCACCGAGTGCCAGTTCCACCCGTGCCACGATTTCACTCGCCGCACGACGTGTAAAGGTCAGAATCTGAATTTGATTCGCTGGTACACCCTGATCAATCAGATAAGCTGCACGTGCCACGATAGTTTTGGTCTTGCCACAGCCTGCCCCAGCCAAAACCAAACTGTGCTTTGCTTCTGTTGTCGCAGCTTGCTTTTGTTGCGGATTCAGTTCATCAATCAGGGAGGCTAAACTCATGGTCACTCATCAATTTGTGGATAGGTGTAGTTTAACAGAGCTGTTCCTAGAAAACGTATCCTCAATATTCTAGAAAGCATTTGATTCCGGCCAGGCGGCATGGATGCCGCCGTTATTCAGTGATGCAGGGATGCATCATCTGAATAACACTGGAGTTTGGTTACTTTGCTCCGTCAAAGTAACAATGTACCTACGTAACCCGCACGCATAAGTTTACTAAACCGTAAATGAGGTCGTGCATTAAGCTAAGTTAGCTCATAAAAATTTATCTATCTTATTGTTCAAACTTTGTTTTAATTTCTTTCATAACACGAGCACACGCTTGCTCTAGGTTTTGCTCAGCATTTTTTAATGCTTCTTCCAATAAACAACCTGGTGGATTAATCCCGACAATCTGACTAAAACCAACCTGATACAGTGACTCAATCCCCTCACCGACCAAACCTGCAAACGCAATTACCGGTTTATTTAATTGCTGGGCGACCTGAGCCACACCAAATGGTGTTTTTCCTAAAGCAGTCTGATGATCAATCTTGCCCTCGCCAGTGAAAACATAATCTGCATCTGCAATTTTTTGTGCCAGTTTATTCTGTTCCATAATTAACGCTACACCGGATTGCAGCTTTGCTCCTGCAAACGCCATCAACCCAAAACCTAACCCACCGGCTGCACCAGCACCTGGAATGTTTCTTTTAGAAATACCTAAACCTGCTTCAACCAGATCAGCAAAATGACTTAGATTTCGATCCAGTTGTTGCACCATTTCCGATGTTGCACCTTTCTGCGGCCCAAAGATCGCTGAAGCACCATTCGACCCACAGAGCGGATTATTCACATCTGAAGCGATCAAGATTTCCGTATTGTTTAAACGAGCATCGAGTTGGGAAAAATCAATTTGATCAATCTGATCCAGATTACCACCGCAGACCTGAATTGATTCTCCTGCAGTATTTAAGAATCGGACTCCCAAAGCCTGAGCCATACCGGCACCACCGTCATTGGTAACACTACCACCGAGTCCAATAATGATTTTCTTTACGCCAAGATCCAGCGCCTGTTTGATCATTTCCCCTGTACCATAGGTTGAGGTCAGCATAGGATTACGCCGAGCAACTTCGAGCAGATGAATCCCGTTTGCCTTGGCCATTTCAATCACTACGGTCTGACCAGCATCAACCAAGCCAAAGTAAGTTTCGATCGATTGACTGGCTAATGGCCCGGTGACTTGGCACGTTACTCGTTCACCCTTTAGGCTTGAGATTAATGCATCTACAGTCCCCTCACCACCATCTGCCATGGGTACAGTAATACAATTTGCATCCGGAAAGACCTGCAAAATACCACGCTGCATCGCCTGACAGGCCTGCTCGGCAGTCATACTTTCCTTAAAAGAATCTGGAGCTAGAACAAAGGTTTTCATGAATATGATCGGCCGCGTGATAGGTTATATACTAATTTGAAATGCATACCCATCTTACAGCCAAAGCTGAACATGCCAATAAAAAAGAGCGCTCATTGCACTCTTTTTATACTGGTCTTACTTAAAGATCTGCGGAGCTTTTTGGTACACGATGCTTGATATAGGAAGCCAAAGTCAGATAGTTAATCCCTTGGAACAAAATATCGATTGCCAGAAAAGCACCTAGAACCCAGAACGGTGCATTCGGTGACAATAGAATCAGGATACCTGTAGCTAAAGTCAAAATCCCGGAAAATAAAGTCCAGCCCCAGCCGCGGAATGCTTTAAAGATAAAAGCATTGAAGATGCGAATTATTCCCGCCACAATCAAAGCAATCGCAAGCAGATGGGTCAGTACAATCGCAGTTTTCGCTGGCGTGCTAAAAGCATAATAGCCCGCAATAAAATAGATAATACCAAATAGCAGCCAGAGCCAGCGAAATGCCCCATCGAAGATTTTAATCCCGGCGATCAGATGAACCACTCCACCTATCATCATCAGGACACCAAACAGGAATACGATGGATAAGGTGGCAAAAGGCAGCGACGCTAACAATACGATTCCAAATAACACTAATAAGGCACCCAGGCCTAAATACCATTTATGGTTTTCATGCAATTGATGCCGAACCAGATCATTTCCAACAGTCTTCATATTCTTCTCAAATTATTAGCTATGACTTTGATTATGCCCTTAAATCATGGATAAATTTGTTAAAAATTCACTGAGTTTATCTATAAAAATAGTAAGTTATGCCGGTTTATTCAGCACTTCGTTAATTATTTTTTCCAACCAAGTTCAATCGCCGTGATTTCATTAATCAGGGTCTGATTTAAAGATTCCGGCATTTTACTGGTGCTTTGCGATACCGGAATGTGCCCTGCCATCAGCTCAGCTTTGGTCTGGGGAAATAAAGGCTGCTGATTCGGATTCGCATAACCCACGGGGTATATCGGCTGGCCTGTGGCGAGATCATATTTATCTGAAGCGCCAAAGGCATGCAGTAATTCATGCACCAGAACAATCTTATTCTGGTCAGACTGTCTGCTTGAAGCAAATAGATTGACTGAACCAATCCGGCCTTTCTGCAGAGCTGTAGAATGTTTTAACTGCTGAGTGTGTGCAGGATCATAATAATTTAAAAAGAGAGTAACATTCGATGAAGGATCTGAACCTTGCTGCTGTTGCCAGGCATAGAAACGGAATTTCAGACTCCATAAAATATTGCCAAGTAAGGAGGCCTGCTCCGGCACTTTAGGCGGCAATTCTTTAAGTTCACGCCCCAGATTAAAATAAAAATAAGTGGGCTGTCCACGGTACTGCTGGGCCGCTTTTTCCAGATATTCTTGTGTTCCTTTTAGATCCTGAGCAGACAATTGCTGGATATATTGCTGTGTGGTCGCCAATCCATCTGCATTGATCGGATGCAACAGAACAAAGATTGGTTTGTTCCAGTCCTGATTCTGATCTCGATAAGCATTTACTGCCACCACAAACAAAATCATCAATAAAATCAGGATTCGGATTTTTTTCCACATATGAACACGCCAATAGAGAGTTAATTTAAATTTTATTTTTGTTTCGTTTTTTGATCTTCAGAGCGCAGATATAAAACACAGCTCAAACTAACCAGTGACATAATAATCACCAGAATCATCAGCATTCCCCGATCCATAGGAATACCCATTCATTAATCTTTTTAAGCATGAAATACAGGATAGATCCTAATCCGATACTTAAGAACAGGAATTTATCTAGCCAAGTCATGCATGATTCCTACTTTAATCTTTTATTATTTAACGCCTAGAATATCCTAGAACTATATTGATCAAAAATAGTCCGTCATAAAAAAATGCCGACTTTCGTCAGCATTTTCTTGATGTCTTATAGCTTAGGCCTCAACCCATTTGCCATCCTGATAGACCAGCGACCATTTGGTTTGCTTGCCTTCAGGGGTTTCCGAACCAATATATTGAGACTGGTTCTTACGGCTGAATTTCACCAAGGTTGGATTCCCTTCAGGATCCACATCTGGCGCCTGCAAAATAAACTGATATTTTGGATCCAGCTGATCCGCCACAGTACGCAGCTCTGCCACCTTCGGTGCACGAGTCTCACGGACTTTCGGGAACTTGCTCGCGGCCAGGAACAGACCGGCTGCGCCATCACGCAGAACAAAAAAATCGTCATGCTTGGTTGAACGCAGGTGTTCCATCTTGATCGGATCAACGCGCGGAGGCGCAGGTTGACCATTCTTCAAGACTTTACGGGTATTCTCACAGCTGGTACAGGCAAAATATGGACCAAAACGGCCAGTTTTCAGCTGCATTTCACCATCACATTTATCACATGGAATGGTTGGGCCATCATAACCCTTAATCTTGAATTCGCCTTCTTCCAGCTCATAACCTGTACAGTCCGGGTTATTACCACAGATATGCAGTTTACGGCCACCATCAATCACATAGCTGTCCATTGCAGTGCCACAGACTGGACAACGTTTTTTCGACATCAGGTCAGCAGTTTCTGCTGCATCATCATCAGACAGTGCAGCCAGAGATTCAACCGGAGTCAGGTTCAATGTACCTTTACAACGTTCTTTCGGTGGCAAGTTATAACCCGAACAGCCCAGGAATACGCCTGTTGTACCGGTACGGATCTGCATCGGACGGTCACATTCTTTACAATGGACTGCTTCAACTTCGACAGGCTGATTGCGGCGCATGCCGTTTTCACCCTGAGCATTGGTCAGACGTTTTTTGAAGTCACCATAGAAGCTATCTAACAGATCTTTCCAGTTACGCTCACCATCTGCCACTTTATCCAGCTGACCTTCAAGGTCTGCAGTAAAGTCATAGTTCATCAGGTTATTGAAGCTTTCATCCAGACGATCGGTGACGATCTCACCCATCTTCTCAGCAAAGAGACGACGGTTCTCCAGTTTTACGTAACCACGATCCTGAATGGTCGAGATAATGGCAGCATAAGTCGAAGGACGACCAATACCTTTTTTCTCAAGCTCTTTGACTAAAGATGCTTCAGTAAAACGTGCCGGTGGTTTGGTAAAATGTTGAGATGGATCTAGTTTTTCCAGCTTCAGCACTTCACCAACTTTCACAGCAGGCAACAGTACATCATCATCAGATTTGTTCTGGCCACGAACTTTGGTGAAACCATCAAATACCAGAGTACGACCTTTGGCTTTCAGTTCAACACCATTCGCATCCACTAAAATAGTCGATGATAAATATTCTGCTGGTGTCATCTGACAAGCTACAAATTGACGCCAGATCAGGTCATACAGACGCTGTGCATCACGTTCCACTCCAGCCAGACTATCGCCTTTCAATGCCACATTGGATGGACGAATGGCCTCATGGGCTTCCTGCGCACCAGCTTTATTACCATAACGGTTCGGCTTGGCTGGCAGATATTTCTCGCCATATTCAGACTCGATATGACCACGCACCATATTGACTGCATCATCACTCAGGAAGGTGGAGTCAGTACGCATATAGGTAATGAAACCAGCTTCATACAGGCGCTGTGCCAGCATCATGGTTTTCTTCACCGAGAAACCTAGACGGGTACTTGCGGCCTGTTGCAAGGTAGACGTGATATACGGCGCGCTTGGATTCACCTTGGTCGGCTTATCTTCACGGCTAATAACTTTATATTCAGCGTCTTTAATCAGATTCAGTAAAGCATCTGTTTCAGCTTTATTATGCAGCTTTAAAGTCTTGCCATTTTGCTTGACCGCTTCCAGACGAATATCATCTTTCTTGGATTTGGTATCTGCAAAAACCTGCCAGTATTCTTCAGGAATGAACTTACGAATTTCACGTTCGCGTTCCACGACCAGCTTTACAGCGACAGACTGTACACGCCCCGCAGACAGACCACGGGCAATTTTTTCCCATAGCAGTGGCGAAATCATGAAGCCGACGACACGATCCAGGAAACGGCGTGCCTGCTGGGCATTGACCTTATTGGTATCTAGACGTGAGGGCTGTTTAAACGCTTCCTGAATGGCATTTTTGGTAATTTCGTTAAAGACCACACGTTGATAGCGTGAATCATCGCCGCCGATCACTTCTTTTAAATGCCAGGCAATCGCTTCCCCTTCACGGTCCAAATCCGTTGCGAGATACACTTCATCGACTTGCGATGCCAGTTTTTTCAGTTCAGCGACTACGCCTTCCTTGCCCGGAAGGACTTCATATTTGGCTTTCCAGTCATGTTCTGGATCGACACCCATCCGGTTAATCAACGCCTGCTGTGATTTTTCCGCTTTTTCTGCTTCAGTCAGCTTGGTTCGGGTCACCGGTTTTTTCTCTGCAGTTTTCGCAGAGCCGCCCGTCGGCAAGTCACGCACATGACCCACCGAGGATTTCACGATGTAGTTTGAACCGAGATACTTGTTGATTGTTTTCGCTTTTGCAGGCGACTCCACAATCACCAAGGCACGTTTACTTCCAGCGTCGGAAGACTTCGCCGTGCTGCTTTTTGATGTGGACCGAGGAGCGTTCGCCATATTAACCGTTTAATCCTGTTTATTTCTAAAATTAAAGTTCAGCCAAAGAATGTAATAGTGCCTTGATGTCATCAAGTTGTGTGGCTCTAAGATCAGATTCTTCATCCCAATAGAGTCCTACACAGTTTGCCTGCATATCAATAGCATAAATGCCCTTTAATGCAATGGGAAAATCTTTAAATTTGTCATCCCCATGCACCAGTTCAAGTTTGTTATCAACCACGCGGGCACGCATCAGCGGTAAACGGGCATCTGGAAGCAGCACACTATAATAGGCCACCATACTGGCACGACTTTCAGTCGCCTTGGGAATGTTGGTCCAGTCCGGTGCAACCACCAGACGTGGATGTAAGCCCATCTTGCGGGCTTTATCACGCATAAGTCCTAATGCCTTTTCTCTAGGACTCACACGCAGACCAAAAATAGACCCCAGTACGAAAACGATGATGACAACTGCCACCCAGATTCCGGTATTTTCCATAGTTCAACCTTTATGTTCTTATATTAGATTTGCATAAGCCCGCTATAAAAGGCAAGCACCGCTTGCGAAATACTATTTTATTCTCTGTACTTATTACTTTTACGTCTTTGTTTTAAGATAAGATTTCAGTGTTTGGCTGATTGATGATATGCGCTTGTATCGCCATTGGAATCAGGCAGGACTTATCCAGATTAGCCCAAGCCAGTATGAGCTGGCTGTTATAAATCAGCTTGGTATTGTCCTGTTTGAGAATATCCTGCTTCTTTAAAACCTGAATGAAATCTTGCGCCGCTTGCTGGTGTTCTAAGCCTAAGATTGAGCGTACTGAATTTAATAAACTTGCAGTTTTGGCCGGACGGCTACTTCCACTCTTCGCCAGATAATCACTATAGATTTTGACCCGCTGTAAATGAGGCTTTAACTGAATATCAGCAATACTTGGTAAAGTAATCGCTATGGGTTTCGATTTTTTGAGCGCTTCCAGTTTTAACAGTTCGTGCATCCGATTTAGCTCATAACTTACTTTTTGACCCTGAATCTGAATCAGCTGATAATTTTTTAATTGGCCAATGACCTGCTTGATAGTGGCAGAAGTGCCTTTTAGCCAGGACTTTAAGGCATTGTTTAGAGAGTTAAACTGTTTGGGCTGATTTTTTACTAATAGTTTAACCGCAGCGAAAAGTAGTTTGAATTCAGCTTTTTCTGGATGAATATGCTCTAAAGATAATTTAGTGGAACATGTGGACTGAATTTCTTTTTTCTTCTGTTGTGCCTGAAACCCCATCACTTTGAGTAAATCGACAATATATTCAAATTTCTTGTCATTCGACATGACATCAAATTCAGCTTCAGATGCCTGCATTTGTATAGACAACTGCCCGGCTACAAATGCCAAGCCAAAATCAGCAGCATCAGGTCCGGTTTTTGGCATTTTAATTAAGACCAGACGCTTTTGAACTACATGAGCAGACAGATTTTGCAATCCATCCAGACTCAAGGCTACAGGGGATTTTGCATAAACCAGATAAACAAGGGCATAGGATTTGAGCAGGCTGAGTAACTCATTTTCTGTTTTAGGCTGATTTTCAATATCCAATAACAGTATTTTTTTCATATGCCCTCATGAGATTATTCTAATTTAGAAACATCTCATGACTATATAACACTTCGTGACCATTCCAATAAATATATCCTTTTTCAATCAACTCTTTAAGTAAAAGACGGACATCGGATTTTGGAAATAATTGCTCGAGCAAATCACGTAATTCATAAATATCTTTAGGCTTATTTCCCTGTAATTCGCGCAGCTTGCGTGCAACTTCGAGCTGTACCGGATCAATTTTATTAAAGTTTTTGAACAGGCCTTGCTGGGCAGACTGGATTAGAGATTGAGCAGGTTCAACAACAGGCTCTTCAGGATTAAGCTTCGAGATCACCTGATTCAAAGCTGGTTTTTCAATGGGTACATGTTCATTGAGATCCAGCTGCACCCACTGTTTCAGCACTTTTTTACGGAAACTGATTTGCTCGTCATAACGTTTGACTATTTTCAGATTAATCAGCATGCCAACTACATGCTGGGCTTTGCCTGGTAAAACTTGCAGAATATTGGTGACAGAATTTTTTAAGGTTTCGAGCGTGGTCGGTTTACCACTCATCTTGCCGAGCGCATCACAATATTTTTTCACCAGCTGCAAAGCCGGTTTAGCTTTAATGGCTTCAATACTTGGCAACTGGATTTTGGGTTTATCTTGAGTCTCTGTGGATGCATCCTCTGGCAGCACCTGAATCAAGCTGCAATCAATATCTGAAGCCTGTAGCATTTGCATCAGCATTTCACTGCTATCCATCGCAGAGATCAGCTCGACATGAGTATCTGCTTCCAGCAAAGCCATCAGCTGGCCCACAATCACGGCATATTCATATTCCTTATGCTCTCCTTCCGGGACATCCAGAATGATAATTTGTCCACTGCTGATCCAGCTCGCCAACTCAGTCAGTTCTTCTAGGGCAAACTCGAATTTTCCGGCACAGTTAAACAGATACAAGGTCGGATAATGTTCAACGATGTCACGTAACAGTTTGGCTGTAGGAAAGTTATTTTCGAGATCAAGAAGGACAACTTTTTGGCGCATAAGGCAAGATTAAAAACTGAGCTAGAAAAATACTATTAGAGTAGGAAGTGTGTGAAAGGTCAAATAGTTTCCACCATCCATGACGATATTTAGATTCTAAAGATCATCTTGGATGGCGTAAAAGTGGTGACTTGGTTTAGGTTTATCGAGCTTCACCTGCTTAAAAGAAAACCCTCACGACTGATCTGCCCCCCAAAAGTTAGACAGTAAGTTAGGCAATTTCTAAGAACTGATTTCTGTATTCTACAGGGGTCAGTCCTTTTAATTTAACCTTGATTCGCTCATGGTTATAATAGTGAATATATTCTTTCACTTTTTGCTCCAATTCATCAACTGATTTAAATTCTTCTCCATAGAAACATTCAGATTTAAGTATTCCAAAGAAACTCTCCATAGCAGCATTATCTAAACAATTCCCCTTACGTGACATACTTTGGGTGAGCCCTCGTTCTGCTAATTGTTTCTGGTAAAATCTCATTTGATATTGCCAACCTTGATCAG
Source organism: Acinetobacter sp. YH12041 (assembly GCF_013419975.1). NCBI lineage: Bacteria > Pseudomonadati > Pseudomonadota > Gammaproteobacteria > Moraxellales > Moraxellaceae > Acinetobacter > Acinetobacter sp. YH12041. The sequence goes on along the minus strand of NZ_VOZC01000001.1, from coordinate 378,048 downwards.
AATGGATCATTGGCTTCTCATTTATATTGAGTGTCTCTATAGCTTCTTTAAGCATATCTTTGACCAGTCCAAATACTGGTCTACGTTCCATTTGAAATGCAATGATTTCACCGTTAAACAGGTCCATGACGGGAGATAAGTAAAGCTTGTCACCCCGAATATTAAATTCAGTCACATCAGTAACCCATTTTTGATTAGGTCGCTCAGCCTTGAATTGACGCTGCAATACATTGTTTGCAATTTTACCCACTTGCCCTTTATACGAACGGTATTTCACAACCCTAATACGTGATTTAAGCTTCATAGATATCATCAATCGCTGTACACACTTATGGTTCACGATCAAGCCTGTATTTCTCAATGCAAGCGTAATTCCGCGATACCCATAACGCCCTTTATGCTGATGATAGATCACTTCGATTTGCTGTTTTAAATCACTGTATTTATCATTGAGTTTTGATGACTTCTGATGATAGAAATAGATACTACGCGCCATCTTAGCTGCACATAGCACATGCTTTAGTGGGTAGTTTTGCCTTAATTCAGATATGAATCTTGCAGCTGTTGCTGTTCGACTTTTTCCTGTTCTTTCTGCTTCTGAATCAAGGCTCTCCGCTTTTTTAGGAAAGCAACTTCAGCACGTAGATATGCCAACTCCTCAAGCAGTTCCTCATGGGTTTTATCCTGATCTGCTTTAATTGTCTTAGCTTTGGGCATCTTAGGCTTCGGCATACTGTTAAGTTTTCCTCTAGGCTTTGGTTGCAAACCCTCTATGCCATTTTCTTTATATTGTTTCAACCAATCTCTTAACGTGCTTGTTTCATTAATATCAAAGCGTTGCATAGCTTCTCTTAATGAAATGCCTTCTTCATGTATTACTTTGACAACTTGATACTTAAACTCAACCGTAAAAGTTGTTTTAGATCTTCTACGTTCTAAGCCTACCAGACCATAAAGTTTAAATGCTTTACTCCACTTTTAAACATCTGATCTATGAACATTAAAAAGTTGACCTGTCACAGAGTCACCATGACCAGACAAGTAATGTTCAACAACTTTTAATTTGAATTCTTGAGAATATTTAGCCATTAAAAAGCACCCTTCAAATTAGACTAAGAGTGTCCAACTTTCGGGGTGCAGATTAGACTGGAGGGCTTTTTTTTGCTTTCTTTCTTTAAAATTATTTGTAAATTAATAATGCGGTGGACGGTTGGTGACCGGATCAAAAGCATCAATCCCTTCGGACAAATCTGCAGACTCAACACGTTGATATAACAACTGCATTTGTTTTTTTAAATCGGCAATTTCCAGATTCTGGCGAGTGACCTGCTGATTCAGCTGTTCAACTAAATCATCTAAAAATGCAATTCGCACTTGCAAATCTTCAATGGGTGCGGAAAATGACGCCTGATCATTTAGATTTTGTTGTTTAGTCATTTTAAGTCCTCATTTGGGATTTCAGGAAACATTAACATTATGGCCTATATTACTTTAAGGGATGTCCAACTGGCATTTGGCGGACCTGCCTTGCTCGACGGCGCCAACTTTAATTTGGAACGCGGTGAACGAGTATGTTTGATTGGCCGTAATGGTGAGGGTAAGTCTACCTTACTTAAACTGATTGAAGGAAGTTTACTCCCGGATAGTGGTGAAGTTTCGTTACAAAATGGCATCACCATTTCCATGCTGGCCCAAGACGTGCCAATGGATTCCGGCAAGGTTGCAGATATTGTTGCCGACGGCGCTGGTGAAGCTTCAGAAGTGTTGCGTGCTTACCATGAAGCCAGTGAAGCTTGCGTGCTCGGTGATATGGAAGCCTGTGACCGCATGGGACATTTGCAGCATCAGATGGATCAGCTGGATGGCTGGGCTTTAGAAACTAAGGTTAATTCAATCCTAAGTAAAATGGGACTGGATCCTGAAGCGGATCTGGCCGATTTATCTGGCGGTCGTAAACGCCGTGTCCTGTTGGCACGTGCCCTGCTCACCCAACCTGATGTGCTGTTACTCGACGAACCGACCAACCATCTGGATGTCGAAAGTATAGAGTGGCTGGAAAAATTCCTGCTCGAGCAGAACAACCTGACCTTACTGTTTATTTCGCATGACCGTGCCTTTGTGGACAGTATTGCGACCCGTATTGTCGAGCTGGACCGTGGTATTTTGCGTAGCTATGAAGGCAACTATTCACGTTACCTCGACCTAAAAGCTCAGCAGCTGGAAGCAGAAGAAAAACAGAATGCCCTGTTCGAGAAAAAACTCGCTGAAGAAGAAGCCTGGATTCGTCAAGGTATTAAAGCGCGCCGTACCCGTAACGAAGGTCGTGTTCGTGCTCTGAAAGAATTGCGTGAAGAGTCTAAAGCACGCCGCTTCCAGCAAGGCAAAGTCAACATGTCGACTCAGGAAGCACAGCGTTCAGGTAAAGTGGTGTTCGAGATTGAACATCTGAGCGTGAAGTTTAGTGACAATGCACCGATCATCAATGACTTCTCGGCGCTGGTAATGCGTGGTGACCGTATTGGTCTGGTGGGTGATAATGGTGTCGGTAAAACTACACTAATCAAAGCCATTCTGGGAGAAATCGAGCATGGCGGTACAGTCAAAACCGGTACCCAGTTGGAAATTGCTTATTTTGACCAGCTACGTAATGTGCTGGATCTGGAAAAATCAGTTAAAGATAACGTTTCGGAAGGTTCAGATCATGTCGATGTGAATGGCCAACGTCGTCATATCTATAGCTATTTACAAGACTTCCTGTTCTCCCCAGAACGTGCCCGTACGCCAGTTAAAGCCCTTTCAGGTGGTGAACGCAACCGTATTCTGCTCGCCAAACTATTACTGAAACCATCTAACCTGATCGTGATGGACGAACCGACCAACGATCTGGATATGGTGACGCTAGAACTGCTGGAAGAAATGCTGGCGGAATACAAAGGCACCCTGCTACTGATCTCGCATGACCGTGCTTTTATGGACAATGTCGTCACATCAACCTGGGTCTTTGATGGCAAAGGCAATATTGATGAATATGTCGGTGGCTATCAGGATTATCTGGAACAACGTCCAGATCAAACTGTGGTTGACCAGAAAATGGCTGTCAAAAAAGCTCAGGCCAAAGCTGAAGCAGCAGTTACACCTGTAGCATCGGCTCCGAAGAAAAAACTCAGCTACAAAGATCAGCGTGAACTGGAAATGTTACCGGCTGAAATTGAAGCACTGGAAAAAGAACAAGCTGAACTTTCTGACAAACTGGCGGATGGCTCGTGGTTTGTCACAGATGCAGCAGCAGCGACCAAGGCCTCTGAACGTTTAGGCGAAATTGATGAGATTTTGCTGGAAAAAATGGAACGTTGGGACGAACTGGAAAATATGACCAAAGGCTAATCTTTAAATCGCCTAGTCACTAAGCATCTGTATTCGTACAGGTGCTTTTTTATTTTACAGTTTTTTATTTCAAAAAGCTCTTCTGCTACACTGCTGACATCTTTGATTTCAAATATTGAATTTATGAGTCGAACGCCAGAATACAAACCCGGTGAATTTCAATGGTCATTCCTGTTGCCGCAATACTGGGGCATCTGGGTGGGTATTGTATTTCTGATGATTCTGGCTATCTTACCTTGGGCGACTCAGCATCGTCTGGCACGCCTACTCGGCCAGATGGCATTTAAATATTTGAAATCTCGCCGTGAAACCACGCTTCGCAATCTGGAAGTTTGTTTCCCTGAATGGTCAGCTCAAGAAGTTCAGGACAATGCTCGTATGGTCTTTATTGACCAGATGCTCGGTGTATTTGAGACCTTGAATGCCTGGTACTGTCCAAAATGGTTTAAAGGCCGGGTACAGATTGAAGGGCTGGAACATATCCAGCAGGCTCAGGCAGAAGGTAAAGGGGCTTTATTGCTCGGTACCCACTCGACTTTGCTGGATGCTGGTGGTTATTTATGTGCACAGTATTTTGAGCCGGATGTGGTGTATCGACCACAAAATAATCCCTTGCTCGATATGCTGATTTACCGCTGTCGTGCCACCATTTATGCCAACCAGATTGACCATGATGATATGCGTGGTTTGGTGCGTAACCTGAAAAATGGTCATGCCATCTGGTACAGTCCGGATCAGGATTTTGGTTTAAAACAGGGTGTAATGGCGCCCTTTTTTGGGGTACCTGCAGCCACAGTAACTGCACATCGTCGCTTATTGAAAATGACCAAAGCCGCTGCCATTCCACTCTATTTTTATCGAGCTGGCGATATTAAAGATCCACGTTACTGTGTGTTGATCGAGCCTGCGGTAGAGAACTTACCGAGTACGGATGAAGTCGACGATGCAACCCGGGTAAATCTGATTATTGAACGCCAGTTGCGCATTGCACCGACACAATATATGTGGTTCCACCGTCGCTTTAAGACCCGTCCTGAAGGCTACGACAAAATCTATTAAGAACTAGAATTAATATGAACGCTATTATTGGCAAGAAAAATCAATGATCCGTTCCCAGATAAATCCACATCGCTTGTGTATGCCCTGCACGCTCAAAACCTAGAGCTTTATAAAATTCAGTGGCATGCTGATCAGCCACCAGAATTTTCTGATGAAATCCTGAATAACGTTGCAGCATTTCTTGCATGATCAGACGGCCAACACCCTGTCGCTGCACCTCTGGGTGAACCAATAAATGTGGGAAATACACCACCAGATAACCGTCTGAAATCGCATTTTCCAAGCCAACCAGCCGACCGTTGATACGTACCGTCACCAGACTATGAGAATGTTGCAAAGCCTGTAAAAGCGATTGAGATTTTTCTGCAGCTGACCATTGATTGACAAGATAGAGCTGTAACACTTCAGATTCATTGACTGAATCATGATCGGAAATCATAACTTCCATTCAGGTAATATCCATTTTTTAATCTAAATTTTATTTTAATAATCAATTAATTATAATAAAAAAATGAGCCAAAAATAATTTAACCCGGGTTCTACATCCTGTAAAACCCGGGTTAATGAGGTTGTGCTTTCATATGTTATAATTGCTTCTTCGTTGTTGTGATTTCCCTTTCAGCATCATTTCCATGATGTTTTCATTCAGCTTCGTCTTCCTTATGAGAATATCCTTTCTCGACTCCCTGTGCTGATAAGCTTAGAATACGTGGATTCCTCTGTACTGCCCATTCGCAAGAAGCGGAAACTGCTGTAAGCAATATCGTACACTTTTCAGCTAAAACTATAAGAATTTCTCCTCATTCTTATAAGCCATCGCAATCTTATCAGTGACTTTCTTCTCTTCTTTCTCTGCCTTTTCAATTCCTTCCTGAATGGCTTCTTTGGCTTCCTGATCATCCTGATCCGTTTCTTCCAGTTCTTCCTGATGATGCTCAAATACCCGCCCAGTTTGTAAAACCAGATAAACCGGAAAATGATCTGATCCGACGTGTTTTAAACGCTCCATATGCACCAGGGCAAAATCGGTGCTGTGAAACACATGGTCAAGTGACCAGCGCAACAAGGGATAATCGGCATGAAAGGTATTTACATAGCGTCGGCCAACACGCGGATCCAGCAAACCACTAATACGCTGAAATAAACGTGTCGTGCGTGACCAGGCCACATCATTCAGATCTCCCATCACAATGCAGCTTTCATCCAGATCCTTAATCTGGTCCCCTACAATCAGCAATTCCGCATCACGTAAGGTTGAATCTTTGGCTTCAGTTGGGCTTGGTGGTTTCGGATGCAGACAATAGAGCTGTACCGGCTGTCCGGAACGTAACAAGACCTTGGTATGAATCGAGGGAATTTCATCACTCAGAATAAATTTAACCTCGGTTTCACTCAGCTCAAGTTTGCTGTACAGATGCATGCCATACAGATTATCCAAAGGTACAGGTACCCGATAGGGGTAATCTGGCTCAATGACGGCCAGCGCATCCTGCCATGCATGATCGGTTTCCAGCGTTAAGACCAAGTCTGGCTGATGGGTCTGGATCTGTTCAATCAGTAAATGATATTTAGTATTGGTGGTCAGAACATTTGAAACAATCAGGGAAATCTGACGATCCGGATCCAGCTGATCCTGCTTGACCTGCTTGACCTGTTTTTTCCAAACAAAGGTATAAGGCAAGACCATTTTCAGCTGATACGCCAAAGCAGCGATCAGGCCGACAAAAAGCAGCTGATTGAAGGCCGTCCATGGGTGATCGACCAGGAGAAAAAGAACAAAGGCAATGAAGCCCAAAACCAGAATCTGTAAACGTGGAAAATCTGCACCACGAATCCACCATTCATCTCGGGGAATCAGCGACCAGAAACTTAACCAGATGACCACGATTGCCATGATCTGGATAAACCCTACCATAAGATACACTCTTTACTAAGTTATTATTTTTTCTAAAAGAAAAATTGCTTTATCAATTTTGTATGTATCATAAAGCAGATATTTCGCTCAAGAATATTGATGTTTTGATTGTGTAGCTCTTGCAGTCACGTCCCTTTTTGATACACTCGAATCCCTTTTGATTTTTTAACGCACCGAGGCAAAGTGACATGAAAGTAGGTCTGGTCGGTTGGCGCGGGATGGTGGGTTCCGTCCTTATGCAACGTATGGTTGAAGAGAATGATTTTGCTCATTTTGAGCCATTCTATTTTTCTACCAGTAATGCGGGTGGTGAAGCTCCGGCATTTGGTGGTAAGACTGCCCCAGCACTTATGGATGCAACAGACATTAACAGTCTGAAGCAAATGGATGTCATTATTACCTGTCAAGGTGGCGATTACACCACTGAAGTTTTCCCAAAAATCAAAGCTGAAGGCTGGGATGGCTACTGGATTGATGCAGCATCTACCCTGCGTATGGATGATGAAGCAATCATCGTACTTGATCCGGTGAACATGCATGTGATCAAAGACGGTCTGGTCAAAGGCACCAAAACTTTCGTGGGCGGTAACTGTACTGTTTCCCTGATGTTGATGGGCTTAGGTGGTCTATTCCAGAACAATCTGGTGGAATGGGCAACTTCAATGACTTATCAGGCAGCTTCTGGTGCTGGCGCGCAAAACATGCGTGAGCTGATTACTGGTATGGGTTATTTATATAACAATACCAAAGACTTGCTGGATGATCCACGTTCTCCAATTCTGGACATTGATTCTAAAATTGCTGAATTGCAACGTGGTGAAGGCTTCCCGTCTGCAAACTTCGGTGTACCTTTAGCAGGTTCTCTGATTCCATACATCGACAAGCAGCTGGAAAGCGGCCAGTCTAAAGAAGAATGGAAAGGTCAGGCTGAAACCAACAAGATTCTAGGTAACCAGCAGATCGTACCGATTGATGGCCATTGTGTACGTATCGGCGCAATGCGTTGTCACTCTCAGGCATTAACCCTGAAACTTCGCAAAGACGTTCCACTGGATGAGATCGAAGATATCATTGCAAATGCAAATGACTGGTCTAAAGTCGTGCCAAACACTCGTGAAGCCTCAATGACTGACCTGACTCCTGTTGCAGTCACTGGCACATTAACTGTACCTGTTGGTCGTCTGCGTAAACTGAACATGGGTAAAGAATACCTAGGTGCATTCACAGTAGGTGACCAGTTACTTTGGGGTGCTGCAGAACCTTTACGTCGTATGCTGCGCATCTTGATTGACTATAAAAACTCTTAAGTTTCCGTCAGGAAATAAAGCATGAAGCCGATCTTTATTGATCGGCTTTTTTGTGTAACTATTGCGTAAGTATTTTACAAAAAACAAACATCCCGTTAATCTATAATTTTCGCTATGCGATAATGACTGAGCTCACAGATGACTGTATATAACAAATTAAAGCTTGCCATTTTAGCCATTGTTGCTTCACAAAATATTTATGCGATTAATGTAGATCCGGTACAAATCCAGTCTGCACCTGGGGAATTGCTTTATGCGGAAATGAATTTCCGTCAATCAGATATTAACTTGCCAATTGAGGTAAGTTTAGCCTCGCCAGAAGACCTGATTTCTATGGGTGCATCGCATCAGCCACCGGGTCATTTGAATTTTTTCACCCGTCGCAACAGTAATGGAACTGGGGTCATTACCATTACCTCGTCGCGCCCGGTTACTGATCGTGAATTAAATATCATTGTTAAAATCAAGGAAGGCAATGCAGTACGCCTACAGCATATCCGTACGGCATTAAGACCTAAAACTGATTTGTTACAGGCCAGCCTGAAACAGAATGAACAGCCTCTCGCGCCTGTGGTGGTCGTGAGTGAAAAAGACATTGCCCTGAACTTACCGGTGAGTACGCGCTATACCAATGCCTCATCCAAACCAGCCACCCCGTTTGTGGCAGAAAAACCGTTAGCCTTACAAAACACAGCACCTCCTGCATTATCAGCCAGCTCGATTCCTAAAACAGCGATAGCTGCTGTGACCCATGAGCCGACATCGAGTATTGCAGCTCAAGTCGCAAGCCCAACAAAACTTAATACCGAAACTGCGGTAGCAGCGACAAGTCATAGTTCACAGCAGGCTAGTACTGTAAACACTACGCCAGTAAATACTCCATCCAAAGCAGTCAACACAGCGGTGACTCAAGCAGATGCAACGCCCAACTTACAGGCTGCAGTGACAAAAGTTCAGGCTGAAACAAAACCAGCTGAAGTTGCAGTAGATCCAACAAATAAAAATGCAGCCTCAGCGCAAGTTTCTGCACCGACAAGCACTGAAAATCAGATGGTGTCCAGTGATCCACTTGTCAAAAAATATGCAGAACAACAGGCACGCAAGCAGGCGGCATCCACTACTGCACAGGACAAACCAAATTTAGCAGCTATAACTCAAGCACAGCCGGCAGCCATCAAACAAAGCACCTCAACCCAGGTCAAACCGACCTATGTAGTACAGTCAAATGAGTCGCTTTGGGGCATTGCTTCCAGGATTGCCAATGAACAGCAGCGTCCAGTGAGTGAGGTCATGCAGCAGATCAAGCGTGAAAATGAACATGCTTTTATTGGGGGCGATGCCAACCGCTTGCGTAAAGGCGCAGCGCTTAATTTAGCGACCATCCATACTGCGAAAACTCCGATCCAGGCCGCAGCAATTAAGTCTACTCAAGTACCCTCCAAACCTACTGCAAAAACCAAATATCGCCTGAATGAGGCTGAAATGAGTCTGGTTGCCGAGAATCAGCGTGATTCCGGCCAGGTTTCTGCCAACTCAAACACAAAAGAAAATCGAACTTCGAAAGAGTTGTCATTAAAAGTTATGACAGCCCGTGAAAAAACCGTTAAATTACAGAGAAACGTAACTGAACTAGAATTGGCACTCAATCAGAAGGATCACAGAATTCAATTATTAAATGCTCGTCTTGCCCAGCTGCAACAACAGCTTAAAGCACAACAGGCAGATAAAAAGCCAATTAATTAAAAAGTTACACATGACGATTTATTGGGATAGGCGAACTTAATGACTCTATCCCCAAGGGGTAAAACATGCTGATTTATGTGATTCCATTAGTGATATTGATCATCGTATTAATTGTCATAAAAAAACGACAAGATGCTCAAGAATCAGATAAAGCAAAAACTAAAACTGTAAAAGCGAAAAAACCTGGCGCTGCGTCAAAATCCACTTCCCAAAGAACCAAAGTGGTCGAGCCAGCCGGAGTCGTTAAAAAATCAGCAACGCCTCTATCAGCAGAGACACGCAAGAAAATTGAAGGTCTGATTCAGGAACGTAATTTCTTTGCAGCCGAAGCGCAAATCAATCAGGCACTGAATCGCGATAATTCTCAACATGAGTTGTATTTACTGCTACTCGACATTCATATCCTGCAAAAAGATGAATTTGCGATTTCACAGCTGATTAACCATGTTCGCTCTCTGGAACTGGAAGATATTCTGGCTCAGGCTGAGGTCAAAAAGCGTGAGTTTGAAAACTCTTCGGTCGCTGTTCAGGATACTATTGATTTCCCAAGTGCTCAGCCACAAACCCCTCCTGTACAGGAAAGCAAACCTTCTACAGATGCCTTTGCAGACCTGGTTGCCGCCCCCGCTTCAAACGAACAGGCATTTGATGCATTACAACAGGAACTGCAACCGAGTAAACCAGCTGCTGTAGCGGAACCAGTACCTGATATCCAACCCTTAGAGTTCAACTTTGAACCGAAGATTCCAGCGGCTGAGCCAGTAAAAACGGAAGAAGTTCCGCCTGTATCAGATAATTCAGTTGAATTTGATCTTCAGATGAATACTGCTGAAACCCAGACTGCTCCAACAGCAGCAACTGAGTCAGCACCGGTTCTGGATTTTAAGCTTGAGCTTGAACCATCTATATCCTTAAAAACAGAATCAGCGCCTGCAACAACAGAAGAAATCCAGCCTTTAGATTTCTCTTTCTCTTTAGACACTCCAATACCTGCAGCAGAAAAAACAGCCGAACCTGTGACTGAGTTTGACCTGTCTAGCCTCGATATTGCAACGCCTGCAACTGAAACGCCTGCTGCGACTGAAACATCTGGATTAGATTTTAAACTTGATAATGTCGAAGCTGTAAAAGAGGCTCCTGTTTCTACAGGGGTGAATTTTGAGATTCCGACAGCGCCTGTGACTTCAACAACCGATCAACATGATCCATTGGTGCAGTCCTTCCCGGAACTGATGGAAGTTAATGAAGCGGACCTTAACCTGGAGCTGGCACAGCAATATATCCAGTTAGGCGCTTATGCAGCTGCCCGTGAAGTCATAGCTGAACGTGAAGCTGAATATACAGCAGCACAACGTCAGCAAGCCGATCAGTTGCTGAATCAAATCGCATCTTAATCAATTTCCCTTTACACTAAAGCAGTCACATTTGGCTGCTTTTTTTATGATGAAAGATATTGCACTGATTTATATGGGCGGCACCTTTGGCTGTGTCGGTGATCCGCTCGCCCCTATGTCTGCCGATTTATTTATTCCAAAACTGGAACAGCTACTTACAGATCAACCGTTCATTCAGTATTACTGCGCTCCTGTGATTAAGGACAGTAGTGCCTGTATTGCTACAGACTGGTTAGAACTGGTGCAATTTATCCAAAATCTGCAATCTGAACAGCAGATACAACATTTTGTGATTATTCACGGGACAGATACCCTGAGCTATGCCAGCGCAGTATTGGCACATTTTATGGGGAATTCGGCTCATATTGTGCTGACTGGCAGCCAGTATCCCCTCCTGAATGCTGAAGGCGATGCGCAACGCGAATTTAGCGATGCCATGGACAATCTGAGCTTTGCGCTCTCTTCAGTAACTCAGTGTAATGCAGGTGTTTATCTGGCTTTTCATCAGCAACTGATTCATGCTCAAACTGCCTTAAAGCAACATACCACTGAGCTGAATGCCTTTACTGGTCTGGATGCGCATATCGCTATTCAGGCCAACCAGCAAAGTCATCAGGTTACAGCAGACGATATTGCCAAAGCTCTGGATTTTAACTGTATGAGCTTGATGATGCAGCCGATCGATTTAGTTCAACAGCTCAATAATCTGAAAAATATTTTGGCCTATCCTCCGCATTTTCTATTCCTGCAAGGCTTTGGAACCGGCAATCTGGCCGTCAATCCAGAGATCGTAGATTTTATCAATCAGCTCTATGCCAAAGGCTGTATCTCGGTCTTAACTACTCAAGTGCCTTTCGGTGCCACCGATCAGCGTTATGCCATTGCTGAATGGGTGCATGATTGCAAAATTCTACTCAATGAAAGTTATGGCCATGCTGATCTTTATGCAAAAGCCCTAAAAATGTATTTACAATATGACACGGTAGAGCAATGGCATGCCCATTGGTACGATTAGTCAGGTTTTGAGGTCATTATGCAGCGTTTTGCGGTGGGAATTGAGTTTTGTGGAACGAATTATCGAGGTTGGCAGACTCAACAACCGGGCGTAATCAGTGTTCAGGAAACCATCGAGAAGGTTCTCAGTAAAATTGCCGATGAACCGATTATTCTGCATGGTGCAGGCCGAACCGATGCCGGCGTGCATGCGACCAATATGGTCGCACATTTTGATACCCATGCCTTGCGTTCTGAACGAGGCTGGTTAATGGGCTCAAATAGCCAGTTACCTAAGGATATCTCAATCCAATGGATCAAGGAGATGGATGATGGCTTCCATGCACGCTTTAAAGCACAGGCACGCCGTTATCGTTATATTGTCTATAATCATCCGGTGCGTCCTGCTTTATTGCATAAACAGGTCACCCATATTTACTATCCACTTGATATCAAAAAGATGATTGAAGCGGCTGCAAAGTTTGAAGGCACACATAACTTTGAGAGTTTTCGTGCAGCAGCCTGCCAGTCCAATCAGCCGGTACGTCACGTCCGTCACTGCCGCCTGATCCAGCATGGGCCTTATCTGATTCTAGATATTCAGGCGGATGGCTTCCTGCATCATATGGTACGCAATATCATGGGCTGTTTGCTGGAAATCGGCCAAGGCATGTATGGGGTTGACCATATTGACCATATTTTTGCAGCAGAAGATCGTAAAGCAGCCGGTGTTACCGCACCACCGGATGGTCTGTATTTTATCCAGGCTGAATATCCAGAGTATTTTGACCTACCCAAAGTACCTTTGGGTCCATACTGGTTAAATATGCCGGAATAAGCTAATTATTTTTAATTTTTAAATCCCTCCTAACCTCCCTTTGAAAAAGGGAGGAACTCCTCTCCTTTATTAAAGGAGGGGTTGGGGGAGGATTTTAGATTTTAAAGATTAACGCTGTTTCCGCTTTCGATATTCAACCGGTGTTTCATTGGTCCAGCGTTTAAACGCACGGTAAAAAGTACTTGGCTCCGAGAATCCAGTCAGATAAACGATACGTTCTACACTTTCATTGGTACTCGCCAATAAACGTTTAGCCAGACGACAGCGATAATCGGACAGAATCTGCTGGAAACTGGTATTAGCCTCACTGAGCTGGGTACGTAAACGGCGTGGGGTAATATTCAGTTGAGCGGCTACAGTTTCCAAAGTCGTTTCACCACTTTCTAAAGTAGAACCGATTGCACGACGTACTTCCCCGACTAAATCGTAACGAGCCAGTTCCTGTAATTTTTCAATTGCCAGCTGTTCATGTAGCTGCAACAGTTCCGGTTCTGCCTGCCAAAGCGGGAAATCAAGAATGCTTGGATCAAAATACAAACGGGTTTCTTTCTGCCCCAGACTTACCGGGCATTCATAGACCCGGAAATATTCTTCATCTGCCGCGCCTTTGGAAAAATTGAAATCGATATAGATCGGTTCAAAGCGACCTTCAGTAATAAATTTAAAGAAACGCAACACACCTGACATTGCACATTCGGTAAAGTGACGATTGACCAGACTTTCAGCGAAAGGCTGCTCACCATTGGTCAGATAGCAGCGATCGTCTTCGACCACCAGCTTGGCATGAAAGGCATCACTGATCAGACGCTGATAAGCCAGTGCACGTTTCAAGCCTTCACCAAAATTCTCTGATGAAATAAACAGATGCTCGATCACCTGTCCGCGATAGAGCGGCAAATGTTCACCCAGATGCAATCCGATATCCGGGTCCTTACTGACCTCTTCTGCGGCAACCCAGAAGGCATACTGAGCACTGAGCGGAGTACGATCATTGGTCTCCACCTGATTTAAAGCGACTCCTGCTTTTGTCAGAAGTTCTTCTGTTGGCAAACCTGCACGACGAATCGCCTGATAGCCTAAACGCAATACGACTGATGCATCCGTTAGCTGACTCACTCAAAAACCTTCCTTGTATGTACTTCATTTATACTTAAAAAGATTGAAATTAGATTAACTGTGATTGACCAAACTGACAACAGATACCACACGCTTTTTAGTTAAAAAGTTTAAACTCACACTTCGCTTATTTTACTGACAGATGATCAGTCTAACGCCCGTTACACCTTGTGTTTTGCGAAAAAATTGACTATAATTTGCGCCTTTCCAATTTATTCATTCAGGTAGGCTATGGCCAATAAAGAGGAACTCATCGAGTTCGAAGGCGTTGTCACCGAGACGCTTCCTAATACTATGTTCCGTGTACGTTTAGAAAACGGTCACGAAGTAATTGCCCATATTTCTGGTAAAATGCGTAAACACTATATTCGTATTTTGACTGGCGATAGCGTGAAGGTCGAAATGACTCCTTATGATTTGACTAAGGGTCGTATCACATACCGTGCGCGCTAAGTTTTAGCGGAAGCAAAAGCCACTCATCCAGTGGCTTTTTTATTGTCTTTTCTTTTATATCAATTCCCCTGCACATTCCCTATACTGCATTCGAAGATAATAATTTCTATTTTTCCTCTAATAAAAACAGTGAATCATTCATGCAAAAAATCTTGCTTTCTCTGATCCTAGGAATCAGCCTGAGTGCCTGCGCCACTACAAGTTCGATAAAATCACGACAACTAGATCAGCAACTACAGCAATATATTGGCAAATCTGCAGAATCAATTCGCAAGGATCTGGATTTAACTGCACTCGGTTTTAAGACCTCAAAAGCACCTGTACAAACGGAAAAACGTCTGAGTTATACTGTACTTCGCACCATTGAACTTCCGCTGGGAACACCGGCCATTCAGCAAAGTGTCAGTATAGGTGCCCCTGTACGACTCGCAACTGCACCCGGCCCGGGTTATCAGGTTGAAATGCCCTGCCAGATTCATTTTCAACTAGAACAAGGGATTGCTCAATCCGTGCAATATAGCGGACGTGCCTGTTAAGACTTATTTTTGCGTTTTATTCATTTTAAAGTGGATATAAGAGCGTTCTAAGTTGTCTTGAATTTGACAGCTACAGCTAACTGGCTGATTGATCCTGTCTTGCCTAATAATAAATTACAACAGTTCCTCTCACACTTTGCTATTACACTGTTTTTAAGCGTTCCTTGAGTAGGAGTAATGTGATGTTGTTAAGCAAAGGTACTTCTCTGGTATTGGGCTTGAGCATCCTGTTGCTCGGTCTGTCAGGGTGTGCACAAACACCCACGATCAGCCAGACCGACCGTGAAGCTTATTTACAGCAATTTATTGGTCAGAGCAGCCAGTATATTGATCGCAATTTAGATCTGAAACGTTTGGGTTATCAGCAAATCAGTGAGCCTGAACTCAGTTCCCAGCAGCTCAGCTATGTTGTGGAACGTCCTGTGACCGTTCCCTTACCGATTGCCCAGTTTCCGGCAGCAGGTACGGGCACAGTTCCGGTTCCAGTCACTGTGAGTCCTACATCAGGTTATGATGTGAATTTGCAATGCAAGATTACCTTTTTACTCAAAGACAATATTGCAACTTCTGTCAGCCTTACGGGTCAAACCTGTTAATCAAAAACAGTCATAAAAAAACGCAGCTCAAAGCTGCGTTTTTTTTACGTGGAACTAATGAGTAACTCAGTTCAATGCAGTTACCACTGCCTGACCCATTTCCACCGTACCCACTTTAGTCATGCCTTCGGACATGATGTCAGCAGTACGCAGACCTTGGTCTAGAACATTCCCTACTGCATCCTCGATGGCTTTTGCGGCTGCTTCTTCACGGAAGGTATAACGCAGCATCATGGCTACAGACAGAATGGTTGCCAATGGGTTTGCCAGGTTTTGACCTGCGATGTCTGGTGCAGAACCATGGCAAGGTTCATACATACCCTTACCATTTTCATCCAATGATGCTGATGGCAACATACCGATTGAACCAGTCAGCATTGCAGCTTCATCAGACAGAATGTCACCAAACAGGTTTGAAGTCACAATTACATCAAACTGCTTAGGCGCACGTACTAACTGCATCGCAGCATTGTCTACATACATATGAGACAGGTTAATGTCTGGATATTGCTCTTCTTTCAGTGCAGTCACGGTTTGTTTCCAAAGCTCAGTCACTTCAAGCACGTTGGCTTTATCGACTGAACATACTTTACCACCACGCAGGCCAGCAAGTTCGAACGCAACTTTGGCAATACGTTTGATTTCAGACTCTGCATAAACGTCAGTATTGAAACCTTGTTTTTCGCCATTTTCCAGTTCACGAATCCCGCGTGGTTGACCGAAGTAAATACCACCAGTCAATTCACGTACGATCAGGATATCCAGACCAGAGACGATTTCCGGTTTCAAGCTAGAGGCATCAGCCAATTGCGGATAAAGAATTGCTGGACGCAAGTTCGCAAACAGATTCAATTCACTACGTAGTTTTAACAGGCCACGTTCTGGACGGATTGAACGCTCAATCGTATCCCACTTTGGACCGCCTACAGCACCGAGCAGAATCGCGTCTGCTTTTTTCGCCTGTTCAGACGTTACGTCTGGATAAGGTGAACCGTGTGCATCAATCGCAGCACCGCCCAACAGACCTTGTTCCCATGTTAAACCCAGATTGAATTTTTCATTAACTCGTGTAAGCACCTGTTCTGCGGCTTTTACAATCTCAGGGCCAATACCGTCACCAGCTAAAATCAAAATTTGTTTAGACATGAGCTTTTCCATTTATAAGGTCAGGCATCCACCTGACTAGGTTAAATTTTTTTTTCTACAAACTCTGCAATGCCATTGATGACATTATAAGGTTTGCAAAAACGACGAATCACTTTCTGCTCTTGCAACAGGTCCACACACAATGGATCAGGTGCAGAGGCATTTAATAAACTGGTGCTACGTGCATTTCGGTCACGGAACATTTTCAGGGTATAGCGTTTATTCGCCTTAAACTGCTGGAACAGATGCAAGGTCTCAGCCTTATCCTTGCTAATCGGATAGAAACGCACCACCAGTTCATGCTGCCCTTCCGGTACAGATAAATAAATCGGATTATCCTGTTTCAGGTTTTTGGCCTGCAAACGAACCAGACGCTGATCCAGCGCTTCTGGGCTGATTCGCTTGGTGGCCTCATCCACAATCATGGTCCGATCTAAACGTTCAAACTGACAATCCGGTGTGCCTACACAATAAATCAAGGCATTGGATTTGCTTTCTGCATCTTCTTTGGCATGTTTAAGTTTGAAGGTATCAATGCTCTGACACGCGGTCATCAGCACTGATACTGCACTTAGAGCAAGCCACTGTTTCCAATACGTTGCCATGATGTCTGTATTAACCTATCAAAAAAAATTAATAATCTTCTGATATTAGCAAGGCCTTCGCAGTCATGCCATGACAATTTTTGCTGTTTTATGAATGAATTTCAGCAAATACCCATGGGCGTGATTGTTTGGTTTTTTCTTCGTAGGCACGAATATCATCTGCTGCCTGCAAAGTTAAGCCAATATCATCCAAACCATTTAACAAACAATGCTTACGGAATGGGTCCACTTCAAACTTGAAACTTTCGCCATTTGGTGTACGAACTTCCTGCGCTTCCAGATCAATCGTTAACTGATAACCTTCAGCTGCTGCACATTCCTTAAATAACTGATCAACCGTTTCTTCCGGCAAAATTACCGGCAACATGCCATTTTTAAAACAGTTATTAAAGAAAATATCAGCAAAGCTTGGCGCAATCACAGTACGGAAACCGTATTCATTTAATGCCCACGGCGCATGCTCACGGCTTGAACCGCAACCAAAGTTAGCACGAGAAATTAAGATGGATGCACCTTGATAACGTGGCTGGTTTAACACGAAGTCCGGGTTAATCGGACGAACCGAGTTATCCTGACCCGGATAACCTTCATCCAAATAACGCAATTCATCAAACAGGTTTTCACCGAAACCGGTACGTTTGATCGATTTCAAAAACTGTTTTGGAATAATTAAATCTGTATCGACATTGGCACGGTCTAAGGGTGCAACAATACCTTGTTCAACGGTATAAGCTTTCATATTTCTGCTCCTGCGTACCAATTAAAATGAACGGACATCAACAAAGTGACCGGCAATCGCTGCCGCCGCCGCCATGGCTGGACTCACCAAGTGGGTACGACCGCCATTACCCTGACGACCTTCAAAGTTACGGTTTGAAGTTGAGGCACAATGTTCGCCTGGCTGCAACTTGTCAGCATTCATTGCCAAGCACATAGAACAGCCTGGTTCACGCCATTCAAAACCAGCTTCGATAAAGACTTTGTCCAAACCTTCAGATTCTGCCTGCTGTTTCACTAAACCCGAACCCGGAACGACCATGGCCTGCTTAATGCTAGAAGCCACTTTACGGCCTTTGATTACTTCAGCCGCAGCACGAATATCTTCGATACGTGAGTTGGTGCAAGAACCGATGAATACACGGTCTAACTGAATATCTGCTAAAGGCTGACCTGCAGTTAAGCCCATATATTGATAAGCACGGTTCCAGTCATTGCGCTGTACATCATCTTTGGCCTGTTCCAAAGTTGGAACCGCTTGAGACACCGGAATCACCATCTCAGGAGAAGTCCCCCAAGACACTTGCGGTTCAATCTCTTCACCTTGTAACACTACAACTGTATCGAAGTGAGCACCTTCGTCGGAGTGCAAAGTATTCCAGTACGCAACCGCCTGATCCCATTGCTCGCCTTTCGGTGCATATGGACGGTCTTTAACATACTCAATGGTTTTTTCATCGACTGCGACCATACCGACACGTGCACCCGCTTCGATTGCCATGTTACACACGGTCATACGGCCTTCAATCGACATGTCACGGAACACCTGACCACCAAATTCAATCGCGTGACCTGTACCGCCTGCAGTTCCGATTTTACCGATAATGGCTAAAACCACATCTTTCGGTGTTACGCCTTGACCCAATTTACCGTCAACGCGTACCAACATATTTTTCATTTTCTTCTGAACCAGGCATTGGGTTGCCAATACATGTTCAACTTCTGATGTTCCAATCCCGTGTGCCAAGCAGCCAAATGCACCATGTGTTGCAGTATGTGAGTCACCACATACAACGGTCATACCTGGCAAGGTTAAGCCTTGCTCAGGACCAACAACGTGCGCGATGCCTTGACGAATATCGTTAATATCAAATTCAACAATATCGAACGTCTTACAGTTATCATCCAGGGTTTGTACCTGGATACGTGAAGTATCATCTTCAATCCCAGCCACGCCCTGCTCACGCTCTTTTTTAGAGGTCGGTACGTTATGGTCAGGTGTCGCAATATTGGCACTTAAACGCCATGGCTTACGGCCAGCAAGTTGCAAGCCTTCAAAGGCTTGTGGCGAAGTCACTTCATGCAATAAATGACGGTCGATATAAAGTAGAGCTGAACCATCATCTCGTTGTTTTACTAAATGGTCATCCCATAACTTATCGTATAATGTTTTTGCTGTTTGGGTCTCGCCTGCCATGTCGATGTGCTCCACTGGACTGGGTAAATTCTTTCGCTAATTTTGATTATATCGCTGCATTCACATAAATCTAATTTATCATTTTTATTAGTTAAAAAACTTTTTGGAATCTTTTAAAACTTAAATTAAATCATGGTTTAGCTCTCTTTTTATAAATCTAATTTTCCGATCTTTTTATTAAAAATATTCGTTTTTACAAATTAAATGAGAATTATTATTATTTCCTCATCGGCACAGATCATTTGTTTTGAGGAAGATCCACATGGCACATATTCAACGTTTCGTAGACAACAATCAGCGCATGTTCAAAAAGACATTTAGCTATTACATCATGCACATCACTGTCGCGATGTTAGTGGGCTATTTTGTCACAGGCAGTTTAACCATGGCGATTGCCTTGAGTTTATTAGAACCGACTGTACAGGCAGTTGCTTTCTTCTTCCACGAGAAAATCTGGGAAGCAAAAAGCCAGCAACAGGATGAGGAAATCACCGCATAATTTTTTGTCGATCTTCCTCTTTGAGCCACCTACCCTCGGTGGCTTTTTTTATGACATAAAATAAAACATTTAAAAATGTGTATTAATTCAACATTAAACCAATAGTTCTATATTTTTACTTTGATTTATTCTTAAATTATTACAATAATAAACTTAAGCATAAAAAAACTTTATAGGTGATCAAGATGAATCTCGCAGCTTTTGAAGCCTTTGTAAAAGTCATGGAAACAGGTTCGATTTCTTTGGCTGCAGATCAGCTTTTTATTACCCAACCGGCTGTGACCAAACGTATTCACAGTCTGGAAGAATATTTTGGGGTGAAATTATTTGAATCTGCGGGCCGTGGTGTTCAGGCCACTCATGCGGCACATTCCCTGCTGCCTAAGGTAAAAAACTGGCTGAACGAGTTGGGTGATATTCACTACACCCTGAGTCATGAACAAGGTCAGGTCCAAGGCAAACTGAAAATTGGCACCAGCCATCATATTGGCCTGCATCATTTACCGAGCCATCTGCGTGAATATGTACAGCAATATCCAAATGTGACGCTAGATGTACATTTTGTAGATTCTGAACAGGCGCATGAACAGGTCATTGCTGGTGATCTGGAACTGGCTTTCCTGACCTTGCCACCGCATGGTGATGAACGCCTAAAATATGTCACTATCTGGAATGATCCTCTGGTTTTTGTGGTCGCACCATTCCATCCACTGGCTCAGCAAAAAAACCTGTCTCTTGAAGATCTGGTGAATTACCCAAGCCTGCTGCCTTCTGCGCAGACCTATACTACGCAGATTACGATGGCCGAGTTTGAAAAGCAGGGCATCAAGCCGAAAACGACCATGAGCAATAACCCGCTTGAATCCATCCGGATGCTGGTTTCGATTGGTTTAGGCTGGTCAGTCTTGCCCAAAACCCTGGTCAACCATGACCTGCAAGAACTGGATCTGAATCTGGAAATGAACCGTCAGCTCGGTATGGTCTGGCATCCGGGTCGTACTCAATCGAAGGCGGCTGAAGCATTGGTTCAACTGATGCAAGGCCCGTCAATTTAAAATTAATTTTCACATTTCTCTGCTGCATCGATATCGATGCAGCATTTTGTTACCTAAATACATCGCATCAGTTGCTTCCTTTCAAGTACTTTTAAAAGTATCAAATTCATTTTCCTGAAGATGAAAAATTAAAACGTATTCAAGGAAGCACAGAATGCAGATCAAATCTTCTGATTCCAAAACTTTATTATCTTCTTCTCATGACCTGCTCGAAGAAATGGGTTTATGGAAACCGCTTAAACCAACGCTACACCCGACTCCCAACCTTGATTTTGAAGATGAACCGACAGCGCGTGCCGTATTACGTGATTATTTTCTAAATACCTTTGACACCTATGAGCAACTGTTTGACTGTCTGAAAAATGAAGAAGCCTTTTATGACAAACCGATTGCCTTACGTCATCCACTGATCTTTTATTTTGGTCATACTGCCACTTTTTTTATCAATAAGCTGTTGCTGGCTCAACTGATCCCGGAACGTTTAAATCCGCATCTGGAAAGTATCTTCGCGATTGGTGTAGATGAAATGAGCTGGGATGATCTGGATGAACAGAACTATCACTGGCCTAGCATTCAGGCGGTACGTGATTACCGGCATCAGGTGCGTGCCCTGGTCTTGAAAGTGATAGAACATGCGCCGCTACAACTTCCACTGAACTGGCACAATCCCTGGTGGACCATCATCATGGGCATTGAGCATGAACGGATTCATCTGGAAACCTCTTCAGTTTTAATTCGCCAGCATCAGTTACGTTATGTACAGAATCATCCGCAGTGGCGTGCCAATGTCATTACCGGTATTGCGCCTGAAAATAGTCTGATAAAGGTACCCGCAGGTCAGGTCAATTTACATAAAAATTTCGAACATGCTTTTTATGGCTGGGACAATGAATACGGCCACCATCATGCCGAAATTGCAGAATTCGAAGCCTCTAAATATCTGGTGTCCAATCAGGAGTTTTTAGCCTTTGTTGAAGCAGAAGGTTATCAGACAGCTGACTACTGGACTGAAGAGGGCCAGCAATGGTTAGCATTTTCTCAAGCCACACATCCTACCTTCTGGGTCAAAACGGAACTGGGTTGGTCCTTAAGACTGATGCTGGAAGAAGTTCCAATGCCTTGGGACTGGCCAGTCGAAGTGAATTATCATGAAGCCAAAGCTTTCTGTAACTGGAAATCAACACAGACCGGAGAATCCATTCGTCTGCCCACTGAGGATGAATGGTATCGATTGTATGCAGTTTCAGGACTGGATCCAAAATTACCAAGTCCTGAGCAAGCCAATATTGAATTAAAATATGGCCCTAACTCTTTTCCGGTGGATCATTTTCAGCATGGCGATTTTTATGATGTTCAGGGCAATGTCTGGCAATGGACCGAGACCCCGATTTATCCTTTCGAAGGCTTTCAAGTCCATCCTTTCTATGATGATTTTAGTACCCCAACCTTCGATGGCCAACATCATCTGATTAAAGGCGGTTCCTGGATTTCAGCCGGTAATGAAGCCCTGCACAGTTCACGCTATGCGTTCCGGCGACATTTTTTCCAGCATGCCGGTTTTCGCTATGTTGCCGCGGAAGAGACATCACCGCAGTTTCACTCTCAATATGAAAGTGATCAGCTGATTTCCCAATATCTGGAATTCCAGTATGGGGCGGAATATTTTGCTGTTCCAAACTTTGCCCAAAGCCTCATTCAACTGGCCCGTCCTTATTTTCAAAACATTCCGTGTCATAAAGCGCTGGATATCGGTTGTGCCACCGGACGCGCCAGCTTTGAACTGGCCCAAGATTTTGATCAGGTCACAGGTTTAGACTTTTCAGCCCGTTTTATTCAGCAAGGTGTGGTGCTGGCGCAAGGAGAGACCCTGCGCTATAGCATTCCTGTTGAAGGTGAACTGGTGGAATATAAATCCTGCTCACTGGCAGAACTTGGACTTGAACAGGTTGCCAATAAGGTCGAGTTTTATCAGGGCGATGCCTGCAACCTGAAACCGCAGCTTAAAGATTATGATTTTATTCTGGCAGCTAACCTGATTGATCGTCTGCATCATCCTAAAGCTTTTCTAAGTGAGATTCATAATCGCCTGAATATAGGCGGCATTTTGATGCTGGCCTCACCTTATACCTGGCTGGAAGAACATACAGCACGCAGTGAATGGATCGGCGGATTTAAGCAGGCGGGAGAAAACCTGAGTACCTTAGAGGGTATCAAAGCTTTGCTAAGTCCACATTTTGAAATGCTGGACGAACCTGTGGATATGCCTTTTGTGATCCGAGAAACAGCGCGTAAATATCAACATACCCTGTCCCAAATAACTTTATGGAAAAGGGTACGATAATTCCAAAATGAAAAAGCCAATCAGTTGATTGGCTTTTTGTTCACTATTCAATCCCGCTGGTAGCATCTTCATGCAGAGATTCATTGAGCTGATCCACCACAATGGCCCATTCTCCATCTGAAGCAATTTTTTCAGCCAGGAACTGGCGCTGTGCATCTGACCAATACGGCGCCTCCATCAGGTTTACATCTTTGGGTAATTGATGCTCATGAATAAATTGGGCAATCCCTTCTGCACTCGAATCCAGACCTAACTGTGCAAATAGATGAGTCATACGCGGTCTAACTTGGGTCATTTTCATTACCTCAGCGCTTGCTATCGTTATTGTCGACTTGCTTTATTTATTCTGAGCATAGCATGTTTATTCAGCAACGGGCATGTCAAAAAGTACCCTATTCTGCTTATAAAAAAGCACAACCGAAGTTGTGCCTGATTAAATCAAAAGAATTGCTTAAATCGACCAGTCCTGAATTTCCCAGCCCTGTTCTTTGGCCAATGCTTCCAGACGATCATCCGGATTCACAGCAATGGCATGATCTGCATGTTCCAGCAGAAAACGGTCATTGATTGAATCTGAATAGGCCCAAGACTCGGTCACGTCACGACCTGCCAGCCATTGTTCCAGACGGGTCAGTTTACCTTGTTGATAGCAGGCAATATTGGTCACCTTACCGGTATATTTACCATCAACGACTTCAGCATTGGTGGCAATAATTTCAGTAATCCCAAACTCACGGAAAATCGGTGCAGTAATAAAGTCCGAAGTTGCAGTAATGCCTACAATTTCATGCCCTGCATCTTTATGGCGCTGAATCGCTTTAAAACCTTCCGGACGCATCTGTGGGCGAATGACTTTTTGCATGAACAGTTGATGTAATTCGGTCAGATAATCATGGTCATGTTGGGTCAAAAACTGGAACACAAATTCATTATAGGCATAGGGATCCAGTTGACCCTTTTTATAGTCCTCATAGAACTTGTCATTCATGGCGCGGTGATGAACGGGATCCACCAGGCCTTCATTGACCAGGAATTCCCCCCAGGAATGATCCGAATCGGTGTTTAACAGGGTGTGATCGAGATCAAATAGCGCCAATTTCATGAAAATACTCGTAAAAACTGAAATTTAAGAAAAAAATTGTAAATCTATCTCCGCTAGTCGATAGAAATTCGTTAAGATCATAGCAATTTTAACATTTTTAAACTTTGCTTTTTTTCGAGTTGGATAAAGAAATAATATTCCCCGAAAGCAAAGGCATAAATTAAACAATTTTAGGTAGCCAAATGATCGACTCAGAAGGTTTCCGACCGAATGTCGGGATCATTTTGGCAAACGATGCTGGACAGGTTTTATGGGCAAAACGCATTGGTCATAATGCATGGCAATTTCCACAAGGAGGTATCCAATATGGAGAAACCCCTGAGCAGGCACTTTATCGTGAGCTGAGAGAAGAAGTTGGCTTACTGCCTGAACACGTCCAGATTATCGCGCAGACCAAAGGATGGTTGCGTTATCGTTTGCCGTATCGATACATTCGCACGGATTCAGATCCGGTATGTATCGGTCAAAAACAGAAGTGGTTTTTACTCAAACTGACGGCGCCCGTACAGAACATTCAACTTGATCTGTCCGATCCGCCCGAATTTGATCAATGGCAATGGGTCAGTTACTGGTATCCATTAGGCCAAGTGGTGAATTTTAAACGCGATGTTTATCGCAAGGCCATGATTGAACTCTGTCAGCAATTACCACAACAAAAACCTTAAAAAAATCGCGTGCATGTGCAGATTTTTTGCTCGGCTATTGTTATAAATAAACTAAATTACCGGACTTCTAAAAAAATACGGAGCAGCTCCCATGTCGAATATGCAACTGGATACCCTGAGACGCATTGTCCAAGAGATTAATGCGTCTGCCAGTTTGCATGAATCACTCGATATTATGGTCAATCAGGTGGCCGAGGCCATGCATGTGGATGTCTGCTCCATTTATCTGCTCGATGAACGCAACCAGCGCTATCTGTTGATGGCATCTAAAGGCCTGAAACCTGAAGCTGTTGGTCACGTCTCTTTACATACTGGTGAAGGTCTGGTAGGTCTGGTGGGTCAGCGTGAGGAAATCGTTAACCTCGACAATGCCCCTAAGCATGATCGTTTCCTGTATTTACCGGAAACGGGCGAAGAAATTTATAATTCCTTTCTGGGCGTTCCGGTCATGTACCGCCGTAAGGTCATGGGCGTACTGGTGGTCCAAAATAAAGAATCCCAGGATTTTAGTGAAGCGGCTGAATCATTCCTGGTTACGCTATGTGCCCAGCTTTCGGGCGTAATCGCTCACGCTCACGCAGTCGGTAATATTGATGTATTCCGCAAGCCAAATAATTTACCGGCATATAAAACCTTCCAAGGCGTATCGGGTTCTGGCGGTATCGCACTCGGCCGTGCCATTGTGCTTTATCCACCTGCAGATCTGGGCGCTGTTCCGGATCGTGAAGCGGATGATATTAGCGAAGAACTGGCTTTGCTGGATAATGCCTTAAATTCGGTACGTGAAGAAATTCAGTTCCTGGATGACAAGATGCAGGATGCGCTGATGGCCGAAGAACGTGCTTTGTTCAGTGTGTTCCTGCGTATGCTGGATGAAAATGCCCTCCCATCGGAGATTAAAGCACTGATTCGTGATGGTCACTGGGCACAAGGTGCGGTTCGCATCGTGATTGATAACCATGTGGCGCAGTTTGCCCAGATGGAGGATGATTACCTGCGTGAACGTGTCGCTGATCTAAAAGATCTGGGACGTCGTATTCTGGCCAAGTTGCAGGAAGCCGATGAAAGCCATCGCGAACTGACAGATGAAAGTATCCTGATTGGTGAAGAAATTTCAACGGCTGCACTGGTGGAACTGCCTGTTGATAAGATTGCCGCGATTGTCACCACTGAAGGTGCCATGAATTCGCACATGGTGATTGTGGCACGCGCACTCGGTATTCCGACTGTCGTGGGTGTGACTGAACTGCCAATCAATACCCTGGATGACGTCGAGATGATTGTCGATGCGCATCAGGGCCGTATCTTTATCAATCCACCACGTCGTCTGCGTACCCGCTATAAAGAAATTCAGAAAGAAGAAGAACAGATTGCCAAAGATCTACGTCAATACGAGACCAAAGATGCAATTACGCCAGATGGTACCGCTGTACGTCTGTTTGTAAATACCGGCCTGATGATTGATGTGGTTCGTGGTGTACAGCGTGGTGCCAAAGGTGTTGGCCTATACCGTTCGGAAATCCCGTTCATGCTACGTGACCGCTTCCCGGGAGAAGAGGAACAACGTGCCATTTACCGGCAGCAACTGAGTCACTTTGCCAATAAACCGGTAGTCATGCGAACGCTGGATATTGGTGCAGATAAAGACCTGCCATATTTCTCGATTGAGGAAGAAAATTCAGCATTGGGCTGGCGCGGAATTCGTTTCACGCTGGATCATCCTGAAATCTTTTCTTCACAGATTCGCGCCATGCTAAAAGCCAGTATTGGCCTGAACAATCTGCATATCCTGTTGCCGATGGTGACCAGTGTCAGTGAAGTTGAAGAAGCGCTGTATCTATTAGAGCGTGATCATCATGCCGTTCAGGAAGAAGAACAGGTGAAGATTACTAAGCCACAAATCGGAATTATGGTCGAAGTACCAAGCGTACTGCATCAGATTGATGAATTTTCTGAACTGGTCGATTTCTTCTCGGTCGGTTCTAACGATTTGACCCAATATTTACTTGCTGTAGACCGGAATAATCCACGTGTGGCCAATGTCTATTCACACTTACATCCAGCGATCCTGCGTGCCCTGACCCGTCTGGTAGAGGATTGTCACCGTAATAACAAACCGATCAGTATCTGTGGTGAAATGGCCGGTGATCCTCTATCGGCCGTACTATTAATGGCCATGGGATTCAATACCCTGTCCATGAGTTCTAGCAATATTTTGAGAGTCCGAAAAACGATTTGTCATGTACCGATGCCTGATGCACAGGAATTACTCAAACATGTACTAAAACTGGACAATCCACTCATGGTAAAAAGCTGGATGGAGCATTATTTTAGAACACATGGTTTAGGAGATATGGTGAAATCCACCACCCGTATGGTCAGCGCTTAAGGAGGAACTTTTCCAGGTTCCTCTGCATCTGTCGAGGTACTTATGGAATTTGTGCTTATCCTGCTTATGCTGGCTGCAGCGTTTTATTTTATTATTGTTGCACCGGCCTTACGTTCGCAAAAATCCAGATATACATCTTCTCGTGGTCGTAATAACACAAGTACCAGTCATCAGTATATCCGTGAAACTGAACGTCCTAAAGCCTGTCCCTTATGGGGAATTGAAATTTCTCGTACCCAGCAACGGCGTTTAGGCAAGAATGATCCATCGGTCATTGCCGCAAAACTGTATCGGCAACAGCTAGGAAAATTTGCCAGTTTTCAGCAAACCCGGCCTATGGCTGATGCTGATCCAAATAGATCTTCGAGTTCTGCGACCCTGCCCCGTTTTTTTCAAAATATGTTTCCCGAAGAAGCTTCTTCAACCACCCGGCGGACTTCACCGCATTCTTCGAAAAGAAATTCATCTTTTCACTATACCCTCCAGAATCCCTTAAAGTCAGCTCCTGTCCAAAGCAGATCCACTTCTTCCTGGCCGCCCTAAGCCGCCCATAAAAAAGGGCGATCATCTTGTTGATATCGCCCTTGTTTGTGCTTGGTATAACCACGTTTTGCATTTTTCTTCCGGTCTACAAAAACCTGGCTTTTATTGACTTCATGCATATGTTTGGCCACGAAGTTTGGCATGACTGCCTCTACAGCTTTTTTCTTTGCCATCTTGCTCTCTGTTTAATTTGGACTAAGGAAATGATCCGCTCGGGATGTGAAATGATTATAAGGGCGACTGGCCAATTTTCAAGCAGATCAGGACTTAAATATTTTCCAGAAAATAGATAATTTGGTAGATATTCTTGCTGTAAAAATCAGAAAATTGTGAGCAAGAGAATGCTGATTTAACTACCTGTTTAATCCTTGAATTTTAATCCTTAAATCTTTCTATTTAAAAAATATTTATAAAATTAATAACTTAATAAATATTTAATAAAACCTAATGAAATCTAAAAGAGATATTGAAGCATTTTTCTGACTTAGAGAAGACATCTTAAATTCTGATTTTCTTACTTAATCATTTTAAACTGAGTGAAAAATTTGCATATTTTAACATTGTCACATTTCTAGAAATATCTTATGTTCAAATTAGATTATTTATTTTCAATGACTTAATTTTTATTCATTTAGGCAGTATTTTCTGAAGTTACAGAAAAACCAAACTTATTGCCAAAACACCCAATTCAACAACTCACTTAATTAAAAATCTGTTGGAAATAAAGCCCCTAATGTTATTCCTGCGCTTATAGATGATTTTTTTGAATGCTGGAATAACGAATAAAATTCTCAACGCTTGGAGAGAAATATGAGCCAAGATATGAAAAAGTGCCCTGTCACCCATCTGACTACTGAAGCTGGCGCACCTGTAGTCGACAACCAGAACAGTATGACGGCAGGTAGCCGTGGCCCATTGCTGGCCCAAGATTTATGGCTGAATGAAAAACTGGCTAACTTTGTTCGTGAAGTGATTCCTGAGCGCCGTATGCACGCAAAAGGTTCAGGTGCATTTGGTACCTTTACCGTAACCAATGACATTACTGAATATACCCGTGCAAAAATTTTCTCGGAAGTCGGTAAAAAAACCGAACTCTTTGCCCGTTTTTCGACCGTCGCTGGTGAACGCGGTGCAGCTGATGCAGAACGTGACATTCGTGGTTTTGCCCTGAAATTCTATACCGAAGAAGGGAACTGGGACCTAGTCGGTAACAATACACCGGTATTCTTCCTGCGTGATCCACGTAAATTTCCTGACTTAAACAAAGCAGTAAAACGTGATCCGAAAACCAATAAGCGTAGCGCCACCAATAACTGGGATTTCTGGACTTTATTGCCGGAAGCTCTACATCAGGTCACCATTGTGATGTCGGATCGTGGGATTCCGGCTGGTTACCGTCATATGCACGGTTTCGGTAGCCATACCTACAGTTTTATTAATGCCCAAAATGAACGCTTCTGGGTAAAATTCCATATGCGTACCCAGCAAGGCATCAAAAACCTGACTGATGCTGAGGCAGCAGAGCTAATTGCTAAAGACCGTGAAAGCAGTCAAACCGACCTGTTTGATGCAATCGAACGTGGCGATTATCCGAAATGGAAAATGTACGTTCAAATCATGCCTGAAACAGATGCCGAGAAAGTGCCTTATCACCCGTTTGACCTGACCAAAGTCTGGCCGAAAGGTGATTATCCACTAATTGAAGTAGGTGAATTCGAACTCAACCGTAATCCGGAAAACTATTTCCAGGACGTAGAACAAGCCGCTTTTGCGCCAAGCAATCTGGTACCAGGTATCAGCTATTCACCGGATCGCATGCTACAGGCACGTTTGGTCAATTATGCTGATGCAGCGCGTTACCGTGTAGGTGTGAATCATGCCCAGATTCCGGTCAATGCCGCACGTTGCCCGGTACATTCAAATCACCGTGATGGTTTGGGCCGTATGGATGGCAACTATGGTTCATTGCCGCATTATGAGCCGAACAGTTTCAGCCAGTGGCAGGAACAGCCAGAATTCAGAGAGCCCCCCCTCAAAATCACGGGTGATGCAGATTTCTGGGATTATCGCAAAGATGATAATGACTACTTCAGCCAGCCACGTGCCCTGTTCAACCTGATGAATGATGAGCAGAAACAGGCTCTATTTAATAATACCGCAGCCGCAATGGGTGATGCGCTTGATTTCATCAAGTACCGTCATATCCGTAACTGTTATGCCTGTGATCCCGCCTATGGTGAAGGTATTGCTCAAGCTCTTGGGATGAGCGTAGCTGATGCCCAGATGGCTCGAGCAACTGATCCAGCTAAAGGCCTACCAAGCTTTCTCTAAGTTTTTTAGCTTGAACTGAGCGAATAAAAAACCACCCGAGGGTGGTTTTTTTTATTGGTGTTAAATTAAAGCATTAGGAATATGAATTGCAGTTCATTTCAGGTCATGTGTTTGACGGTCACGGATTTCAAAAAGGTTCTTCTACCGGTACCCAGATCTTTTTCATATCCATCAGATTCACGAAGAAATCATTGCTCAACACACCCACCCGATCAGTCAGTATGCCATGCTTGTTTCCACCACGATTGGCACCTGTACCCTTCAGCATAGGATTTAATCCTATACAAATGAGAGCTACTCTATATGCTAGCTAACGACTCAATCGTTATACAGGAGTGATCTTAAGCCCTTAGACAATAATCCGTTTGCCCTCACGAATACAGTAAAACGGGTTAATCAGCTTGGAGGAATGCTGGATAATATGCTGCAATTCATTTTCAGGCTGGTCACGTGCTTCATCGGTGAGCTGGAAGGTCCGATAATGAATGGCCATAGAACAACGTGCCATTAAGTCCTGATGGGCATGAAAAGCATCTTCCGGATTCATATGAATATTGCGCATCAGTTCACGCGGTTCATAGGCACCGATCGGCAACAGCGCAATTCGTGGTGGTCCAAGGCGTTTGCGAATTTCCTTGAAATGCGGCGCATAGCCGCTATCCCCAGCAAAATAGCAATGATCCTTGCCATTCAATAAGGAAAAACCACCCCATAATGCACAGTTCTGATCGCGCATTCCACGCCCTGAAGCGTGCTGTGCTGGCGAATAGACAATCTGGATATCTTCAAAAAATGCATTTTCCCACCAGTCCATTTCAATGACATTATAGTCTTTAGGCAGGTACCAGCCATTACCAAGGCCGGTATAGATCGGCATTTGATAGGTCTGATGCAGCCAGGCCAAGGTCGCCAGATCCATATGATCATAATGGTTATGGCTGAGCAATACGGCATCAATATGCGGCAGCTCATCCAGGGCAATGCCAGCAGGAATGACGCGCTGTGGCCCTCGGGATGCAGAAGGACTGGCATATTCACACCAGACCGGATCAGTCAGAAAATTATACGGCCCGATCTGGATCAGAGCGGTGGCATGCCCAATAAACCAGATTTGCCAGTCATCTAAAGTGGCTTCCGGCCGATTTTGTGGCAAGGCACGCGGACGTGAAAAAAACTCGGCACGTTCCTGTTCCAGATTTACTTCCCAAGTTCTGGATTTTCTGGTGAATAACCATTTATACAAGTCAAAGCGACTCTGCTCGAGCGAATGATGCTCCAGATTCTTAAACCGCTCACCATTAAAATGATCGGAATGTAGATAATCAAATACCGGCTTGGACCAGAGATGTTTCCAACTGGACTTAGTCTCAAGCTGAAATTTTTTAGTCTTGAAAAGATCTTGCATAAATATCCACTATTTATTATTTGTTATATGCAAGACAGCATCCACCTGGAATTTTCAAACGGAGCATCTCTTTAAATCGCATACAAACTTATATACTTCGGTATTCCAGCATAGTATGAAATACGTGCCTAAGATTCATTTATGTTTTTGTTATTTTTAGCAAAACATCGAGCCAATGGAAAGACCAAAACCGATGAAAAGCTTCTAAAAAAATGAATACTCGCGATCAAGTTTGTGTCCATTCTGCTTTCTAAAAAGACAGGAGAATGATCGATATTCATCCGATAATTCTCACTCCATACCTGACTGTACATGATTTCATGACCTAAATTTTTATCCCGTATTCATGTAATCACGCTTAATGCCCTTCTGACTATCCGACGAAAGTTATCTGCTGAAATCTTCACTTCCTCAAATACGACCTTGGGTCCGTTCCAGCCATACTGCTTTGGTTTGAGGTTTCACAAACAGGGTAATGATTTCCGGGTGTAGCTGTTTAATCTGTGCTTCAATCCGGTTGACGCACGCTTCGATTTCATCAGAAGTAAGATCGTCTTTAAATTCCAGACTTAAGGAGGCAATCACCTGATGCGCACCCATCTGCTCAGTCAGCACCCCATTGGCGCTATAGACCGCAGCATCCTGCTGGGCAATGTTAAGCACATTTTCACGCAGTCTAGGATCTGCTGTTTCACCCAGCAATAGACCTTTGGTTTCACGTGCCAGCAACCAGGCCGATACCGCCAGCACAACACCAATCAGAATTGAAGCTGCGCCATCCAGCTCAGGAATATTCAGTTGATGTGCCAGGAAGATACCGGTCAAGGCAATAAACAGACCGATCAATGCAGCTGTATCTTCAAATAACACGGTAAAGGTTGTTGGGTCTTTGCTGCGTCTAAAGGCTTCAAAATAGCCCATTTTCCCTTTCATTTTTCGGAATGTTTTCAATGCGACAAACCATGAAAAACCTTCACATAGAATGGCAATACCGAGCACCACGTAGTTGATCATCGGATCCTGCATTTCTTCAGGATGAATAATGTGCTGGATGCCCTGATAGATTGACACAATGGCACCTAGAGCAAAGACCATCAAGGCCACGATAAAGGCCCAGAAGTACAGTTCACGTCCATAGCCGAAAGGATGCAAGGCATCAGGACGCTGCTCAGCCTTTTTCATACCATACAGCAGCAGAATTTCATTCAGTGTATCAACAACCGAGTGAATCGCCTCACTCAGCATGGCAGAACTGTTGGTGATATAGGCTGCGACAAATTTCACCAGCGCGATTGCCAGATTACCAAACAGCGCTGCATATACCACAATTTTATTCGATTCAGACGACATTCAAATTTGTCCTAATTTTTTCTCAAACAGATGGATCTATTTGATTTTTCATTTTATCTCTTTGCATCTTAATAAACTGCTGCGATAAATTGTTTATTGTTTTGTTGTTCTCATTTTTAATCGGAATCTTCATGCCTGTAATTGTCCATACTTCTGCCGATCGGCATCCTCAGCTCCTAGAATTGTGGGAACAATCCGTCCGTGCTACGCATCATTTCCTAAATGACGCGCAGATCCTAAAGATCCGTCAGCAGATTATTGATCATAATTATTTCACCCACGTACAATTGTTCCATGTGGAACATCAGCAGCAGATTCTGGGTTTTATGGGCATTGCAGGCAACAAACTGGAAATGCTGTTTGTCTCTCCTGCGGCATTTAGAAAAGGCATAGGCAGCCAGTTATTACAACATGCGCTTGCTCTAGGTGTGACTGAAGTCGATGTGAATGAGCAGAATCCTGATGCGACTGCTTTCTATTTAAAACATGGTTTCGAGATGATCAGCCGTTCAGAAACCGATGCTGAAGGTAATCCCTACCCAATTCTGCATCTAAAACTGCAAAAATAAAAAAGGAAGCCAAAGCTTCCTTTTAGGTCTGAATTTAACTTGAACAATCTATTTTAAGATTTAGAAAAATACTGCTCGCGCCATTCTTTCCAGAAGTACATCACGATCCCGAACATCACCACGGCAATTCCGGCAAAGGCATGACTGCTGATCACTTCGTTATTCAGGGTTGCACCGAGAATCAGGGCAATGATTGGCGTCATCACATTGCTGAGGGATACGGTGGATGCAGCCAGACGGCGAATCAGCCAGAAGTAACACAGCATCGCCACAATCGAAGACAGGATCATGGTAAAACCAAAGCCGAATAGCGCCTGCATACTTGGCATTTGTGTTGGGAAAGATTGCCAGATAAAAGGAATGATTAGTAATGATCCCAATGAGGAAACAATCAAAGAACCCGTTGCTTGTGACATTGGTTTTAACGGTGCATTGATCTGCTTCACCCAGAAAATCGAGCTGATATAAGACACCATGCTAATCAGCATTAGCACCACACCCCACGGATTCACTTTACTATCTGCTGACTCCGCAAAGACAAAACTTAAACCACCGACGGCAACTGCCATACCGAGCCATTGCAGCCAGATCAGACGGTTGGTTTTCAGGATGACATGCCCGATCAGACCTGCAACCAGTGGTGAGAAACCGAAAATTAAGGCCATTAAGCCAGAGGTCAAATAATTCGCAGCCAGGTAGATAAATAACTGCGCGCCAATCAGATTCAGGCTGCCTGCCACATAGCTCATCATTGAGGTTCGGTCAAAGGGCAATGGATTACGCATCGCTGCCAAGATCACCAAAGCCAACACAGAAGCCCCGAAATAACGAATAATCAGCACCCACATCGGATGAACTTCAGCAATACTCCAGACAATCGCCAGTGGCGTTGCTGCCCAGATCAGCACCAGCAAGGCATAAATACTTGCCGTCACCAGCATGGGAGATGAATTTGAATTCATAAAAGACTCAATTAAATTTTTTTAGAAAGAATTGAACTAACTTCTCGTTCAAATCCACAATCGACAATACTGATGGTGGCAGGGATGCCGCTCGAGCTTTTGGGATACAGGGAAGTAGCCTCAAATGCTCAAAAGATTTTTGTTACCTTGCGCCATATATGGCTCATCTTTTAAAAGTAAAAGCACCTACTCTATAACTTATATAAGTAGAATCAAAATTGAAGGTCATGATAACTGCTCATCACAATCAAGTCCCTACATCTTTCAATATTTTTTAATACTCATAAAAAAGCAGACCCAAGTTGCCCAAGGTCTGCCCTTTTGTAAACTTATCAATAAAACAAAGTTATTTCACAAGTTTACGAAGATCCTGGCTGAGATCTAAATATTTATCTGCTTCAAACGCTGCATTCTTGCTGATCAGCTTTTTCAGGTGACGCATTTCTTTTGCCGCATTTACCGTAATACCGCCGACAATAACGCCATCAGTCACACCAAACATCACGAATGATGATTCAGCGCGAAGCTCTGGATTGATTTCACCACGAACTTGCCATTCAGCAGCCGCCATGTCACCTACGAACTGATAATTGATGTCCAACTGATCTGTCCAGAACCATGCCGGGTTAGGTGTCGGATGCTCAACGCCCATCACATGACGTGCAAAGATCCCTGCTTGCAGGTTGGCATTTTCCCAGGTTTCGACACGACGGTGGTTACCGCAATTACGAAGTTGAGTTGCCACATCACCTGCTGCATAGATGTCTGCATTTGAAGTCTGACAGTTTTCATTTACTTTAATCGCGAAATCAACATCCAGGCCAGCTTCTACAGCCAATTGTGCATTTGGCACGATACCAATACCATAAACTACAGCATCAGCGCGAAGTTCTTCACCACCCTCAAGGGTAATCACCACTTCTTCACCATCCAGTTTGCAATCTGCAATTTTGGTTTCCAGACGAACGTCGATCCCTGCCAAACGTTGTTGTTCAAGCAGGAATTCGCTCAGGATACGAGGTGAACAGCGGCCCATCACCATAGGACCCATTTCGATCACAGTTACCTGACACTCTTTGAAACGTGCTGAAGAAGCCAGTTCCAGACCGATCACGCCACCACCAATCAGGACAATACGACGGCCTGATTGCAATACTGGAACCAGTGCTTGTGAATCTTCTAGGTTACGTAGCGTATAAATATGTTTACCCAGCGCATCGAAGTTCGGCAGACGACGAGCTGCGCCGCCTGTAGCAAGCAACAGTTTGTCATAAGCAACAACGTCACCATTTTGAAGTTCAACCGTTTTCGCTTCAGCGTTGATTTTTTTCACGCCATTGCCACGAATGGTTTCTACACCAAGTTCCGCCAGTTTTTCTTCTGACAGGATTTCAATCTTGGTCTCTTCAGGTTTTAGAATCACGTCTTTAGACAGTGGTGGACGCTCATAAGGAAGATGCGTTTCATCACCGATCAGAATGATTTTACCTTCGTATTTGTTGCCACGAAGTTCTAAAATCGCGCTTGCACCTGCCTGGCCAGCACCTACAATTACGATGGTTTCGATGTTGCTCATGTCTTTAACCTTTTAACTCTGCAGATACGATGCCGAAGCCCGCAATCCATTCACTGATTTCTTCATAACAGTGCGTTGTCATTTCGTACTCGC
Source organism: Acinetobacter sp. YH12041 (assembly GCF_013419975.1). Classification (NCBI taxonomy): domain Bacteria; kingdom Pseudomonadati; phylum Pseudomonadota; class Gammaproteobacteria; order Moraxellales; family Moraxellaceae; genus Acinetobacter; species Acinetobacter sp. YH12041. The sequence continues at coordinate 341,889 of NZ_VOZC01000001.1, read as the reverse complement.
CCATTTCGCTTAAAGCAGCAAATGCCGCCATCCACGAACGAACTTCCTGACCACCACGGCCACCATCACGGCGGATTTCAGCTTCAGTCATGGCTTCTAGTGCAGCGAAGTCGGCATTCTTGAATTTTTCAAGCAATGCGATATCCCATTCAGCATTCAGAGGAACTGCAACAGAGGTATCGCCCGCTGCCAGTTTCTGGCCCACTGCAATAATTTTTGACTGACGCGCGTTACGTGCTTCAGGTGTCGGGTTACGACCTGCAATCAGGAACTCTTCCACTTCTGGTGGTACAGAACCCATTTGCGGAGTTGGTGGATCGTGTGACAGACCACCTGTACCTAGGACAAGTACACGCTCATTTTCAAGGTTCAGAGATTTGATGAACTGACCTACAGCACGGCCTAAAGCGATGGTACGCTTCGTAGTTGGCATCGGTGCTGCAGCGCCATTAATGAAAATTGGAATCGTTGGATAACGATCAAGTTTGCCGTCGCACAGGAAGTGCAATGGCTGAGTCACACCATGGTCAGCTTGCATACGGTAAGAATACGCAACGTCCACGCCCTCATCGAGTACACGACGCACTAAGCCCAGTGCTTTGTCTTCTGGTACATCAATGTGTGCATTGTCTTTACCATAGTCCCAGTCACCTGCAGCAGTCGCGCGAATGCCCACACAGAAGCTTGGCATCAGGTCATAGAAGAAACCATTGAAATGGTCAGGACCAAAGGTAATGATCAGGGTTGGGTCGTAAGCTTTTACTTCAGCAGACAGTTTTTCAAACGCTTCACGAACAGCCTGTTCTTTGCGTTTTTCCTGCGGTGAAGCAAATTCCATTAAAGGACTGTGCGACGCACAAATAAGTTTAACGGCCATGAGAGACTCCTTAAAAGGAAGGCAGCCAAGAACAGGCTGCCGAAAAGTCCATTTCAGACTAGATTTTTATTCGTCAAAGAAACCGGCACGTGGCTGACGTAAGCCGCGAATACCCAGACCGCATTCTGCATTGATCAGAACGCCAGTCAAAGGACGGTTATTTTGACGAGATGCCAAGAGCACATATGAACCTGTCATATCTTCCGGCTCAGGTAAGAAATTCAGTGGCATGCCACGGGCGATTTTCTCAGGATCACGTGCATCGAGCAGGCCAAGATTTTCCTGACCCAAAGATGCAGCACCTTTGATGTTCACATTCATACCTGATGGCGCAACGGCATTAACTCGGACTTTAGGCGCTAGTTCGTAAGCCAGTTCTTTCATAATGCCTACACCGGCATGTTTCGATGCTGTGTAAACTGGACCGCCACCTGCAGAATAAAGTGCAGAATTTGACAGTGTAAAAATGATCGAACCTTCAGATTTCACGAGCTCATCAAGTGCAGCTTTGGCACCCAAGATCAGAGATTTGGTATTAATCCCCATAATCTCATCAAAGGCTTTTTCCAGCTGCTCACCTGAAGTATTGACGATATCGGCATAGTGATCCCAGATACCGGCATTACCCACGAAACAGTCGAGTTTACCGTAACGCTCTACAGTCGCTTTAACAGCGCGGACGTTGTCTTCATAGCTGGCCACATCACCTGCGATTGCCAGCACGCGATCACCAAAATGTGCATTCAGTGCATCGACTTTAGACTGTGAACGTTGAAGAACGGCCACTTGTGCACCCTCTTCCAGGAAACGTTCTACCAGTGCCCAACCGAGACCTGAACCACCACCAGTGATCAGTGCAACTTCGCCTTGTAGCCAACCCATGATTACTCTCCTGCCATCTCTACGTATAACGCACCATCTTCAAGTACAACTGGGAATGTTTGAATTGGGTCAGTTGCTGGTAAGCAAAGTGCCTGACCTGTTTTCAAACAGAAACGAGCTGCATGAAGTGGACATTCCACTGTACCGTCGTCTTCAAGGTAGCCTTCAGACATAGAAGCATTACCGTGTGAACAGCGGTCGTTCATTGCGAAGAATTCGCCACCGTTGTTGAATACTGCAAGCGCTTCGATACCGTTTACGCCGCAATCCACTTTTAACGCTTCGCCTTCGTCTAATTCGTCAACTTGGCAAACAAAAATCTTATTCATTAGAAGAACACACTCAGGTTATGTGAGTTATAGGTAACTTGGTCAAGCGTGATCTTACGGTTGAAGATCTGGAAGCCCAGGCCGCCTTCAACTTTGCGGATCTTGTCATGACGTTTACCACAGTAAATCGTAACGTCTTTCTCTTTCTGGGTACGGTACAGTAGGTATGTCACGTATACATCGTATTCGCCTTCAACTTCAGTTGGCTCAACAATCACGTTGCTCACCATGTGAGTGGTACGTGATGGAGGCTCTTCAGCCCAAGCCATACCAGTTTCCAGACGTGCAACACGACGTTCCAGAAGATCTTTCGTATCGTTGAATACCCAGGTAGTAGGTGGTTCAACTGAACGACGACGGTCACGCGTTTGAGCGTTTGGTGTAGTACGTAGCGTGTAAGAAATATCTTCAGCTAGCGTGTCTAACCACTCGCGGAATTTCCAGTCATCAAGAAGCTTGGCTTCTTGATACAGGAACTGACTAATTTGGTGATGAAGTTCTAAACTGATTTGACTCATTTCATAAGCTCCTTCTCATATTCGTCAGCCGCAGCTTCAACGTCTTCCCATTTTTCATGAATCAATAAATCTGCCCAACGGCGGTACATACCACGTGCTGCAGTTTCAGAGAAAATATAGTTAGTGATACCCGGGATACCATCTTCACGTACTTTCTCGTTACCTTTACCCATTTCCATAATGAGTTTGTTTTGACGCGCTTTGTAACCACGTAAAACTTTTTGGATTTCGATCCAGTTTTCAGAGTCATCTTGCTCCAGGAAGCCTGCAGGACCGAAGGCACGAGTTGCAGAACGTTCAAATGCTGCTTGTACATCTTCTGGTGCGTCCGCATCACAGATACAGAATGCCCAAACTTCAGTTTTGTTTGGACCACGTGGGTGCCATACACGAAGAGTCGCAGTACCGTTCAACCAAGACAATGTAGGGAACATGGTGTTATGACCCGCTAAACGAAGCGCACGAGTTTCACCTAGGCGTTCTTTCACTTCTTCGTAAGTTTCGCGGAAGTAGTTTGCAACTTCACCATCAACCCATACGTTTGCATCTGGTTTCTCTGTGAAGAAGAAGCCTGAACCGTGACCACGTGAACCGTATTGGATCGCGTCTTTCGCAGTTTCCCAAACTGGACGAGCAGTTTGTGCAGCACCTAATTTCTTAGAAGATTCGTCGTCTGGTTTCGCACCAAGCACCTGAATTGCAGATGCGTGAGAGAACAACGCGTGATATTGGTCAGATGCGAACTGTTCAGCTGCAAATTTCCAGTTACACTCGATTTCCCATTTGTGTACACCACCCACAATCACAGTACCGCCTTCACGACGATCTACAACGCCGTCCAGGTACCAAGCGATATCGCCCATGTATTCTTCTAGATCTGGAGTCGTTTCATCCCAGCAACCGAAGATCAGGCCTTTGTATGATTTAACACGGTTAACTTCTACCAGACCCCATTGCTCTTTACATGCACCATGTGGGTAAGCACGATCTTCAAGCGGGATGTCTTTTAGAGAACCGTCAATACCGTATGACCAGCCGTGGTATGGGCAAGTGAACGCACGTGTGTTACCACAATCTGCGAAGCTTACGCGCATAGAACGGTGACGGCATTGGTTTAAGAATGCTTTGATTGAGCCATCTTTTTGGCGTGCCACGATGATTGGATCTTCACCCATGTAGGTATTGAAGAAATCGCCAGCCTTAGGAATTTGGCTTTCATGGCAAAGGAATAACCATGTACGACCGAAGACACGTTCAAGTTCTAATTCGTAAATGTCAGGATCTGTATAGATAGATGGCGTGATACGTCCATTTTGTGCATCGACTAAAGCGTCGATTTCGCGCACATCAATTTTTCCACTCATGAAAAGCTCTCCTGTGACCAGTTATGGCACAAAGTAATAGACTCAACTTTTCAACGATGATGGATTTTAGGGCGGTTTTGGGGAAATATTTTTTTTGTTTCAATTAATAGTTTTAAGCAATTATTCTAGGCGTGTATTTTTATATTAAAACACTAATCAATCCCTCCAAAGCATTTACTTTCTAAATGACAAAATAATCTTCACGACATAGTTGTTTATAGATTATACTCTTCTGAAATTATAGTAAGACATTTTTTGGATTACTCGACGGGCTGATGATATGGAATTACGACACCTCCGCTACTTCATTACTGTGGCTGAAGAACTCAACTTCAGTAAGGCAGCACTCAAACTTTACACGGCTCAGCCATCACTTAGTCAGCAAATCAAAGATTTGGAAGAAGATGTCGGTGTCAAACTGCTACACCGTACCAAGCGTAAAGTCGAACTGACCGAAGAAGGTGCTGTATTCCTAGAACAGGCCCGCCTGACGCTGGCACAAGCTGATAAGGCGATTGCCATGGCCCGTCAGGTCTCACAGGCCAAGCAGCAGATGCTACGCATCGGTTTCGTCCCTGTCGCAGAGATGAAAATCTTCCCGTATATCTTGCCGAATCTGCGCGTGCAAAACCCTGATTTAAAAATTGAATTGCTCAGTCTGAACAATAATGAGCAAATGCGATTATTGAAGAAAGGCGAACTGGATCTGACCTTTACCCGTCACAATTTCCATAGTGATGAAATTGAAAGCCAGTTTGTGATTCGTGAGCCATTGATCTTCATTTTGCCGAAGGATCATCCTTTAGCGAAATACGACCGTATTCCAGCTAAATTATTGAATGGTATAGATTTTATTATTCCATCTGCAGAACAGTCACTCACCCTGCACAATACGATTATGGAATTTGCCAAGACCAATGGCATTGAGCTTAATATTGTGCAAAAGGCGGATAATATCCTGTTCAATATCAACTCGATTGGAATGGGTTTGGGCTGTGCCATTCTGCCAGGCTATATCGCGCCATTGACCATGAACAATACCGTGATCCGCCCGCTGGATGTAGAACTTCCCTTTTTAGATCTGTATGTTAGCTATCGCAAGGATACTAATTCAGTCGCAGTGAAGAAGTTCCTGGAACTCCTGACTCGCGTATTCTACCTAGACATTAACCGCGACGAACCACATTAATTTTCTATTTTTATAGCAGCACACGTAATTTCCTCTAAGAATACGTGTGCTTTTTTGTTTTTATTTTTTCTGATCAAAATTTCATTTTATATTCATTTTTCCTATGACAGACCACGTCTAGCATGGCTTCCAACATCTCCGACCATGGCTTATTAGGTTTAATTTTTGCTCAAATTAGGCTTCTTTTACAACTTAAGTCTAATAAGAAGTCTAAGGCCCATTTTAATTTTTGAAATTCTGATTAATAGCTAAAAGGCATTAAAAACATTCAAAAAATTCACTGAATGAAATGACACTCATTTGGCAGCAGTAAATCAAATATTTTAGAAAGAAAAAAGGATGACCGAAGCCATCCTTTTTCTAAACTGTTTACGACTTATTTTACACCGTGTACAGCCAGGTAGTTTTTGATCACAGTGTTGAACTCATCTGATTTTTCAACTTGAGACCAGTGACCACATTGACTGAAGATGTGTGCATCAGCATTTGGCACGATGTTCAGGATATCCCAGGTACGAGACACTGGAATCACCACGTCCTGAGTACCGTGAATCAATAGTACTGGTACAGTAATGTCTTTCATTTTTTCGAAGTCTAATGGGAATTCGAAACGGTCACGGTCACGTGCGCCAACCACATCCATTAAACGGTCAGATGCATAGTCATTTTTCGCAGAGTCAAAACGTACTTTTACCAGTTCATCAGTGATCAGGTCTTTGTTCACGACGAACATAGACAGGGTTTTCTTGATACCTTCTTCAGTTAATACTGGGTTTGCGTGTGCTTTCAGCGCAGCAGTCTGTTTTGCACCGCCAGTACCCATAGACACGATACCTAGAACACGTTCAGGATAATCAAGTGCCATCTGGAATGCCAACCAGCCACCCAGAGAGTTACCCACTAACCAGGTTTTTTCGATACCTAATGCATCTAGAGTACGTACAGCATGATCCACCCATGCACGGATACCATAAGCAGTACCTGGTGCAACCACAGTTTGACCATAACCAATGGTATCGATTGCGATACAACGTGCTTGTTCACCAATTGAAGGTAGGTTTAACCACCAGTTTGCAGCAGCAGATACACCCGTACCTGAACCATGCAGGAACAGAATAGGCGTACCTTCACCAATTTCATGGTAGTGAGTCAACTCACCTTCTGCAGTTTCAATCCATTTGTCTTCTAAGCCGAAGAAAGGATCTGTTTTATAATCAGGGATTTGAACAGTGCTCATCATGATTCCTCTTACAGTTTCTTGCTTGCGTGTTCCTCGATGACGAGAATTCGACGTCAAGTTGACTCATTAAAAATGATCTTTTTACCGTCTTATATTAACCGCTCTACTGTCTTCAACTGATATAAAATTACGATTGCATACTACAAAAAATATATTATTTAAGTATTTGTTTTAATTAATTATTTTAAATTTAAAACCCTGTTTAATTTAAGGCTTTGATTAAGTTCTTAACTCAAAAAAAAGCAGTCAGAATACTGACTGCCCTTAAAATGCGCTTAACTTAGAATTTATGAGTATAAGTTGTCGCTACGCGGTATTCTTGAAGATCTGGTTTAGTAGGATTAGCAAAATTCACATCGATATACATCGCTTGAATGCCTAATCCTTTTAACTTACCCTCTGGAACAGTGTAATTCGCAATCAGATTTAACTCATCAGTATTAAAGTTTTGATCACCTGATTGAGCATCATAACCTTTGAAATAAACTGCAGTCGCATTTAAGCCTTTGGCACCCATTTCAGAGAAGTCATAGCCATAAGAAATATTCCATGACTTTTCTTCTGGTGCAGTAAAGGTTGCAACGCCCCAGTTCACCAGATAAGGCTGCGGCACCCAGCCGCCAAGTGTTGGAAATGCAGTATCACCAAACATTTGCTGATAACCCAGACCTACGGTATGCGCACCATGATTAACTTTTGCCCCTACTGACAATGCCTGATTATCAATATCACCATACAGTTTGTCACCTGAATCTGAGTTATCAAAATAACGCACATGGCTATCTAATTTGGTTTTTTCGCCTAGCGCAGTTTTGTAATTCACACCCAAGTAATGCTGTTGGTAGATGTCTTGAACATCTGCATACCAGTAGCTACCACCAATTTCAGGCGTGAACTGGTGATCTACACCGGCAATCCACATACCATCAGATTCAGGACCTAAGTCATAATGACCTTGTGTACCATCAGGTAAAGTTCTACCTGGAGAAAATAAAGCTAAATCACGGAACTGATTGTCGTAACGATTATTAATTTTATCAATATAAGCCAAAGTCAGTTTGGTATCTTTAATCTCTTTAGATTCTAACCATGCACCGCTATAAGTAGTGATGAGCTGACGGGATGGATCAAATACCAGCACTGGAGATACAGGCAATAACTCACCCACTTTCAGCTCAGTCTCAGAAACTCTAGCTTTTAAGGTTGCGCCAACTTTACCAAAATGATCTTTAGATTCTTTGCCATCGTGAGGCAACACCCAATCCGGATTTTGATCACGGCCTTTGAGTTTAACTGCATGTTGAACCAGAACATCTGCACCAACCTGCACCCCACCACCAATATCGTGATAGCCTGACTTCGCATCCAAAGTCACACCTTGTGACCAAGAACCCCAATTACGTGAAGAAAAATCATCTTGATACTGACGATCTAGATAAAAGTTTTTAAATTTAAGCTGGACATTACTATCGTCAATAAAATCTGCATTCGCTGCAGTTGTTCCTAAACTTGCTGTTGCAGCAAGCATTGCTATCCATAAGTTTTGACGACGCATGGCTTATTCCTAGTAATCAAATTAAGCTATGCCGCTATCATGCTCAACTCTAGTTTTTTTAAAAATCCGACTACAGTATTAAAATTTTTCTATTAATCTCTATAGATAGAATAAGTATGCTGAAATTTGAAAAAGACTTATATTTATAAACAATTAACTAAAATAAAAAATTAACCAGATAATCAATATAAATCCATGTTTTCTCTTATATAAACAGCCATTATTTTTTTATAATTTAAAAATAACTTTTTATTTATCGTTTTTATGTTTAAGGAAATGTGCGTGATTATTTTCTTAAAATAAATAGTAATAATTAAAATATCTTATTCTATCGTTTTAATATCTTATTCATTTTATTCAAATAAATAAAAAAGCGCCCTTTCGGACGCTTTTTTTAAAATTTAGCTTTTAACTATTAAGCTTGAAGCTCTTTCGCTTTAGACATAGTCAATGCCAAATCTTCAATCATATCTTCCTGACCACCAACGGTGCCACGACGACCAAGCTCAAGCAGAATTTCACGAGCAGATACGCCATATTTTGCTTCAGCACGTTTAGCGAACAGCAGGAATGAAGAGTAAACACCCGCATAACCTAAAGTTGCAGCATCACGGTCCGCACGGATCTGATGAGTCATCATTGGAATGATCAGATCTTCTGCAACGTCTTGTACTTTAAACAGGTCAACACCAGTTTCCATTTGCATACGATTGGCAACCGCAACAAACAGTTCAAGTGGCGTATTACCTGCACCAGCACCCAGACCGGCAGATGCCAAGTCAACACGTGTTGCACCCGCTTGTACAGCAGAAACAGAGTTAGCTACGCCCATACCTAAGTTGTGGTGACCATGGAAACCGATTTCGATATCTGAACCCAAGTTAGCACGTAAGATACCTACACGGTCAGTCACGTCTTGCGGAAGCATATAACCAGCAGAGTCAGTAACATAGATACAGTTAGCACCGTATGACACCATTTTTTGTGCTTCTTCAAGTAATTTTTCAGGTGTTGCCATGTGAGCCATCATCAGGAAGCCCACAGTGTCCATACCCAGTTTACGCGCAGCAGTAATATGCTGTTCAGAAACGTCTGCTTCAGTAGAGTGAGTCGCTACACGAATAGTTGCTACACCTACATCATGTGCCATTTTCAGGTGATCAACCGTACCGATACCAGGAAGTAAAAGTGCAGATACTTTCGCTTGTTTCAGGTTTGGAATCACCGCTTTCAGGTATTCTTCATCAGTTGCAGCTGCGAAACCGTAGTTCACAGAGTTACCGCCAAGGCCGTCACCGTGTGTTACTTCGATTAAAGGTACACCTGCATCATCCAGCGCAGTTGCAATCGCAACCATTTGCTCAGGTGTAGTTTGATGGCGCATTGGATGCATACCATCACGTAAAGTCATATCATTAATAATAATCTTAGACATGAAGGTGCTCCTTAAGCTTCAACTGCATTTAAAACACGTTCTGCAAACATCTCTGCGGTACGTGCAGCTGCTGCAGTCATAATGTCGAGGTTACCTGCATATTTAGGCAAGAAGTCACCCAGACCTTCAACTTCAAGGAAGATCGATACGCGGTTGCCATCAAATACTGGACCATTGACCAGTTTGTAACCTGGTACGTATTTTTGAACCTCGAGGATCATCGCATGTACAGATTCAGTGATCGCTGCCTGATCTGGCTCACCTTCTACTAGACAGTGAACAGTATCACGCATCATCAGTGGTGGCTCAGCCGGGTTAATGATGATGATCGCTTTACCTTGTTTCGCACCACCGACTTTCTCAATTGCACCAGCAGTAGTACGCGTGAATTCGTCGATGTTTTTACGTGTACCAGGACCAACTGATTTAGTAGATACAGTCGCAATGATTTCGCCATAGTTCACAGGCTGAACGCGAGAAATCGCTGCAACCATAGGAATCGTTGCCTGACCGCCACAAGTTACCATATTGACGTTTGGCACTTCACCTTGTTCAAGCAATGCTTCAAGGTTGACAGGTGGTACGCAGTAAGGACCAATTGCAGCTGGTGTTAAGTCAATCATTAACACGCCAAGCTCGTTCAGCTTACGGCTGTTTTCAGCATGTACATAAGCAGAAGTTGCATCGAAGGCGATTTTGATGTCATCTTCAACTACGTGAGGCAGCAAACCGTCTACGCCTTCAGCAGTGGTTTTTAAACCCATTTTTGCTGCACGTGCTAGACCTTCAGAAGTTGGGTCAATCCCCACCATCCATACTGGTTCTAACCATTCGCTGCGTTGCAGTTTATAAAGCAAATCAGTACCAATATTACCTGGACCGATCAATGCACATTTAATCTTTTTCATGAATGTACTCTCTTGTATTCCCTTATTCAGCAGCAAAAGCAGCTGTTACTGAACCAAAGCCTTCAATTTCAACTTTGAATTCGTCGCCAGGCTGAGCTACAACCATTGGACCCAAAGCACCAGTCAAAATAATGTCGCCTTTTAGCAATGGACGACCACGGCGTACCATTTCATCTGCCAGCCACACAGCAGCATTTAACGGGTTTGCCAGACATGCTTTACCCACGCCTTGAGAAACCACTTCGTCGCCACGTGTCATGACCATCTTGCAGTTCACAAGATCAAGGTTTTCCAGTTTGACAGGCTTAGAGCCCAGAACGAATGCAGCAGAAGATGCGTTATCAGCTACGGTATCAATCAGGCTGATTTTCCAGTTTTCGATACGGCTATCGACCACTTCTACAGCAGGAAGTGCATAGTCAGTTGCACTGATGATGTCTGCATACGTATGTTTTGCTTTAGTCAGATCTTCTTTGATGACCAATGCGATTTCAGCTTCAACTTTCGGTTGAATCAGCAAACCTGCAGGGATTGCTTCACCATCGCCATAGGCCATGTCGGCAAACAACATACCGAAGTCAGGCTGATCTACGCCAAGCTGTGCTTGAACCACTTTCGATGTCAAACCAATTTTACGACCTACCAGACGGCGACCTTCCGCCAGAGCACGCTCGGTATTTACTTCCTGAACGGCATAGGCAATATCTACGTCAGCACTTTCACCACCAAGTTCCGGGCGAATCGGTGCGATCGCAGTTTTTGAGAGTTCAGCAGTACGTAATGCTTGTGCAACTGATTCAACAACAGCAGAATTCGACATCAATGTTTCCTTAAACTGCAAAAATGAGGCTTATGCCGAGAACTAAGACAAGCAAAATGTTCTGACCTGATCATTTCGATCATTCCAATAAACAATTGCGCCTAGTACGGGCATATGAATAAACAGTTTTAGGATGGGAAAAATACGACGTGAATGCCAATAGTTATTTTATTTTTTGCAATAGCTATTATCTATAAATTAAATTTATAAAAATCAATTAAAAACATAATCTTATAATTATGAATTAAGTTATATCCAACTAAATAACTCAACAATCATGACAGAACAAAACCACTGTAATCACAACTTTAGACTAAAAGATAAGACCAGTTGTTCAAATCTACCGCATTGATCCGCATCTTCTATTTCAGAAAATGCCGGATCTTGAAGAATGACTAAGATACTGAATTAAATCGCTTCTTTCCATTGGACTTTAGCCAATAAAAAGTCATGCAAACTGCTGACATCCTTCACAATCGACAGTGGATTAAACTGTGCCAAAGTTTCCGGTGTATGTACGCCATAAGTCACACCTACACTTGGCATGGCAATGTTCATCGCCATTTCCAGATCATAAGAAGTGTCACCGACCATAATCGCTTCATGCGCACTAATACCAGTTTCAGTCAGAATTTCAGCCAGCATTAAAGGATCTGGTTTAGAACGGGTTTCACTAGCAGCACGAGTGGCATGGAATAGTTCCAGACTATTCGTTTGTTTTAGTACCCGGTCTAAACCTTTACGGCTTTTACCTGTTGCCACCGCTAGCTTAATCCCTTCATCTTTTAAGCTATACAGCATCTCAGCTACGCCCTCAAACCAGGCATCTTCAACAGAATTCGCCACATAGTGTTCTGAATAGGCCTGCAAAATATCCGCATGTAATTCTGGTACAGTTGGGAATAGTCGCTGTGCGACTTCTGGCAAACCCAGCCCGATAATGCCCTTCGCATCTGCATCAGTTAACGGTTGCTGAAATTGCTGCGCGGCAAACTGCAGGCTCGACACGATCTGACCCACTGAATCAAATAAAGTGCCATCCCAATCAAAAATGACCAGTTTTACAGGTGAATTCATATAAAGTTCCTAGTATTTGATTCAGTGTCTTTAAGCCCTCTCCTTCTAGGAGAGGGCTTGGGAGAGGTGAGTTAAATTAATTCCCCACCACAATTAACATCAGTGAGCAGCTGTTTTCGTATAGGTATTATCTACTTTTCAAGGATGAAAAGTAGCAAAAATCCTTTGTTACTCTGATGGCACGTCCCTGTACCACAGAGTAACAGCGACATCCATGTCGCCCTTCATTGATTTAGAAATTGTCTTGAATCATCTCTAATAAAGAGGGAAATTTCTCCCACTCAAGTAAAGCAAGATAAGACTCATTAAAAAGCTAAAAATTACTCGTCATCTTCCGTAGGTATTACCACCTTATCCGCCTTTTGCGCACGAAGCTGAGCTACAAGACTCTGCATATCTTCAGGCAAAGGCGCTTCAATCATCGGATAACCCGGAATTTCTAAGCGCATCGCATGCAGACATAAACGACGTGGTTTTGGTCCACGATATTCAGTCTCGTGACCATATTTCTCATCACCCACTAACGGATGACCAATGCTGAGACCATGTACACGAATCTGATGGGTACGACCAGACAATGGAGAAGCATACACCAGTGTCGCATGCATAAAACGCTCTGCCACATTCCACTGGGTTTTAGACTCTTTGCCTTCTTTAGAGACACGGACACGGCGCTCACCATTAGAAAGTTCATAACGATGCAAAGGTGCATCAATGAGTTGCTTATCTAGCGTTACCTGCCCTTTCACGACAGCGGCATAAGTTTTTTTAATCTTATGTTCACGTAATAAATCTTGTAGCGTTTTTAAGGTACTGCGCTTTTTCGAGATCATCACCAGACCCGATGTGTCACGGTCAATACGGTGAATCAATTCCAGGTATTTTTTACCTGTTGCAGCACGTAGGCCTTCAATCAGGCCATACGCCACACCGCTACCGCCATGCACAGCAATACCCGATGGTTTATTGACAACCATCAAGCCTTCATCTTCATATACCACACGTGACAGAAGACCTTGAGCCACCTTGTCCGAAATCGGCGCTTCTGATTCATCTTTTTGTTCATAACGAATAGGTGCCACACGAATCTGGTCGCCAATCGCCAGTTTGGTTTCGGCCTTAATGCGTTTTTTATTGACGCGAACCTGTCCTTCACGAATCAGACGATAAATCCGACTTTTAGGCACCCCTTTCAGACGACTGAACAAGAAATTATCGATTCGCTGTCCATCTTGATGTTCATCCACTTCAAACCAAGTGACGCTTTGCCATTGTTGTGTAGAATTCATACAGTTACTATGACCCAAAAATTACTAAAATTGATTAAAAACTGATCACTTAGGTTATGCTTTACACAAGAAACATAAGCTTAGCCCATAGGCAGATGATGCAAGGTTTGATATAGTCAGCGCACGGAAACCATCGTTTGTGAGTAAAAGTTGAAGCATTTCAGATTTCTCTGAACTTGATTATTCAATTAAAGACTCACATGATACGGGAAGGTCCCAAAAGAATTATGCCGACGCCGAAGGCTTATTATATCGGCAAACAAAGCAAACTGTTGCGTTTAATTGTACCTCAGGTACATAAATCAGTTTGTCTGAAAAAATATGTCGCCAACCTAGTTGGTTTTTAAACGTAAACTGATACACATCAGATTAGTCGCACCCTGAAGACGACTTCAGGCTACAGCGTTTGATGCATTGGATCTGCACAGTTTGTAAAGATACGACGACAATTCCGTATCAAGACACTTTCTATAAAGAAGGGATGATCTTCGAGCAATGTGACAGTGAAAGTTACTCACATCTAATGCACCGCTTGTCCGCCAGTGAAACGTTCAGGTGACTTTAATCGTTTAAAGATTGAAGCCGTATTGCCATCATCAATACGTGAATCAAAATACCGAAGCTGATCTATATTCAAGTAGACGCTGGGAATAAAAGACTCAGACCACAATGAAACTCATTGGAGATCTGGGCCATTGATCCGTGATGTGTGATGTTCGCTACGTGAATAGCGATTTTTTGCTGTGTATCACTATAAGGTGTTACACCCATGAAACGTATGTTGATTAATGCAACACATGCCGAAGAAATTCGCGTTGCACTTGTCACTGGTCAGCGTCTTTACGATTTCGATTTAGAGAATCGTACCCGTGAACAAAAAAAATCTAATATCTATAAAGGTCACGTGACTCGCGTTGAACCTTCTTTAGAAGCTGTATTTGTTGAATACGGCGCAGGTCGCCAAGGCTTCCTGTCTATGCGTGAAATCGCAAACTCTTATTACAAAGCCGATCCTCGCCAAACTTCAAATATTCGTGAACTGATTACTGAAGGAACTGAACTTCTGGTTCAGGTGGAAAAAGAAGAGCGCGGCAATAAAGGCGCTGCCCTTTCAACTTTCATCTCTTTAGCTGGTCGTTATCTGGTTCTGATGCCAAACAACCCGAAAGGTGGCGGTATCAGCCGTCAGATTTCCGGTTCAGTACGCGAAGAACTGAAAGAAATGCTGGCCTCTTTAAATGTGCCACGTGGTATGAGCGTCATTGTTCGTACAGCAGGCATTGGCCGTTCTCAAGAAGAATTACAGCTTGATCTGCAACATTTGCTAGACCTTTGGGCACAGATTCAAAGTACGGCTAATTCAGGCCCATCACCTATGCTAGTCCATCAGGAAGCAGGTGTGGTAACTCGTGCGATCCGTGATTACCTGCGTGATGATGTAGCAGAAATCTTGATTGACTCTGAGCAAGCCTATAACGAAGCCTATAACTTCGTTAAAGCAGTAATGCCGCTTCAGTTAGACAAACTAAAAACTTATACATTGAATGAGCCTTTGTTTGCGCATTTCGGTATCGAAAGCCAGATTCAAACGGCTTATGAACGTGAAGTAAAACTGCCTTCAGGCGGTTCGATCGTGATCGACCAAACTGAAGCTTTAGTTTCAATCGACATTAACTCAGCAAAATCAACTCGTGGTCAGGACGTTGAAGATACAGCGTTAAATACCAACCTTGAAGCTGCTGAAGAAATTGCACGCCAGTTACGTTTACGTGATATCGGCGGCTTAGTTGTCATCGATTTCATCGATATGACCAAAGACCGTAACCAGCGTATGGTAGAAGCAAAACTGCGTGAAGCGACTCAAAGCGACCGCGCACGGATCCAGTTCGGCCAACTGTCACGTTTCGGCCTGATGGAAATGAGCCGACAACGTCTGCGTCCATCGTTAGAAGAAGCGACTGGTTATGTCTGCCCACGCTGTCATGGTACGGGTATGGTCCGTGACCTGCGCTCTCTTTCACTTTCAATCATGCGTAAAGTGGAAGAAATCGCCCTTCGTGAACGTCATGGTGAAGTTCAGGTTGAAGTACCAGTAGAAATTGCAGCATTCATGCTGAATGAAAAACGTCATAGTCTGGTATATCTGGAACAAACTTCAAATACACGCGTAACTGTACTTCCACATCCACACTTGGAAACACCTCATTACGAAATTTCGTATAATCCTGAAGGTTTCGCACCGACAAGTTACGAGCGTACTGAAGCAACCCGTTCAAGCGAAAAAGAACTGGGTTATGAGTCTTCTGAGTGGCATTTAGAAGAAGAACATACGCATACCGCTGCACCGGCACCTGCACAGCAGCAAAACAACGGCAAAAACAATAAACGCCGCAATAACCAGAATCAGCAAAACGTACAGCAAGCACCTGTTGCACAACAGGCACCTGCTCAAGTTGCAGCACCTGCAGCAAGCCCATGTGCATGGTTAGAAAACCTGTTCGTACAAAAACAGGCAACTACTGTTGATCAGTCTCGCACAGCGAATAATGCAGCTGCTGCCATTGAACAGATGGTGAATGGCGGTGCAGTGAGTCGTGGCCAGTTCGGCCAGGTTGCTCCTGTAACACCAGCAGTATCTGCACAGCCAGCAACTATTGCAGCACCGGTAACTACCGGTAATGCTTATCTAGCGCCTTCGACCGTAGCTCATAAACCAGAGCGTGATCAGTCTGAAAAAACTGAACGTGAAGAGAAACAGCGTCATAACAAGAAAGCACGTAGCAACAAGCACAAAGAACCACGTGAACAGGTGCAGTCTGATAATGCACCACAACATCAGGTGCATGAAGAAGTGGTTCAGGTTTCTCGTCAGGAACAACGTCAGGAAGCGCGTGAAAACAAACGCAACTCTCGCCGTCAGCACCACAACGAGTCTGCACAGCAAAACGATGCTCACGGCAATGAGCAACAGCAAAACGTGCCACGTCGTGACCGTCGCAACCAGCAACGTCCAGAACGTCCAAATCGCCACCGCGATCCAAGTGTTCTGAATGAACAAGCTGCACCTCAAGCACCTGCTGTCGTTGAAACTCCAGCAGTCAATGAAAAGCAAGTGCGTGTGGAACTGGTCGATGCTCCTCGTAAAGAAGTGATGCCAACAGCAATGGTGGTAAATATTGACAAGGCGAAAAGCGAAATTGTGGCATTGAATGACACTGCTCCAGTCGCAAAACCTGCTGTTGAAGTGACTGCCCCTGCCGATGCTCCTGTAGAAGCACCCGCTGCGGAAGAGTTCCTAGCTGAAGTGACTACATCTGCTCCTGCAGAGAAAGCACCGGAAGCTCAGTCATCATCAAAACAGCGTGCCAGCAATGACCCACGTCAACGTCGTCGCGACCGCCGTGCTGCACAAGGCCAACAGGCGAAAACTCAGCAATTGACACCATCACAGGTGCCAACACTTGGCCAATACACTATTGGTAGCCTGATTCGCCATGTTTATGGTGAAGACTGTTCAGTCCTGATTGAACAGTTCGGTCTGTTACCAACATTTAACCGTGCATTGCAAAAGTTCACGCAGGAATATAATGCGACTTTAGCAACGGTTTCGACCGCGGCCACAGAGAAAAAACCTGTAACTCGCGATGTAGAAGTCAGCAAAGCGCAACCTGAAGCAGAACCTGCACCTGTGCTGGATTTAACTCCGCCTGCACCGGTTTCAGAGAAACGTGTGGCGAATGATCCACGTGAGCGTCGCCGTCTTGCTAAACTGGCTGCCGAGCAAGCGTTACAGCAGGCAAAACAGCAAGCACAAGCTGAAGCAGAATCTACTGCGGTTGAACCTGTTCCAGAAGCAACGGCTCCAGCAGAAGAAGCGAAAGCTGAAAGTGTTGAAGCTGCACCTGCTGAAGCTCCGGTAGCTGCAGTAGAAAGTGCTGATACAACTGAAGCGACTCAAACTCCTGAGCCAGCTGCTGAAGCATCTGTAGAAACTGCGAAAGCTGAACAAGCTCCCGCTGAAGAAGTCACTGAAACGACTACAGTTGAAGTAACTCCAGCAGAAAACGAAGCTACGCCTACCGAAACTCCGGAAGCCGATAAAGCTGAAGAAACTGTAGCAAAAGCTGAAAAACCGGCTACCCGCCCACGTCGCCCACGTGGCCGTCCACCGAAAAAAACCAATACTGCAACTGAGTCATAATTCGCCCAATTGCAGTTAACTAAAAAACCTAGTCATTTCGGTGGCTA
The DNA here is from genome assembly GCF_013419975.1 of Acinetobacter sp. YH12041. Lineage (NCBI taxonomy): Bacteria > Pseudomonadati > Pseudomonadota > Gammaproteobacteria > Moraxellales > Moraxellaceae > Acinetobacter > Acinetobacter sp. YH12041. Next base: position 324,158 of record NZ_VOZC01000001.1, on the reverse strand, counting down.
GGTTTTTTTTGCTAGATTTTGTCAGAATAGGTTGATTACTCTAGTTTCAACACGCTAAAAGATGGCTATCATCCGTTTATTGCATATAAATTAAACGCATTGGATACGAAAAATAATAGGACGCCCATGACCCAGACGAACCAACCCGATCTTATTGGCATTGCAGATGTCGCAGCCAAAATCCCTGCCTTCATCAGTAAGGTCCCTAATCTGCTGAACGGACTGCGACAGGCTTATTTACGTACTCCCAATACGCCCGCAGGCCTGGGTTTGGCTTTTGAAAAAGCAACGCAGCGTAATCCTGAAGGTATTGCATTACGTTTTGAGGATCAGTCCTATACCTATGCTCACCTAAATGGCTGGGCGAACCAGATCGCACATTTCTACCTTTCTCTCGGTGCACAGAAAGGTGATGTGGTGGCTGTAATGGTCGAGAACCGTCCGGAGTTCATTGCCAGTGTGATTGGTCTGGCCAAGCTAGGCATCACGATTGCGCTGGTGAATACCTCTCAGGTCGGTAAAGTCCTGACACATAGTATTAACCTGGTGAAACCGATTGCAGTCATTGTCGGTGAAGAGTGCCGTGCTGCCGTTGATGAAATCCGCAATAATCTCAATATTGCCGCTGACCGTTTCCACTGGTTTGCCGATCAGAACACACAAGAAAATACCGGACAAGCACCTGAAGGGTTTATCAACCTAGCAGAGCAGATTGACCAGTTCCCGAAATTCAATACACCGACTACGCATTCGGTACAAGGCAAAGACGGCCTGTTCTATATCTATACTTCAGGTACTACCGGCTTACCTAAAGCGGTGATCTTTACCAATAGCCGCTGGACACTCGCCTATGGCACCTATGGCCATGTCCTGAACCTGAATAAAGATGACGTGATGTACTGCACCCTGCCGCTTTATCATGCGACAGGTATTGTGGTGTGCTGGTGTGGGGTGATTGCCGGAAGCAGTACTTTTGCCATCCGCCGTAAATTCTCCACCTCTTCCTTCTGGAAAGATGTCAAAAAATTTGATGCTTCTGCGATTGGTTATGTGGGTGAACTTTGCCGCTACCTGATGGATGCGCCACCGTCTGAACTGGAAAAAGGCCATCGCGTTACCAAGATGATTGGTAATGGCATGCGCCCGAATATCTGGGATAAATTCAAATCCCGTTTTGGCATCAAGGAAGTACTGGAACTGTATGCCTCAAGTGAAGGTAATGTCGGTTTCAGCAATGTCTTTAACTTTGACAATACTGTCGGTTTCTCACCAACGCCTTATGCCATTATCGAATTTGATAAAGATAAAAATGAGCCTGTGCGTGATGCCAAAGGTCGCTGCAAACGGGTAAAAAAAGGTGAAACCGGTTTATTGATCGGTAAAATTACCCGCCGCTCCCCTTTCGATGGTTATACCGATCCGGAAAAGAACAAGGCAGTCATCATGCATGACGTGTTCAGTAAAGGTGATTCCTACTTCAATACCGGCGATCTGGTGCGTAATATCGGTTTCCGTCATGCCCAGTTTGTCGACCGTCTCGGTGACACCTTCCGCTGGAAAGGTGAAAATGTTTCAACGACTGAAGTCGAAAACATGCTGACCGAGTATGACAAAATTATCGAAGCTGTAGTTTATGGTGTAGAAATTCCAAATACCAATGGCCGTGCCGGTATGGCTGCAATTACCCTGCAACCGGGAAGCACCCTGGATGAGCAAGACCTGAAAAATATGGTCAGCACCTTTAAACGCTGTCTGCCTGCATATGCAGTTCCAGTTTTTCTGCGCATTCAAGAACAGGTAGAAACGACCGGTACCTTCAAGTATCAGAAAAACAAACTGAAAGAACAGGCTTTTGACCCAAACAAGACCGATGAACGCTTGCTGGTTTTATTGCCAGGGAGCGATGCGTATTGTGAGCTGACTCAAGAAATTTTTGAGAACATTCAAGCCTATCAATATCGTTTCTAAGTGCTGAAGTTGCCTATTTTTTGTTTAGATAAAGCAGAATTGTTGTATTTATAATCAAACATAGGCAACTTTGTTATTTTTTACTTGCGCTGCAATGAGATCTTGCTACAATACGCTCCATCAAACAAAGTGGTGCTTTCAGAACTCTTTAGTTTCTTTTGCACTGCACAATTAAGCCTTGCTTGATTGTTGGTTCAGGGCCGTTAGCTCAGTTGGTAGAGCAGTGGACTTTTAATCCATTGGTCCCGCGTTCGAGTCGCGGACGGCCCACCATTAAATTTGATATCCCCTGATGGGCCGTTAGCTCAGTTGGTAGAGCAGTGGACTTTTAATCCATTGGTCCCGCGTTCGAGTCGCGGACGGCCCACCATCATTTCTAAAATCTCTTTTTAGAAACTTCAATCAAAGCTACTTTGATTACCCGAATGGGCCGTTAGCTCAGTTGGTAGAGCAGTGGACTTTTAATCCATTGGTCCCGCGTTCGAGTCGCGGACGGCCCACCATTCTCCCCTCTATATTTATTTCTTCTTTCAATATTCTTATAATATTTCCTATATTATTCAGTTCATTCTTTTTATTTAAGCGCAATTCATCCTGACAATTTTAGAATCGCCATTTCCATTTACTCTGTTTTAAATTCTTTAGAAACTCTATTGCTTTTATTCAGTGATCTTAAATTCAGAATCTTTGACCAGCTCATACGCTTTAGAAGGTGCAGGATAACCCTGATCAAATAACTGCTGGTTTGCCCGTTCTTTTTCGTCATAAATTTTTTCCAGATTCATGACCAGATGGGTTGGGCTTTTAATTGTATAATAGAATTTTGCCCCCTCTTTACGGTCCACGATCAGTTCAGTTTGTTCCGGATTAATCGTCCAGCGGTCCTTACGATAGGTCACATTGCTTTCGGTCTGAACTCGTCTGGAATTATTCACAAAGACTTTGCCATAATGCACGATACTGCGATGCACTGTACCATCTGGCAATAAAGTCAAAATAAACACCGATTTCCCTTCCGTACAAGGTGCAAACCGTCCGTCACAATCAATCTGGGTAAGATAACGCCCGACATAGCTTTTGGCATAATCCGGTACAGGTTTAGGATCGACATTTGGTTCTACAGGCAATGCATTATAGGTTGCAGTCTGGGTGAGCGATTTAGCATTACGGGTGTCATAACTTTCATTGGCGGCGGAGATGACTACGCCATCTTGTGCCAAAGTTTTCGTAGTATCAGGTAAGGGTTTGCTTTGATGGTCATCACAGGCAATCAGTCCTGCAACACTTCCCAGCACAAATCCAAGCCGGCATAAACCACTTAAATGATGCGATACATTCGATTTCATTTTAAAAATATACCTGAAGGGGTGCACATCTATATAGGCAGACGACTCACTGAAAACTTATAAGTTTTAATAATGAATTCAATGGAATTTTTATGATCTTAGTGATTTTTTAAGGATTATTTAATCTCCCGTAACATTACTTAACGAATTTATTTTCAATAGATACTTTAAAAATTTAGATAAAACTCCATTCTTATAAATATGAGTCATTTTTTAGACTCAATCTTATTTTTTCTATCAGGAGACTTGGATGGCCAATGTTGGTTTATATCGCTCTAACCGCTCAAACATGATTGCAGGTGTAATGGGTGGTATTGCTGAACGTTTTGGTTGGAACGCAAATTTATTACGCTTGATCTTCGTGATTATTTCGGTCATGAGTGCTGCTTTCCCGGGTATCTTAGTTTATCTGGTTCTATGGTTAGTGATGCCAAAAAAGAATTCTATGCCTGATTATGCTGCGAGCAGAACTGATTATGAACGTCCTGTGCGTACCGTGAATCAGGATAAAGACTACCGATAAAATCGTTTCCTCTTTCACCTAAATATTCATATGGTGAAATTTTTATGCCACGGTCCTCCCCCCAAAAGATCGTGGTTTTTTTTGTCTGATTTTTAGGTTTTGGTCTTATTACCATTTTACGCTTTACCCTACTCGCCTATTCAGGATAAGTTGATACTTTCTACTTGAAATGGATTTCAGATGACGCAGGCAGAATGGATTGTACTTTGGCTGTGTGCGATCGCGGCATTACTGCATGGGGTCAGTGGTTTTGGCTTTCCTATGCTGAGTACGGCTGCCTTATCCAGTGAATATGCCTTAAGTACAGCAGTCACCCTGGTGATCCTCCCCTGCCTGTTATTGAACCTTTGGATGCTCAATAGCGATCCAAAACATAGCCTGTTGCAGAGCATTTGCTATTATGTCTCACACTATTGGCCACTCATGTTAAGCAGCTTGGTCGGTAGTGTGCTGGGGGTCAAATTACTCATCTGGATCAATGAAGGCTATCTTAAATTATTACTGGGTCTGGTGATTATTTTCTATGTACTGGATCAGTTACGCTCTACTCCGCTTCGGGTCAGTAGCAGTCAGCTCAGTATGCTAGGATTCGGTTTACTGGCCGGCATGATTGGAGGTGCAACCAATGCCATGGCACCCTTCCTGATGATGTATCTGCTTAGCTGTCAGCTCTCCAAAACTGATATCGTCATTATCAGTAATCTCAACTTTATTGCCAGCAAACTGGTGCAGTTGACCTTACTCTTCCCGATCCTCATTTCTTTACAAACCCATCAGCGACATATCCTGCTCGGAATCACGTTATTTGCACTCATCGGCGTCTGGTTAGGGGGAAAAATACGGCATCGACTTTCCCAGCAACATTTCAAATATCTGGTGCTGTTTTTTCTATTTGGACTGGGGATTTACGCACTTTGGCAAAGTGTGGGATTATTACAACACTCTACTATACTGTTTAAATAATATCTTTTTTAATCAAAACACATATTCACTTTTATAAGAATTTCAAAAACGCTTTTAAATAAAAAAGTTGAGCAAGGAGGTTGTATGAACGACCCTTTACGCACCCCGACTAATGCCATGCCAAAAGGAATTCGCAAAGGCTGGATTTTAATTGTGATCGCTGCCGTGATCTCTTATGGCTTGTATCATATTTTACCCTATGACGAAAATGCCAATAAGGGATTGGCCCTACTGACCTTTATCGCCATTCTATGGCTGACCGAAGCCCTGCATATTACGATTACAGCCCTACTCATACCGGTACTGGCGATTGTATTGAGTATGCCGATGGCAGATGGTGATGAACTGGTACCAATTAGCATGCAGGCAGCACTCGCTACCTTTGCCGATCCCGTGATTTTCCTGTTTTTTGGTGGTTTTGCTTTGGCTACGGCGCTGCATATCCAGAAACTGGACAAGAAGATTGCCACATGGATTATCTCGCTCTCCGGTGGACATCTCGGTGCTTCGGTACTGGCTATCTTTTTAGTAACTGCTGCCCTGTCGATGTGGATTTCCAATACCGCCACCGCAGCTATGATGTTGCCTCTGGCGCTGGGTTTACTTGCGCATCTGGATGCCGAAAAAGAACGTAAAACCTTTGTATTTATTCTGCTCGGGATTGCCTATTCAGCCAGTATTGGTGGCTTGGGCACCATCGTCGGTTCTCCACCGAATGCGATTGCAGCCAAAGCCCTCGGTTATGACTTCGCTGACTGGATGAAAGTCGGCCTACCAATGATGTTCATCATCCTGCCAGCAATGTTGATCAGTCTGTATCTGGTGCTGCGTCCAAAGCTGAATCATAAGGTGAATTTTGTCACCGAAAATATTCCCTGGACCACCACCCGTATTGCGACGATGGTGTTGTTCCTCTGTACGGCGATGGCCTGGATTTTCAGTAAAAAATTGACTGAAAATTTCGGTATTTCACAGCCTGATACCTGGATCGCGATTCTGGCAGCCTGTCTGGTGGTGATTCTGGGTACGGCTACATGGAAACAGGTTGCTGAAAATACCGATTGGGGCGTGCTCTATCTGTTTGGTGGCGGCTTGACCTTAAGTGCTGTCTTGAAGGATTCAGGCAGTTCTCTGGTTTTAGGTCAAACACTGGCAAATGCTTTCGGTGACTCCTCGCCTCTCGTAATTATCTTCGTTGTGGCAACCTTCATCATCTTCCTGACTGAATTTACCAGTAATACTGCCTCAGCTGCCTTACTGGTTCCGGTCTTTGCCGCCATTGCCGACCAGATGGGTATGCCTAAAGAGATTCTGGTGATTGTGATCGGGATTGGGGCTTCTTGTGCCTTCATGCTACCTGTGGCGACACCACCGAATGCGATTGTGTTTGGTACTGGCCATATTCAACAAAGTGAAATGATGAAAGTCGGCTTTGTCCTGAATATCATGTGTATTTTCTTGGTTTCCCTGTTTATTTACTGGTTCTTTATCTAAGTTTAAATAAATCCAGATTCCAAATTAAAAAGCACCCGAGGGTGCTTTTTTTTCAGAACTATTCAAAACAGCTTTAAGCTCTCATTTTAAAATGGTTCAGTTCCTGATTCAGGGCAGCGATAATATCTGCACGGCTAATAATTCCGACCAGACGCTGCTCGCTCACTACCGGGATATAGTTAAAAGAACGTTCCACAAAATAGGGCACCAGATCCTGAATCGGCTGCAATGGCTGCACAGTGACCACTTTGCGGGTCATAATATGTTTGACCTGATGTTCCCAGCTGCTGCGCACATCTGCAGCACGTTTAAACCATTCTACCACCTGATACATGGCCAGCGTTCCCACCAGCTTGCCTTCCGCATTAACCACCGGCAGGCTCATCAGGTTCATTTCTTTAAATTTATCCAGTGCATGCTGAATATTATCATTGGCATGCAGGGTCACCACGTCTTTAGTCATAATGTCCTGACAGGTAAACTGGTTGACCGCACGGGCATTGGCTCGGTCCTGCGCTTCCAGAATAATCTTTTGCAGGTCATATTCACTAATGTCCAGCAGCTCGGTTTGCTGATCTAGTACTTCCTGAATATCTTGCGGCTGAATAGTGACTTTCTGGGTCGGGGTCGGATCTTTGGAACGGGTATTCAATTGCGCCTGCTGCGGATAACGCTTGCCAATCATTCGATTAAAGACGATCGCAATTACCATCAATAAGATCGAATTCAGCAGCACCGGATAGAAAACGAAAGCATAGCCGAGTTCATGCACCGCATTGCCGCCGAGTACCGCCGTAATAGCCACAGCACCACTCGGTGGATGCAGGGAATCGGTGGTCATCATCAGGATAATAGCCAAAGCTACCGCTAGACTAAAAGCTTCCGTCGGACTGGCAATAAACAAGGCACAGGTCACACCCACTACCGCAGCAATAGTATTACCTACCAGAATATTCCAGGGCTGTGCCAAGGGACTGGCCGGAACTGCAAACAGCAGTACCGAAGAGGCCCCCATCGGCGCAATATACCAGGCTTCAAAATCACCCAGAATCCATAAACTCAGTAATGATGATACCGTGAGACCCAGTAGTGCCCCAATACCGCAGAGTAAACGGTCCTTGAGTGGAAGAACTTTAAAATTCGGTTTTAAGGTATTGAGCCAGTCGAGATTGGAATGGAACACGGCGCGCCTGATTTTAATGTTTACAGATTTTGCGCATTATAAAACTAGTCGCTTTAAAGATGTATTTATTTTATATCTTTTAATTACACTTAAATGGATGCTGTTTAAAAAGCTAAGTCACACACCAGAGAAAAACCATCCATCTAGTCCTCTTTTACGGTTCAATCTCTCATAGGATTTTCAATAAGATCATTCATGTCAGGTGATTTTAGTCTCAGCTTCGCTATGAGAACCAGATTTAATCAGAGGTTCGATTTTGAGCAGCTCGACCTGACCATAATAGGTTGAGAAGGCCACATCTCCGGCATCTACCCCAGTACCAATGCGAATCAGCTCGTCGACCGGAGCCAAACGGGTCGGATCAAACTGTACCCACCCGCCTTCCAGATAGGCTTCAAAAATGGCATGAAAATCGGGTAAAAATTTTTCAATTTTCACATAACCGACTACCATGCGTGCCGGAATTCCTAAAGCACGGCACAGCGCAATGCCTAAATGGGCAAAGTCACGGCATACCCCTGCCCGGTGGATCAGTACATCTGTCGCAGTCGTAAACTGATCAGAGCAGCCAGAGACATAAAAAATATTGTTATAAATCCACTGTTCAATGGCTTTTACACGCGTATAGCCGGGTGTCATCCAGCCAAATGAGCGTTTCGCCATTTCAAGTAATAAATCTGAATTGCAATAGCGGCTGGCCAGCAAATAAGGTAGTACTTCATCCGGCAGGTCTGGAATTTTGACTTCACTCAAGTTTTGCCTCAGATCATTCGGAATGCTCGGCTGACGGGTAACTGTCGCGCTATAGTTCAGTTCAAATGCCTCACAGGGTTCGAGTTGCAACCGGATATGACGGTTTTGATGCTGAGCATCCTGAAATTCATGCCACTTGACCGGCATATTCATAGTGAGCTGTTCTCCGAGAATATTCTGATCGGGATGATGGGCGACCTGAACCATAAAAATAAATTCGGTAGATTGCACAATCTTGTATTTTAAATGGCACTGAATTTGGTAAGTGGTCATGAAGTTCCTTATTATTAGGCATTATTATATTGTGTGAAGATTAAACTAATTCTAAGACCGCAATCGTATGAGATCAGTTTAACTTTATCGCGCTTCAGTGAACAGGATGCTATACATCTGATTTATTCCTGATTTTTGGATCTCATCCCATTGCTATTCCAGCATAAAATTGCAGCAAAGCCGCGCAAAATCTGGCATGAATGAAGACCATTTTAATTTTTTCCAAAATATTTTCAGCGTATTAACCCTTTGCCACTCCCCTGTAAAATCCTTATAATCAAGCACAATTTTTCTCTAATTTTAAGTGGATGACCATGAGTCGCGCCATATCGCATATTGATACCTTCCAAGGCTTAATTCTTGCCTTACAAAACTACTGGGCGGAGCAAGGCTGCGTCGTGTTACAGCCTTACGACATGGAAATGGGTGCAGGGACATTCCACACTGCAACTTTCCTTCGTGCGTTAGGTCCCGAAACCTGGAATGCTGCTTATGTTCAGCCATCACGCCGTCCTAAAGATGGCCGTTATGGTGAGAACCCGAACCGTCTGCAACATTATTACCAGTTCCAGGTTGTGCTTAAGCCAAACCCGGACAACATCCAGCAGCTTTACCTGGATTCTTTAAAGGCAATCGGTATTGATCCTTTAGTTCACGACATCCGTTTCGTGGAAGATAACTGGGAATCTCCAACACTGGGCGCATGGGGTCTAGGCTGGGAAGTTTGGCTGAACGGCATGGAAGTGACTCAGTTCACTTACTTCCAGCAAGTCGGTGGTGTTGAATGCTACCCAGTAACCGGTGAAATCACTTATGGTCTGGAACGTCTGGCGATGTATCTGCAAGGTGTAGACTCAGTTTACGATCTGGTTTGGACCAAAGGTCAGTTCGGTACTGTGACGTATGGCGATGTGTTCCATCAAAATGAAGTAGAACAATCGACTTATAACTTCGAATATGCACCAGTAGAAAAAATGTTCGAACTGTTCGATTTCTACGAAGCTGAGGCGACCCGTTTAATCGAAGCTGAACTGCCATTACCTGCTTATGAGCAAGTGATTAAAGCATCACACAGCTTTAACCTGTTAGATGCGCGTGGCGCGATCTCTGTGACTGAACGTCAGCGTTATATTCTGCGTGTGCGTACTTTGGCACGTTCAATTGCGACCAGTTATGTAGCAGCACGTGCGAAACTTGGTTTCCCAATGGCAGAACCTCACCTACGTGACGAAGTCCTGGCTCAGCTTAAAGCTCAAGTAGAAGCAGAAGCGGCTCAAGCAGAAAAATCAGCGGAGAACAAATAATGTCTAAACATACAGTTTTATTTGAACTTGGCTGTGAAGAACTTCCTCCAAAAAGCCTGAAAAAATTACGTGATGCTTTAAAAGCTGAAACTGAAAAAGGCTTAAAAGATGCGGGTCTGGCTTTCGATGCGATCGAAGCTTATGCAGCGCCACGTCGTCTGGCACTTAAAATCGTAAATGTTGATGCTGCTCAAGCGGATACGCAAAAACGTTTTGACGGTCCTGCTGTGCAAGCGGCTTATGATGCTGAAGGCAAACCAACCAAAGCACTTGAAGGCTTTATGCGCGGTCAAGGCATTACGGTTGATCAGGTGTCTACTTTCCAGGCCGGTAAAGTTGAAAAAGTCTGCTACCTGAAAGATGTGAAAGGCCAAAGCCTTGACATTTTACTGCCACAAATCCTGCAACATGCTCTGGATCAATTGCCAATCGCAAAACGCATGCGTTCTGCTGCTAGCCGTACTGAATTCGTTCGTCCGGTAAAATGGGTGGTGTTGTTAAAAGACAGCAATGTGATTGATGCAACCATTCAGGATCATAAAGCAGGCAACGTGACTTATGGCCACCGTTTCCATGCGCCTGAAGCGATTATTCTGGCCAATGCAGATGCGTATCTGGATGCCCTGCGCGCTGCGAAAGTGATTGCGTCTTTTGAAGAGCGTCAAGCAATCATCGATCAGCAAGTCAAAGCACTGGCTGATGAAGTGAATGCGATTGCCATTGTTCCTGCGGATCTCCGTGACGAAGTCACTGCACTGGTTGAATGGCCGGTTGCATTACGTGCCAGCTTCGAAGAACGCTTCCTTGCAGTTCCACAAGAAGCGCTGATCACTACCATGCAGGACAACCAGAAGTATTTCTGTCTGGTGAATGCTGAAAACAAATTACAGCCTTACTTCATTACCGTTTCTAATATTGAGTCTAAAGATCCGACTCAAATCATTGAAGGTAACGAAAAAGTAGTTCGTCCGCGTCTGTCAGATGCAGAATTCTTCTTCCTGCAAGACCAGAAACAACCGCTTGCGTCTCGTAAAGAGAAACTGGCCAACATGGTATTCCAGGCACAACTGGGTACTTTGTGGAACAAGTCTGAACGTATTGCCAAACTGGCTGTCGCGCTGGCTCCGATTACCGGTGCCAAAGCGGAAGATGCTGAAAAAGCTGCCCTTCTTGCGAAATGCGACTTAACTTCTGAGTTGGTGGGTGAATTCCCAGAACTTCAAGGCATCGCGGGTACTTACTACGCACGTCTTGAAGGTGAAAATGATGAAGTGGCTGAATCTTTAGGTGAGCAGTATTTACCTAAATTCGCTGGTGACGTTCTGCCTAAAACCAAAACGGGTACAACGATTGCGCTTGCGGATCGTCTAGATACTTTAACTGGTATTTTCGGTATTGGTCAGGCACCTACAGGTTCTAAAGACCCATTTGCGCTACGTCGTTCTGCGATTGGTATTCTGCGTCTAGTGACTGAAAATGAACTTGATGTATCCATCGAAGACCTGATCAAGCTGGCATTGGCTGCTTATGGCGATGTATTGAAAGACCACGACAAGACTTTGGCAGATGCGGTTGCCTTCCTGGAAGGTCGTTATCGTGCGAAATACGAAGACCAAGGTGTTGATGTTGACGTGATCCAAGCCGTTCAAGCATTGTCACCAAAATCTCCACTTGATTTTGACAAGCGTGTGAATGCGGTAAATCACTTCCGTGCCCTGCCTGAAGCTGCTGCGCTTGCTGCTGCGAACAAGCGTGTAGCAAATATTCTTGCTAAAGAAGCTGCCCCTGAAGGTGCTGTGGTTGAAGCAACTCTGGTAGAAGATGCTGAAAAAGCATTGTTCGCTGAACTGCAAAAAATCACACCAGCGGTTGAACCTCTATTCGCTTCTAAAGATTACACTGCTGCGTTGTCTGCATTGGCTGCCCTACGTGCGCCAGTAGATGCGTTCTTTGACGGCGTCATGGTGATGGCAGATGATGCTGAACTAAAAGCAAACCGTTTACGTCTGCTTGCTCAGCTTCGTGACCTGTTCACTAAAGTTGCAGATATTTCAGTGCTTCAACACTAAGTTCTGATTGAAATAAAAAACCCGCTTTAGAGCGGGTTTTTTATTAAAGTGCCAAAAATTCTTCAATAATAGGAAACACCAATTCTTCAAATTTATCAAATATAATTGGATCATTAACATTCTCACATACATGATCACAAAACTTATTTTTTTCAAATTTTTGGATTATTGATGGAGCCCCATAGTCATCTATTTTCTCTATTTTTGTATAAAACTCTTCTGTAAAAAGTTCTTCACTTAGAAGGTTTTCAGAACCCTTTTTGATTTTATTATTGCATCCATTAAAAGGTACTTTTTCCTTCAAAACACTTCCAATTTTTTGCTTCTGCGCTTTAGTGTCACAATCATATAAAAATAATATTCTTCTACTGATTGCATTTAAATTGTGTTTTAAAAATTCAAACCCCTTTTCTAAACTACTTTCACCACCAAATTTAACTTGTCCATCTTCTGTAGTAATGCCAATTTCATCAATTTCGATATTTTCTAACCAATCAGCTTTACCTTTTAATTCAAAAGCTTTTCTTAGAAATTTAATATCAGTTTTACCTTCAACTAGAATTAATGGTTTTTGTGTTTCTTTAATTTTTTGATGCAATTCTTCTTCAAATTTAGAAGTGTTTTTATAAAAATCAAATGATTCCTCAAACTCGCTAAACCTTTCAGAAGTAATATTCATTCCTGATGGTAAGTCAATTAATTGAATATTTTCTGCACCAAATTCTTTTTCCATTCCTAATACAAACAATGGCGAATGGGAAGTAACAATAAATTGCACTTTAGGAAAAAGCTTTATTAGCTTTGGTAAAATCTCACTTTGATGTTTGCTATGAAGATGTGCATCTATTTCATCAACAACAACAATTCCTTCAATATTATCTAAACGAATACTATTTTTATAATCAGCATGGCGAATAATCGTGATAAATAAATTAAGTAAAATTAACTGACCTGTTGAAAGTTGCTCTAAAGTTGGAATAACAACCTTTCCTTTACTATGTAAAGACAATCTAGACTTAGCTTGATTTCGCCAACCCGTTTTTAAATATAGTTCATGATTATCTAAAATTGTTTGAAAAACTTTATTTATATTTCTATATGAATTATTAATAGCATGTTTATTTCGTATGGTTTGGTCTCTCTCACCATCTCCTACTAGACAATCTAACTCTGCAGGTAAAATAGCAGAATCCAAAATAACATCTAACATCCACTGGATGTTTTTTTGAAATGTATCTATACACATTATTTCCTTATTCAGATTACCCCCATATTTTGTTTCTATATCAAATAATTCTTCAGTTGGGGCTTTTAAGTTTAACCAATGAGGAACAACCTTTCTAAAACTTGGGAAGAAAACAATAGTATTAGAGAACAAGCTTTTTATATCTTTAGTTTGAGCAAAAACCTTCTTATCGTCCCCTCTTTCTCCTTCATTAAAAGTTATTTTATTAGAATATAGATTTAGCAGATCACGTGCAGAATCTGTTTGACCTATTTTTTCACAGTAATGTATTTCTGTATTATTCTGATCATCTTGATATCTTAAATATGCAGCAGCACTTTGGTTGATTGTATTTGTATTTATATCATTACCCGAAACAATTTTAAAATATGGAGAAAATGTACTAGTCTGAGCCTTTACAGCGTCCTGATATTCACTTTTAGCTAGTTCAAAAAATGAATCCGCAATGTATGAGAGTGTATATGTTTTACCTGAACCATTTTTTCCAACTAAAATTACGTGCTTTGGATTTAAATCCTCTCGTAATTCTAACTCTAAATCTAGTTTTTCAAGTGGTCCAATATTTCTAATATGAATATTTCTTAAGTACATAACAATTTCTTTTTTATTCCTGTTAATCCAATAGTAACAAAAACCTACGATCTTTTTTCTTTACTTAATAAGTAATTTTTCATTCAAAAATTAAATATCTTTGGATTCTAAAATTTCATCCACTATAGGCATATCTCTATATATTTCATATACTCACCCTAACAACACTCAACAAGAAAGAAGCGCATGAAATTTCAAACACTCATTATGACGACTCTTGCGGGTATCGCACTTACAGCATGTACATCTCAACCGACCATTCCACAGCTGGAACTGGGCGTATTACAGGAAGTAAAAAATCTCGAAGTTATTCCAGAAACAACCAACAATAAGGCAAAACTGACCAAATTCCTCGACAAATGCGTGATTGAATTTACTGGCGACATCGGCAACAACCGTTCAGTTGAACAATGGTCATTTAAAGGCTTGACCCTGATTGATGCCGGTTCAGCAACTTTCCAGCGTGACGGTACCAGCACGGCACAAAAATTTGACCTGCACGATACGGCAGTACAAAAGAACTTTGTAATTCTGCGCAATCATTTTGCTAAAGATGCCCTAACTCAATGTGATTAAATAGATCGCCCTGTTTTTATGATGAAAATAGGGCTATTTATTTGAATGAACAGAAATTTAATTTTTCTTCTGATTTAAACTGCCTTTTCTTCCTTTTAAAAATTATAAGATCCTCGCATCAAACTACGCTGAACCTATACTCTCTCCATAGCTTATTCATTGTTTTTGGCTGATTATCCGTTACACTGAAAACCAAACTCAGACCGCTCTTTGACGAATTCGAGGTCGATCCATAATGAATATCAAAACCCCAATTATTTTAACGACAGCTTTAATGTTCTGCGCACCTGTATTTGCACAGACCGAAACCACTCAGACCAACAAACCGATTGCACCTTATGGTGAGAATCCGAACCTGCTGCATGTGTTTGCCTATAAAGCACAGGAAGGCGTTATCAATACCGCTGAAAAAGTAGGTGAAGTCACTGAAAAAGGCATTGCCAAAATCAAACCGGGTGTAGACCGTGCCTGGGGCAATACCAAGTCTGCAGCATCAGATACCATCCAGAAAGTAGATCAGGGTGCGACTCAGGCAGCACAGCAAACGGGTCAGAAAATTCAGCAAACCCGAGAAGTCTGGCGCGGCAATTCACAACAGGCACCGATCGTGCAGCAGCCTTTGAGTCAGCCATCTACCGCAACTCAAAATTCATCGGTATCACAGCCCCAGTCAAGTTCCGGTACAGCGACCAGTTATGCAGTAGATGATCTTTAAATCATCGAATTGAAAAAAGCCCATTACGGGCTTTTTCTTTTAAGCATTGAAGATAGTTGAGTCTTTCTTTAGACTGAACTCAAATAAAATCATGAGAAGATAATAAAAATGAAAAAAATTCTCCTCAGCTTTATCGCCGGCATTCTGTGTGGTGTAGCCATCCTGTACATCACTTTACTGGTTTCAGGTGAAACCGTGACCTCAATTGCTGCGATTGATGATGAATTATCCTCCATCCCGAGCCTGTCTAGTGCGAATCCTTATAACCATAAAACCGAAGGCGAAAAAATCCAGCATATAGAACACTTGGAGGAAGCTGAATTTAGGCCCGCCTCTGGCAATAATGCCGACCTGTATCGGATCAAGGATATGTGTAAATTAAGAATCGGGACTCAAGGAGATGACATTTATAGCTATCGAACTGCTTATTTTTCGCAGAATCATCTGATTTATATGTTTGAAACCCATTATCGAACATCTTATGACAAGCGTCCCGATGAACGGGTACCCGAATTTAAGCGCGTCTATCAGGAAATTATATTTAACCCCCGGTCTGCACTGGTTCAGAGTGAATTTTTAAAGCTATTAGATAAATATATTACGCCAGAAAACCGAAAAAAATGCTGATCGAATTTAATCAGCATTTAGTTTTTATTTGGCAGTTTTTAATTTACCTGACGGATAGGCCGGCCTTGCTTAAAGGCTTCTACATTTTCCACCATCTGATCCACAATGCGTTGACGCGCATCAACGCTGCCCCAAGCATTGTGCGGTGTAACGATCAGGTTAGGAATTGAGGCATCGAGCAATACATTTCCCTCTTTCGGAGGCTCCACGGTAAGCACATCCGTCGCAGCACCGGCAATTTTGCCTTCGCGTAAGGCCTGAGCCAAAGCCTGTTCATCGACGATTCCACCACGCGCACAGTTAATTAAAAATGCACTTGGTTTCATCGCGTCCAATTCGGCATGACTGATTAAATGACGGGTATCTTCCGTTAAAGGGCAATGCAGGCTTAAAAAATCCACTTGTGGCAATAACTCTGCAAATGGAATACGGGAATCATCTGCTGGACGGTTGGGCAAAGCTGCAATCAGTACTTTCATGCCAAAGGCTTCTGCCAGTCTGGCAACTGCATGGCCCAGCTCACCATAACCAACAATACCTAAGGTCTTGCCTGCCAATTCTACAATTGGCGCACCCAATAGACAGAACTGGCTGGCCTTTTGCCATTCGCCCTGCTGTACTGCACGTTGATAGGTTAAAAATGAAGTGGCCAGATTGAGCATCAGCATAAGGGTATGCTGAGCGACGGCAGAGGTGCCATAAGCCTGACAGTTACACACCACAATGCCACATGCCTTGGCCGCAGCCAGATCGACATTATTGGTGCCCGTAGCAGAAATCAGGATCAGTTTCAGTTGAGGGCATTGCTGGATGGTTGCCGCGTCAATCATGACTTTGTTGGTAATGATGACATCGACATCGGCCACACGAGACTGAATCTCTGCAGCCGATGTGGCCGGGTATAAGACCAGCTGATCAAATACTGCATGTAGTGCCTGAAAGTCCAAATCCTGTTGGTCTAAAGAAGCATAATCTAAATAAGCGGCTTTCATGGCGCTACCCTCAACCTTGTTTGACAATTTATTTTGATTGCCATTTAAAACAAGTCCTGCAGGGTTTTCAAGCAACTTACTGTCAGAAGTGGTTAATCTACAGACTTATCAATATGGTTACGCAGAGAACGGCGCACCTTATAAATCACATATACACTGAGAAAGATCAGAAAAATAAGAGAAGAACTGAGCAAGATCACTGCAGGATGCACACTTTCCGCGTGTGCAAAATTAGGCAGCATCAGTCCAAGAATAAAACAAATACTTGTAACTTGTTTGGATTGCATATATTTACTCCCTTGTCATATAAACAACCGGGAGCGGTGTGACTATTTTTCATACCGCCTAAGACCATATTAGGCCTTAGCAAACATAAGTCAAGTATTTGTTTTTTAGATAAATTTTTTGGTTAGTTCATTTCACTTCGTGTCACAAACTGTGTATTTTTGTCACTTGCGTCAACGAAACCGGAAGCGCCGTATTCATCTGTATGCAAATTCAGATGTTTATAGCTGAACATATAAAAATCAGCATAGCGTTTCATGATAATCGGATGCATGCCTACATTTAATTCATCCTGCTCCTTGACCAGTTTCATAATATGCCGATCATTCATCACCACCAGATAACGCTCATCATTCAGGTTGATGGTCAGCAAGCCATTACCCTTGGCATAGATTGGAATCAGGAATTTATGATTTAGTGCAATCGCATCACCGGTATAGCTTTCGATCTTGTTGCTAATGACGTTAAAGACCAGTGCATGTCCATAGGCATCCAACAATAACTGACGCTTTTCTTGGGGCAGATTGACGTGAATCCCAAGCTTGAGCAGATCCTGCTGATCGACTTGTTTATTACTCAGCAATTCACGCAAAATCACCTGCTTTTGCGCTGCATCAAAAAATTGGGTGTCCAGCAGCAGATCATTATTCTTCAAAATACGCCCTAAAGCAAAACGGTGGCGCGGCAAGATATTCTCAATTACCTTGCGATAATAGAACTTGCTGTTTTTCTTAACCCGACGCATTTTCTGGTAGAAATAACTTTCATCATAGTCATGCAATAAAAAGTCATACAGCAGCTCGGAACTGGCCAGAACGGCGATGGCGTCATGGCCGGTAAATGGCAGATGCAGTACATGATGCTGCGGAAGTACGGCTTCCAGTTTCAGGTAATGTGCTCGGTCTTCGGTGCAATACGGATCATAAACCAGAATATATTCCCGTTCCGGACTGACATCTTGTGCCTCAATCCGCATGCCTTCATTCAGCTCGGGCTGGTAAAACATGTTGTAGCGGGCATCTTCGACATCTTCCGGATTGATCGAATATTGCGGCACCATCGCGACCACTCGCTGAACATTCAGCAGATTGGAATATTTAATCGCAGCATAACCGCCCATGGAACCACCATAGGCAATGCGCTGCTGAAACGGCGCAATCAGCTCGGCAATTGCTTGCAACATGTTCCACATGGAACTTTTTGGAAACCAGGATTTATGTTTGGGCATAATTCCCAAAACATTAAATTCAAATTTCGCTAATGATTTTTCGGCATTGATGCTCAAGCCCTTGGCACGGGTAATCAAATCTCCAAATGAAAAAATCAATTCTGAAGATGACCCCGGCATAAAAATTGCGCGTATATGCTCATCTTCAAAAACAATCTGCTTATCCATAACTTTCCCGTGCTGGTGAATCTAACTTTTCGGCAACAATTCACTCAATGAATAGGGCCGAAAAAGTGAATATGCTATTTTATATCGATGAAAAAGATTAAAAAGCGCAAAATATGACACAATCACTGCATCCTGCAGCTCAACAAGGGTTTAGTACAGCGGCTGAGCTTTATCAGCAGGTACGCCCTGACTATCCGGCAGATCTTAGCCCATGGCTTGCCGAGACACTGTCATTGCCTGTAGATGCAGATCTTGTTGATTTGGGAACAGGAACAGGTAAATTTATTGCCTATTTGCTTCCACTCAGCAGCCACATCACCGCCATTGATCCTGTCCCTGAAATGCTGGCCCAGTTAAAACTGGCACATCCGGATATTCATACCCTTGAAGGGATGAGCCACCAGCTTCCCCTGCCCGATCATAGCGTGAATGCCGTGTTTTGTGCACAGTCATTTCACTGGTTTGCCAATCTAGAGACCTTAAAGGAGCTGGATCGGGTACTTAAACCTCAAGGCTTTCTGGTACTGGTCTGGAACCAGCGTGATATCACAGTCGACTGGGTCAAAGCTCTGGCAGATTGCATTGCACCACTGGAAGGCGATACACCACGCTATCATAGTGGTGCCTGGCGTAAAGTATTTGAAGAACAGAATCTCTTTCAGCCTTATGCTGAAACGCAAATGCAACAGCTACAGCATGGCCCTGTCGAGCAGGTGGTTTCCAAACGCTTATTGTCAACCAGCTTTATTGCGGCACTACCAAAAGAACAGCAACAGCAGCTCAAGCAGCAATTCGAACAAATTATCAAAAACTATACGGACAAGGGTGCAGAAGATATGATTAATTTCCCTTATGTCACCTATGTTTATGTATTCAAGAAAAATAATTAGGAACAGGATTCAATCATGCACACGATTCAATTGATGTCACGAACTGCACTTTTCACTGCCGCCATGTTTTTGATGGCCTGTGACCAGAAAAGTTCACAATCTGTAGAACAGCAGGCAACGGAAGACTCTGCATCAGAGGAAATCATGCAGGAATTGAAAACTGGACCCGTGAAAAACTTCCCTAAAACGGAAGATGATCCCCATGATATTGCTGTCTTGAATGACTATGAAGAACGTTTCCAGGAAATGAGCGCGGATCTGGAAGCTGAGCTCAATGGCATGCGCAATGATGACAATCTGACTCCGGAATTTGTCCAGCAACGTCAACGCGATCATGTCCAGTCTTCGCTAAATATGCTCAAAGATCTGGAGCTTAAAACTGAACAGGGCCGTTATATTCAGGGTTTGATGTATCAATACTGGGAACATCAGGAAAAACTGGTGAATAGTCCGAAATCTCAGGCCTCTACCGTAAATGAAGCCAGTGAAAATGTAAAAGGTCTGGGCAAATATCTACATGCCCAAGAGCAACTGGAACGCTGGCGTTCGCAATATCCGGAGATGACCACCGCAAATAAAGCCCCAGCACAATAAATAATACATTTCAGGAAGCGGACGCTTCCTGAAATTTTATATGCAGTTCTAAGATTTAACTTTCACTTTCTGAAGAATGCGTATTATTGAGCTTGAACTAAATATTGCTGCACCCCTTCTGCGGCTGCTCGTCCAGTGGCAAAACAGGCTGTCAGCAAGTAACCCCCTGTAGGCGCATCCCAGTCCAGCATCTCACCACATAAGAACACATGTGGATTGGATTTAAGCTGAAGCTGCTCTGACAGAACCTCGCGTTTAACACCACCTGCACAGCTAATCGCTTCCTGTATAGGACGGAAACCTGTTAATGGTACTTTCAGGTGTTTTACCTGTTGTGCTAATTCAGTAGCAATTTGCCAAAGCGATTTTGGTACCAGTTCACGCACCATAGCAGCTTTTGCACCGTCCAGACCTGCTTTTCGCCAGATATTATTCAAAGATTGCTTTTTACTTGACTGTAATTTTTTTGCTAATTGCTCTACGGTTTGGTCCGGGAAAAGATCCAGATTCAGCTGCATTGGCTGCCCCTGTTTCAGCTGTTGACGCAGCCCCTGGCCTTGTTTATAAATCAAACCACTTTCTAGGCCATAGTGACTGATCACAATATCACCCATAGTCTTGTCACCGCCATCAACCCAAGCCTCGACCCGTTTTAGGGGCTGACCGAAGATTGGCTGCATAAACTTGGACCATGAATATTCCACACCCGCATTACTGGCTTGAAAAGGTTCAATCTCGCTGCAATCAAGCCATGCTTGCCATTTCCCATCACTGCCGAGTTTTGACCATGACACTGCACCACAAGCCAAAACAATCGCATCAAAGTTTTCTGTGAATGCGCAATCATTTTTTAAATCATGCATCTGTAGCTGATGATTTTTTAGATCTAGAATTTGATGGCGATAATGAAATTTTACCCCTTGCTCAGTTAAACGTTTTAACCAGGCACGCAATAGTGGAGCGGCTTTCATTTCGGTAGGAAAGACCCGACCTGAAGAACCAATATAAGGTTCAATACCAAGATCTCTCATCCAGTTTTGAATCCATATGGCATCCCAGCGTTTGATCCAAGGTGCTAACCAGTTCACCTGATCATAACGCTGCACAAACTGCTCGACGGGTTCGGCATGAGAAATATTTAGACCGGTTTTGCCAGCCATCAGGAATTTACGGGCAGCCGAAGGTTTTTGTTCAAACACATGCACCTCATAATCAGACTGGCTCAGTACTTCTGCAGCCATCAAGCCTGCCGGGCCAGCACCCACAATTGCAATGCGCTTCGTCATGACTTATTCCGCCGAACTCGCATTCTGCCCTTGTAACGGCTGAAACTCATCAAAACGCGTTGTATAGCCTTCCGGTTTACTAATAATCAATTGCTGGCACAACTCACCACGCTCTAGATATTTAATTTCAAAATGAGTTCTTGCCGAGTCTTGGCCAATGACTTCTTTAACAAAAGGCAGCTTCCACAGGTTTTGAACCTGCTGCTCTGCCTCCTCAATATATTCAGGAATGTTACTCGCTAAAGTGATCGTGCCACCGGTTTTTAAACGCGATAATAAAAACTCAAAAAATGGCATATTCAACCAGCGCTGCGCCGGGTTATGCGGCTCAGGGTTCGGATATAAAATAAAAAACTGTTCGACTTGCGCTGGATAGAGAGCATGCACAATCCAAGGCAAGGCATCGGCATGAACCGTTTGTAAATTCGGCTGTCCTTCCAGCGCATGCTGTTTTTGCATGACCAAAAATTTCTCTCGAGTCCGCTCGATCGCTATCAGCTTGCTGTTCGGATTGGTCTGGGTAAAGAGCAATGCGTGTTTACCTTTGCCCGCACCGATTTCCACACAAACCGGTTCAGAACTGATACTTTGGAAATCACGAGGCGCATGCATACGCTGTGCTTGAAATTGACGAATCGACATAATCAGATCAAACTAATAAAAACTGTATAAGTCTAACAAGTGCAGTTATATTTGCCTAATCGAAGCTTTATTTTTCTAGGGAATGTGCTGATGCCGACCACTTTAAAATGTCCATGCTGTGGCAAACTGACCACTTGGGAAAATAATGAATTTCGTCCTTTCTGCTCGGAACGCTGCAAAATGATTGATCTAGGCGCTTGGGCCAGTGAGGAATACAAACTGCCAACCCAAGATGCTCCAACAACTGAATCTTCTGAAGAAGACTGAACCTTTTAAAATATCCTATCACATTAAGCATATCCTAAATAATCACATGATTTTTATAAAAGGCTTATAGAAAACCAACACAAGTTAACAGCACATATGCCAGTTTAATACTATGTTCTTACGCAGAAATATCACATTATTTTAGAGCAAGAACATGGGCTACATTATTCTAAAGATCATTTTAATTGGGGTAGGAATACTTGCGATATTGTCATTAGGGATAGGCATTTTCCAGCAGGATGGCTTATTTATTGTTGTTGGAATTCTCCTTGCCATTATGACTTGGCTGATCTACGCACAAACCCGTCAGTCTTTAAATAATCCTTTTAGCAAATAAAAAGACCAGCTAGGCTGATCTTTTCAACTACTTTAACCGGCTTTTCCCGCAACGAAAGGATTATGCTGTTTTTCAAAACCAATATTGCTGATCGGACCATGTCCTGAAATAAACCGGGTTTCATCCGGCAGGCTAAAACATTCGCGCTGGATTGAATCGAGTAACTGCTGATGATCGCCACGCGGGAAATCTGTCCGTCCAATTGAGCCTTTAAACAGTACATCCCCTGTCCATAACAAAGCATGATTCTTGTTATAGAACATTACATGACCTGGAGTATGGCCTGGGGCAAAACGTACTTCAAACTCTTCATCACCTAGCTTGAGAACTTCTCCACCTTCCAGCCATTGCGTGACTTCTACTTTTTCCGGAATCGGAAAACCGTAACGGGTAGACACTTCCTGAATCATATCCAGCCAGAATGCATCATCCTTATGCGGACCAATCACCGGCACATCCCAAACTTTTTTTAAAGCACCAACTGCTCCAGCATGATCGAGATGGCCATGAGTCAGCCATAAAGCCTTGACCGTTAAGCCCAGTGCTTCTACTTCCGCTTTTAATTTTTCAGGTTCGCCCCCTGCATCAATCAAAACAGCCTCTTTACTGTCGCTATCCCAAAGAATCGAGCAGTTTTGCTGAAATGCAGTCACAGGAACAATTTTGACTTGTAACATAGGATAAGAAACCTCAAAAGATTAATGGGCAAGCGTCTGGTTCAATGCTTCAAGATTAGCCTGTAACAGTGTATTGAGCAATTGCACATGATCCTCACGATTGTTCAAAGCCGGAATATAACTGTAACTTTTCCCGCCATTGGCCTTGAAGGTCTCCCCATTTTCCATGGCCAGCTCTTCCAGTGTTTCCAAACAGTCGGCCGAGAAAGCAGGACTCATCACCTGAATTGATTTCACGCCCTGTTTGCCCCACTCTTCAATTAAGGCATCCGTATAAGGCTTAACCCACTCCTGTTTACCAAACCGGGACTGGAAACTAATTGCATATTGATCTTCAGATAGACCTAAAGCTTCTGCAACCAGTTTGCCTGTGATCCGGCAACGATCCGCATAAGGATCACCTTTATCGGCATAGGGCTGCGGGATACCATGAAATGACATCAATAGTTTTTCCGGCTGCCCATGAATCGCCTGATAATCCCGAACACTTTGTGCCAGTGACTGAATAAATAAGGGATGCTGATAATAATCGCGGATAATCGACAGACCAGGTAAATTGCGCTGTTTCAGCACCCATTTTGCGACTGCATCATACAGAGGTGCGGTAGAGGTCGCTGAATACTGGGGAAATAACGGAAACAGAATAATATGATCTTGCGGTTGAGCCGAAATCTGATCAAGAACACCCTGAATATTAGGATTGCCATAAGTCATGGCAGGCACCACATTCAGTTCAAATTGCGGATATTGTTCAATGAGTTTGGCCTTTACTTGACTCACCTGCTGCAGCAGAATCTCACGCATCGGTGAATCCTGACCCCAGACCTGTGCATAAGCCTGGGAAACTCGCTTGGGACGGAACGGTAAAATAAATAAACGCAGGATAAGTTGCCAGATCGGCTTGGGAATTTCAATGACACGCTGATCAGATAAAAACTGCTTCAGGAAATCGCGCACTGCCGGCACAGTCGGTGCATCAGGTGTGCCTAAATTTGCCAATATAATCGTAACTTTCGGTTTAGCTGTAGAAAACATGCAGTACGCCCGTCGTGGTATCAACCTGCTTACTTTAACAGCTTTTTACTTATTCTCTATATGGATTAATACACTGACTTATATTGAAAAGTACGATCTTTATCCAGCAAATTACTGTCTAACAGCTTCTGTGCCTTAGGCGTAATCTGCCAAAGCAGACGTTGGCGGTCATCACGGCCTGACGGCACAATCCAGTCATTCTGGCGCATTTGCAATTTCAGGCTATGCAAGGCGCGAATATTGATCTGGGCACGGGCTACAGCATGTGCACGCGGCATTTCCGCTCGTGCATCTTCCAGACCGGTTTCATTCAAATACTCATTCATACGCTTGGAGAAAAATTCCTCCGGCGTTGGATTAATGAAGGTAGAACCGAGAATAGCCAGCAATTGTGCCCAAGTCAGTCTCTTCTGAACTTTCAGCTCTTTAAAGTTACCATCCTGATAGGCATGCATACGGTATTCGAAGGAGAAAACTTCATGCATAGACACTTTCGGCAGGCTCAGGAAAGGATCCACTTCACGTGTCCCCCCATCGCGTTCCAGTTGGGCCACTTTAGCTTTGAGCTGGTCAATCTCGTCATGCAAGGCTTGAGTATTCTGAGGACGTACCCAGCCACTTACCGGATAACGTTCCAGCATTTGCGGCATGTTCAAACGTACCGCCATTTCCAGATCGCGCAAGGTACGATAGCAAAAGACCTGATCAGCTTCCTGCTGCAATAACTGACGAAATTCTTTAAATTTTTCTTGTAATTCAGGTTTGGTATCGTGCAAGGAAGGATCACGTGAAGCCGGATCTTCATGCATAAACACAATAATCGGTTTCTGCTTGGTCACAGCGTAAATGTATTCCAGATGCATATAACCTACACCGGAAACCGACTGCTCGCCATACTGGCTACCCAGCAGAATCACCACATAATCACAATCATCAATCTGGCGACGTGCAAATGCAGTATTTAAAGGAGTGCGTTGTTCCAGCCCCCAGGAAAAGAAACCCATGCCGACCAAAGTTTGTGACAAGATGATCCGCTCTGGCTGCATTTCTGCACCAGAGGTGGAGATAAACACCTGATAACGTTTATCGAGCATTGGTTATCCTCTTTTACTGCACATTGATCTGGCCGGCTAAACCCTGCCCTGACACAATATGACGACCCCAGTATAAAAATATATCTTTCAAAATTATAAGATGAGTGACGGTCGCCTAGCTGACTTCTGTCTCCATATTGCTGACCTGCCATTTAATATCGGCTGGAATCAGATGCCCTAAAATCGGCTGGAGCTGTTCAGCATTTTGACCACTAACCACAAGTCGGATTTTTAGACTGTCCTTGCACTCATGTTCAAATAATAACCCATTTTTGATCAAAATTCGGGCCGTTTGTCTCGCAACCGCGAATCCTGAGTCAATTAATGTCAGCTTTTGACCAAAAATATACTGAATTGACGATTTTAGGAAGGGGTAATGTGTACATCCTAGCACTAAATAATCAGCACCCTGATCAACAACCGGTTGTAAAATCTGAGTTAATGTCGCCAGACACTCAGGACTCATCTGCTGACCGGCTTCTACAAAAGGCACCAGATCCAGACAGGTCACCGGAATTACTTTGACCTGTGCCGGCTCGGCAAAACGGGTCATGACATCCTTAATCAGCTGGCCACGAAAGGTTGCAGGTGTGGCCAGAACGGCCACCGTTTTGGATTGGGTATTGAGGACTGCAGGTTTGAGCGCTGGCACCAGTCCAATGATCGGAAAGTTTTCACCATAATGCTCACGTAAATAATCCAGGCTAAATGCAGAAGCGGTATTACAGGCAACGACTGCAACTTTACAGCCTTCACGATACAGCCATTCAATCGCTCGCGCAGTTAGGTCACGGATTTCCTGATCTTTACGGGGCCCATAAGGTACGTAAGCCGTGTCGGCATAATAAACAAAGCGTTCATTGGGCAAATACCGGGCAATTTCCAAAGCAACCGACAACCCTCCCACACCAGAATCAAAAATCCCGATAGGTGCATCAGCACTGGCTTTAGGCATGGGATCTACTAAGGGATAAATCGGTTGGATAGCGCTCATAACGTTGCTAGTTGCTTGTTTCAAATGACCTTGCGACAAAGCTTAAACCTCAGGTGCTTAAATGCAAGTCTAAATCACCACTTTTCAAGCTTAAAACCGTCTCTCCAGCAGCATTTTCACCAAGCTCGCCCATCTCCACCAGATGTAAAAAAGCAGCCCGCTGAATAAGCGCATTGATTCCAAAACGCACATGCACATAAGGGCGCAATTCATCCTGATACTGACGCATAAAGATAGGATGTTCGCTATCGACAATAATGATGTCCTGAGTCGTGGTGGTCAGTTGCAGGTAAGTCCTGCCTTCAATCTTGACCTGATCGACCTGATTTACAAACAGAGGTTCATCTTCGACCTCGATTTCAATCATTTCAACCGGCGTCTTTAGATAGAATTTTCCTTCTTCTTTCCAGAGTACCGTGGAAAACAGGTCTATCATCGGCTGACGCTTGATCAATTGACCTTCGTGCCACCATTCTCCATTGGCCAAAACCTTGAGATCCATTGCGCCACAATGCTTTGGCTGCCATTGATCCAAAGGCGGGATTGACCTTTTGTGACTGCCCTGTGCATCTTTTAAGTATTGTGCGATATCCATTAAATTTTTATCATCGCTAGAAGCTACTTTTTTCGTCGGATTTTTATCGGGTGCTGACTTATTCATATAAAGAAGACCTTAATGACGGAAAAATAATATGTTTCAGCCAATTGGCTTAACCTGGGTTTAAAACTATACTAGCCCAGATGCTTAAAGACACTACTATTTTTGTGTCTAGGAATTCAGAACACTCATGGCAGCACCCAATCATCCGATTATGGTTGCCACCGAATAGAAATATGAGGAGTCCTACATGGAACACATCGAACGTGAATCGATGGAGTTTGACGTTGTGATCGTAGGTGCGGGTCCTGCCGGCCTGTCTGCTGCAATCAAGATCCGTCAACTTGCAATTGAAAACAATTTAAATGATCTGTCCGTTTGTGTCGTAGAAAAAGGCTCCGAAGTCGGTGCACATATTCTTTCGGGTGCTGTGCTTGAACCACGTGCCATGAACGAACTATTCCCGAACTGGAAAGAAGAAGGTGCACCTTTAAATGTGCCAGTGACAGAAGACAAAACTTTCTTCCTTCTTTCAGATGAAAAATCACAAGAAGCACCGCACTGGATGGTGCCTAAAACTATGCATAACGATGGTAACTACGTGATCTCACTGGGTAACGTGGTGCGCTGGTTAGGCCAGAAAGCCGAAGAGCTGGAAGTATCGATCTTCCCGGGCTTTGCTGCTTCTGAAATTCTGTATCATGAAGATGGTACGGTGAAAGGTATCCAAACCGGTGACATGGGTATTGGTAAAGATGGCGAACCGACGCATAACTTTGCACCAGGTTATGAGTTGCATGCCAAATACACCATTTTTGCTGAAGGCTGTCGCGGTCATTTAGGTAAACGCCTGATCCAAAAATTCAATCTGGATAAAGATGCTGATCCGCAGCACTACGGGATCGGCATTAAAGAACTCTGGGAAATCGATCCAGCGAAACACAAACCAGGTCTGGTAATGCACGGTGCAGGCTGGCCTTTATCTGAAACCGGTTCTTCAGGTGGCTGGTGGCTCTACCACGCTGAAAACAATCAGGTAACCCTAGGCATGATCGTGGATCTTTCTTATGAAAATCCACACATGTATCCATTTATGGAAATGCAGCGCTGGAAAACCCACCCACTGATCAAACAGTACCTGGAAGGCGGCAAGCGTATTTCATATGGTGCGCGTGCAGTAACTAAAGGTGGCTTTAACTCCCTGCCGAAATTTACCTTCCCGGGTGGATCTTTAATTGGTGATGATGCAGGCTTCCTGAACTTTGCCAAAATCAAAGGCTCACACACTGCGATGAAATCAGGCATGTTGTGTGGCGAAGCAGTCTTTGAAGCGATTGCTGCCGGTGTAGAAAAAGGTGGTGATCTGGCGATTGCGCGTGTGACCGAAGGCGAAGACTTCTTTGTTAAAGAACTCACATCTTATACAGACAAGTTCAACAATAGCTGGCTGAAAGAAGAGTTGTATAGCGCACGTAACTTTGGCCCGGCAATGCACAAGTTCGGTCAATGGATGGGTGGTGCATTCAACTTCATCGACCAGAACGTGTTTAAAGTGCCGTTCACGCTCCATGATTTAGTGCCAGACTTTAAAACTCTGAAAACAGTCGATGCAGTGAACTTCAAGCCGAACTATCCAAAACCGGATGGCAAGCTAACCTTTGACCGTCTGTCTTCTGTGTTTGTATCGAACACGGTACATGAAGAAAACCAGCCAGCGCATTTAAAACTGACCGATGCTTCGATTCCGGTAGATGTCAACTTGCCGAAATGGGATGAGCCTGCTCAGCGTTACTGCCCGGCAGGTGTGTATGAAATCATGGAAAATGATGACGGTTCGAAACGCTTCCAGATCAACGCAGCGAACTGTGTACACTGCAAGACCTGTGACATCAAAGATCCATCTCAGAATATCACCTGGGTAACACCGGAAGGTGGCGGTGGTCCGAACTACCCTAATATGTAATGCTTAATTAGCTTGCATAAGCCTCTAAAATAATTAATTATTTTAGAGGCTTTTTTATATTGATAAGATTATGAAATACGCATCATTTAATTTTTTTGTACAAGAAAAAATTAGTATTTAATAGATTTAAATATTTTATCTGCATCATGGCGCTGCCAAATATGGAATAGGCTGTTATGGGTACAATTCATAGCTTTTAATATTTCTTCTTGGGTTTGAATTGAGTTGTAACCATCTAATTTTTTATTAAGAACCTCAAAAAATAATTTATCAGTATTATTTAATTCATTCGGTATATCAATAATGTCTTTTATTGTTTGCACAGTCCAGATTGGTTGAGGGAGTAAATCTTCCCCATAAACCATAATAGATATCCTTACTATGTCTATATAAGGTATTTTTATTATTACATCATCTATATTTACGCCCACAATCTGATCATGCTCTAAGCTAAAATTTTTAATTTTAGTTTTATAATTACTCGTATCTAAATTTTTATTAGCTTCTTTTCTTACTAACCTTTTTAAAAACTTAAACATACAGGCTACCTACTGGAATTAAAATAAAGTCCATTCTGTAAAAGCTTCCAACTCTTCATCATAAGCTTCAACTAATTTATATGCTCCATACCCTCCCGCTAGACCGCCAATTATTACACCTACTGTTGAACATATGGGAGACCCGGGGCCACAAATTCCTCCTGCAATAGCACCACCCACAGCGCCAGCTGCCACTCCTGAGCCTATGGTTGCGGCTTCTTTATAAAATTCCTTTTCTTTATTCTCAGCTGAAAAAATCTCATACCAAGCATAGGAAATTGAAATAACGACAATTACTCTGCCTAGTGGTTTCATATACTTTGCTGCTTTATCAAAAGTTCCATGGGATGCCCCTGATCCTTTAACTACACTATAAAAAACTTTATTTTTATCTGCTGTTGAAAGCGCCTGAAAATATGAATTTCTTGTACCTGTTGATGCTTTTACATAATGATCTAAGGTTTGTCTTGACTGATCTTTCAGTCTTTTCCATTTATCAGGATCTTTTAATTTCAATGCATAATATTCTAAGAATTGATCTAAGCTTTTAGCCGCTATTTTTTCTTTTTGTGATACTGCTAACGCGATTGGAGAATTCTTTTTCCTGGTCTGTTCTAAGATATCATTTCTTAATGTATGAGCCTCTTTCGAAGCATCTTTTACAGTCATTCTTCCATTTTCAACATCCTTTAAGTAATCATGACTCATTTTTTTAATTGCTTTCATATAAGCAATTCTTAAGGAGCTATCATGATCTAAAAAGTTATTACTAAAGTAAAGTGCTGTACCATGTAAGGCTTCAAGTGCTATTTCTAATTCATTTTTAACTTTAACAGGTACTTTATTTGATTCTGCTTGTTTTGTTGTACCTGTAGTTGATTTTAATTTATATATCGATTTATTAAATTCGCCATTTTCTAGTGCGGGAACACGCACTCTGGCAATTTTTGAATTATTTAAAATTAACTCTACAAAGATTAAATCTAATTTATTGCAACTATAGATTTTGGTACAACCATTCGGATCAATTTTTCCTCCATAACTTTTTTGAGTTGTCGTATTTAGTAAGGTATAGCTTAATTTTGATAAAAGGTCTTTATTATCACAGGATACTTTTAAACGAGCCGTATAAGTCATTCTTCTAACTCCGATATCTCTGCATCATATTTATGCACCATAACCGTATATTTTTCTTCCTTATTTTTTGAGGTAATTCTAATAATTCCATCTTTGGGAACCTCTCCTGTTCGTACATTCCCCTTAGAATCAATAAGACTAAAAATTGGAGAGCTTTCTAATAATTTATTGTTTATTTTATGTCGCACATCGAACTCTAAAATATAGGAACTATTATGTGAGGCAGGAAGATAGGGAATATCATGCATTACCTTTTCTCCTGATAAAAATTGATGCTGCCCTGCCTTCATCTCAAACTGACCACCCGTCATCGGCAAAATTCCGGCACTACTGATCTCAACTTGAGAACCGCCCGCAGTTAAAACAATTTCCTTCGCTGCTGTAATTTCGATCTGATCTTCAGTGGAGATAGTTTTGATACCTTTGCGTGCAATAATATCCATCCCATCATTTTGCGCCTGTAGTTCAACTTTGCCTTTTGCGGCATAAGCTCTT
Source organism: Acinetobacter sp. YH12041 (assembly GCF_013419975.1). Taxonomy (NCBI): domain Bacteria; kingdom Pseudomonadati; phylum Pseudomonadota; class Gammaproteobacteria; order Moraxellales; family Moraxellaceae; genus Acinetobacter; species Acinetobacter sp. YH12041. Next base: position 293,306 of record NZ_VOZC01000001.1, on the reverse strand, counting down.
AAGCCTTGTTGGGCTGCAAACAGACTGACTTTAGAAGAGGCATGCCCAATAATATTTTTCTGCGAACTTAAATTAATACTGTCCGCTGACTGGTGGCTAATTTGACCCTCCGCAGACAAATGAATATCCTGCTGGGTACTCAGCGCAATGGATTTTGGTGCTGTCAGAATCATAATTGCCTGTTTAAAGGCAGCTGCCTTGTCTTGATCTTGCTGTTCAATTTTCTCAATAAAGCTTTTTAAATTTTCAAAGATTTCAAGCGGATCAGTTTGCTGGTTTTTAGCAACATCACTTAGCGCCTGGCTCATCTGCAAGCCTGATTCAAGCTGGCTTTTCGCTGGTTCAGCATCCATATGTGAACCGTCTGCGGCTTGCTGTTTATGAGCCGAAATCAATAACACTTTACCTGCACGGACTGCACCCCATTGGTCAGTTCTAAGTTCAAAGCCTTCACCCCGTCCTTCATTTTCAGCCTGTTCTTTCGGATGACTCAAGTTACCCAAATTGAGCTGACTGGCAGCTTGACTACTATGTAACTGTATACTGATCTGGCCAGTCGTATCATCAAAACGTAACTGGTTAAAGCCTTGCCCCTGTACTTCTTGCGAGCGAATACCACTGAGTTTTTTGGTGTCTGGTAGTTGTCCTTTTTGATCAAACTTCGTCGGAGAACGCTGGCCTTCATGAATCCGACCTATCACAAAAGGCCGATCAATATTGCCATCAAAAAAGTCGACGACCACAATTTCACCAATGCGTGGCAAGAAACGGACCCCATAACCTATACCTGCCCACGGGGTCAGAACATCTACCCAGGCTGAATCTGTATCACTGTCATTGCTGCCTGCGCCACCATCGTGAGCATGGTCATCCGGACGAGTGAACAGAAAACGGATTTTGATCCGCCCCCATTCATCCACATAAATTTCTTCATCTTCTGGCCCGACTACCTTGGCGCATTGCGGATAGGCCTGTGGCCGCTGCAATAAAGGTTGATACTCAGGAACCAAGTGAATATGGCGACGTTGCAAGACTAGCTGGTTGGCCTGACGCTCACCTGCGTCCTTGGATTCTGTCATCTGCCAACAGCTTTGCTGAATTAAAGCATGAACCTGCTCATTTAAGTCTTTAGGCAAATTATTTTGGTTATAAAATTTCCTAGAGATGATTAAAAATTCTTTATCTACTGCTGGATGCTGGTCAATTTCAGGATGCTGATCCAGCCGAAACCAGTAACCCACTTGGGCATCACGTACCGTGGATGTTGCTAAAAATTGTTTGGCCTGTGCATCATAGAAATGCTGCAAATTTTGGTTTATTTTCTCGATTTGTGCATCCGAGGCTAGAGTTGCCTGATCTGCATGCCTGAGATCAGTGATCCATGCCGGACTGATGTTCCAGCCTTGTTCCAATGCCAGGCTGGCATTATCCTGAACCTGACTCTGCTGGTGCTTGCTTTGTACTGAACCTATGCCTTCTTCCTGATTCAAGCGACCGGCATGCCAGCGCTGGATATGTACAGCGGTCGGCTGCAACTGTCGTTCTGCAATAAAACTGGTCATGCTATCTTCTTGTTCAGTCGCACTGGAACGATGGAAACGGATCGCTCTGCGGCTTAAAGCTTGGTAGTAGCTATTGTCATCAATTAATCTAAGCTTTTGCGCTGCAATCGCTGCAGATGAATGCACAACTATAAGCTCAGACTCATCAATCAGCCAGTTAATCCCTTCACTACGCCATAAACGGGTTAAAAAGTCATAGTCGCTTTCATTCAACTGCATAGTAAAAGGACGTACATCATAAGTTTGCTGCAAACCGGATAAATCCAGCTTAAGTGCAGCCGCAAATAATGGACTCTTATCCTGCCATTCTTTGAATAAGATTTCAGTAATCTCTCGGACACTCTTGTCCATGAACACACGACTATTACGGCGTTTATGCCATAGCGACGTTGCATCTTCCAGAGTGAGTTTATAAAGCACTAATGCACCATCACTCTGTCCCTGAGTTGCTGCAGTAATAATTCCGGAACTGCGAAATAACTGTCCTTGATCCGTGACCTGATCTATCGCTACTTGAATTCCAATAAATTCTTTAAGGGGAATCAAGGCATTAGTCGACACACAAATCAGCTCAATTTTTAGTCCCTGATTCAGGACATGTTGGCCATCAATACGTTGCAGAAAAACTTCGGAATTAAGTTTTTGATGGGAAAACTGAACAAGCAAAGCACGCTTCTGTGCACTAAGACCCAATTGCTCTAATACTTGAGCGATATGATTTTTTATCATTTTTAATTGTTATAAATATTTTTGCGGCATTATAGTGAATTATTTATATCCAGCCTAGATTCATTGGTCTGGCCATGGTTCCGATTCATCACTGTAATTCTGGAAGAGGCTTTAATATCAAATTTTTATTTTCTGAAAGTCAGGAACTTCAAGCAGATCAAGTATTCAAAAAAAATAGCTTTCTTTTCATTTTAATCTTTCAAAAATATGGGCAAATGAATCACTCATCTACCCAAAAAATCTTTTAACCGCCTTTTTTTACCAGATAATGGAACTCTTTATTGCCATTTTCATCCAGACGCTCCTCTTGGAGTAGCAGTTCATGGCCAAGGTGCATACAAAATTTTGGAATATCCCAGGAAGTTGAATTATCCGTAGCAAAAACTTCAACTACATCACCAGCTTTAGACTTACGGATGGCTTGATGCAACATCATGACTGGCTCAGGGCAGCGTAATCCACGGGTATTCAATTGCAGGCTTGGCGTAATTTCGGCTTCAGACATCGACAGACTCAGGAATTCAAGATCAGCCTTATTTTAGCATAAAGCGGCTATCGCATTGCAGCCCGCGCTTTGAACCAATTCACAAAACCATACTGACCCGCGCGATCAAGTCTGCGCAGCATAATTACAATAGACAAGCGTATTTTCTGCGGTATGATAAAATCACGTTTTTTTAGATATTAAGAGTCTTTAGGAAAGATCATGCACGAGGAATCAGGCCCGTCGTGGGGTATGCGCGGCTTACGTAAATGGCTGGGAACTGCACCCGAAACTCGCGACGAACTGCTAAAATTAGTACAAGATTCACGTCGATTTTTAGAACCCGATACTGTTGCAATGCTGGAAGGCGTATTGGATCTGCCAGCCACCAAAATTCGTGAAGTCATGACGCCAAGAACGTCCATGATTAGCTTGCAGGAAGATGACCAACTTCTGGAAATTCTGCATGTTTTAGTTGAATCTGCGCATTCGCGATTCCCTGTGTTCTCATCTGACCAACCGGATAATGTGGTTGGTATTTTGCTGGCCAAAGATCTGCTTCCTTTCCTGACCGAGCCTTCTTCCAAAGTCGATATTCGTGCCTTGATGCGTCAGCCGCTGTTTGTGCCGGAAAGTGCACGTTCGGATCAGGTTCTACGTATGCTGAAAAATACCCAGACTCATATTGCGGTAGTGATTGATGAGTACGGTACAACTTCAGGTCTGGTGACCCTAGAAGATATTCTCGAAGAAATTGTGGGTGAAATTGAAGACGAACATGATATTGCGGATGAAGAAGCACAATATATTGTTCCGGATCAAGACCCGAAGACAGCCAATACCTGGGTAGTACAAGCGCTGACGCCAATTGAGCATTTTAACAATATGCTAGATGCCAATTTCTCCGATGATGAAGTTGAAACCATGGGCGGTTTGTTATTACAAGAAATTGGTCTGGTAAATGATTTGGAAGGTCAGACGATTGAACTGGAAAACTGGCAATTTACCATTCTTGAGGCAGATTCACGTTCTATTCGTTTAATTCGAGCTGTGCGCCAATGAGAGCATATTTCGATAAGCTATTAAATCCAGCCCAGCAGCAAAAGCAGTTAGCCTTAATTTATCCTGTATTGATTGCCTTATTTGCCGGAGCCATTTTTAGCCTGGCACTGGCACCTTATCATTACTGGTGGCTGGCGATCCTCTCTCCTGCCTTACTGTATGCTTGTGTCCGTGGTCGTAGTGCGAAACAGGCCTTTGGCATTGGCTGGGCTTATGGAGTTGGATTATGGTTTGTGGGTGCATTCTGGCTCTATACCTCTATTCATGTGTATGGCGATACCAGTGCTTTCCTGAGCGTAATCATGATCCTGATCATGGCTATCGTCATGGGACTGTTTACTGCACTTCAGACTTTCATTTATCGTCGTTTTTTCCCGGAAACGCCCCTTACTTTCGCACCACTTTGGGTGATCTTTGAATGGGCCAAAACCTGGGTATTTACCGGTTTCCCATGGCTCTTTGCAGGTTACGCTTTTACTGAGCTCTATCTGGATGCCTATGCGCCTTTATTCGGTGTATTTGGGGTGTCTTTTGTAGTGATTGTTCTAGCCTGTGCACTGGTTGAAATTTTAAGTAAACGGGTCTTCTGGATCGTTCCTTCTGCACTCTTGTTATTGGGTGCTTGGGGCGCAGCACAACTGACTTTCGTGCAAGAAAAAAATGAAAAGCCGCTCACCGTTTCTCTGATTCAGGGCAATATCCCTCAGGACCTGAAATGGTTAACTGAATATCAGGTAAAAACCCTGCTGATCTATGCCAATCTGAGCAAGACCGAATGGGGACGTGACCTGATTGTCTGGCCAGAATCTTCGATTCCGATGTTCCAGACTGATATCGAACCTTTCTTGGATGCCATGAAAGTTCAGGCAGAAAAATCTGGAACAGCTTGGGTCACAGGTATTCCGTTCTGGGATCTGGCTGAGTCACAGGAAGCAGGCACGCCAAAATATTACAATAGCATCATGGCCACTGGTGATGAGTCGAGTGGTCTGTATAAGAAGCAGCGCCTGGTGCCTTTTGGAGAATATATTCCACTCTCTGGCGCACTCAGTTGGGTACTTCCAGCTCTGCAAAACGACCCTTCGGTGAGTGGTTTCTCGCGTGGTGCGGATATCCAGAAACCATTAAATGTGAAAAACCATCCTCTAGGTGCGGCAATTTGCTATGAAGTGGCTTATCCAAACCTGACTCGTCGTAATGCCAGCCAAAGCGATTTTCTGGTGACCGTATCTAATGATGCCTGGTTTACTGGCACTGCCGGTCCACAGCAACATTTACAGATGGTACAAATGCGGGCCAAGGAAAATGGTCGCTGGTTTATTCGTGCTACCAATACTGGGGTAACTGCGTTCATCGACCACAATGGCCATATTGTGAAACGTGCACCTATGGATAAAGAAGCTATACTCCGCGGTGAGCTACCCGCCATGCAGGGTGAAACGCTCTACATGAAACTCAGCGACTGGCCAGTGCTGATTTTCTCCGTATTGCTCTTATTACTAGGTTGGCGCTTCCGCCCACGTAAAGTGGATATCAGCTTTAAGTCTAGAAGATAGTTCTCTCAAAAGCCCCCTTTGCAAAAGGTGAGTCCTATATGGCGCAAGAAGGGGGATTAATTTTCTAAACCCCTCCCGACCTCCCTTTTAAAAAGAGAGGGGCGATAAAAAACCGAGGTTCATGCCTCGTTTTTTATCTATATATTTATTAAGAATGTTATTAAAACTGGATCACCAGATAAGACAACATGCTCGCCAGTGACAACATTGGAATATAACGATAGATCTGTACAATACCGTTTTCAAATGCAGAAGCCTGTTCTTGTTTAAACTGCACGACAGATGCTTTTAATGCTGACCAGAAGCATAGTACGAATAAGGTACTCATCATGCTAATGGCAAAGAAACCCACCATAATCTGGCTGCTGCCTTCAGTGGTCTGCCATAAATGCAAAATTCCTTGGCTGGCTGGAAGAATGCTTAAAACCAAAAGAACAGATTTCAGCATCGACCAATGAAACTGGTTTATTTCATCCGACAATATTAATGCTTTCATACCATTCTCCTTTGGCTAAAAAAGGGCCATTAAGAATATTATGAGCTATTTTTTGTAAATAGAAAGTCTATATTTATTCACATTTTACGATAATTGTAATAGATAAATATGGGAATAATTCTTATTATAACTATCAAATCATCAATATTATAGTAATAGCATTAAATTCAGTTATTTATATTATATTTTATGATTGAGAGTTATTATCACTTCACCCAATATTGAAACAATCAATCAAGTGAAGTGATATATTCAATAACCTACTAATTTATAATAATTATCAGTTAAGGTTGGTAATAAATATCAGCATCAGTTCCTTCGCCACCCGCCTGTCCATCAGCACCAAAAGAATACAAGTCGAAGGCACGGCCGTTAGTTCCCGGAATCACGTATTGCAGGTCATTATCCCAGCTGTCTTTTGGATAACCACCTTTCACATAGCCGCCTGGGAGCCAGTTCTTCGCTGTTGCCGGCTGATTTACCAGCGCATCCAGACCACCTTCCTGCATGCTTGGATATTTGCCATTGTCCAGCTTATATTGATCCAGTGAACCCGCAATACTTTGCAATTTGATGACTGTGGTATCCACTTTAGCCTTTTCACCGCGTCCCATTACATTTGGAACAATTAGGGCCGCAAGCACACCGAGAATAACAATAACCACCATTACTTCAATCAGGGTAAAACCTGAGGCACGATGGGCACGTAACTGGCTCACACGTACGGTAGGTTTAACAGCTGTAATTGAAGGGGCTTTGGCTTGATTTGGATTCCTTTTCATTCAATATCTCTCATTCATCTTTAGAAAGTTTCAGGCACTTTCAATTCTTCGTAGACGTTACACATGTTATTTAAATCATATTATTCATATTGACGATTGGCAGCATCACCGCGATCACAATTACCAGCACAATACTGGCCATGAGTACCAGCATCAGCGGCTCCAGAAGCGCAAGTAATGTCGAAATCAGTGTGGTCACTTCCCGATCCTGCATGGTCGATGCCCGTTCCAGCATACGATCCAGCTCCCCCGAGGCTTCACCACTTTTGATCATTTGTACCATCATCGGGGGGAAATAACCACTACGTTCCAGCTGGGTAGCCAGGTTCCCGCCTTCAGTGACTTTTTCAGCAGCCAGATTAACCGAATCCCGGATCACCCAGTTATTACTTACCGCTGCCCCGATGCGTAAGGCATCCACCAATGGCACACCAGACTGAGTCAGAATCGATAGAGTACTGGCAAAACGGGCAGCATTAATGCCACGTGATAATTTTCCGAATAAAGGTAGTTTCAGAGTTAGACGATCAAAAGCATAATGCCCAGCCGTTGTTCTTAAAAACCGTACCAGAAGAAAAATACCTACCGCACTCCCTATCAATAAAAATGGCCACGCGATCCGGATAAAATCGCTGGCTTTCATTAAAGTCACTGTAATCCAAGGCAAGGCATCTTTACTTTGATCAAAGGTCTTGACGATATCCGGTACTACATAGGTCATCAGACCCATCACAATTGCAAAAGACATCAAGAGCAAAATAATCGGATAGATCATCGCCCCTTGAATCTTTTTCTGCATAGCAAAACGGTTTTCGGTATAGTCAGCTAACTGATCCAGAATCAGGTCCAAGTGACCAGAACGTTCACCAGCCGCAATGGTGGCAATATACAGCTCTGGAAAACGTCCAGACTGTTGTAGCGCCTGAGCCAAGCTATGTCCTTCCAGCACTTTAGAACGTACTGACATCAGCAGATTTTGCACATGAACTTTTTCGCTCTGCTTGCCGACGGCGCGAATAGCTTCTTCCAGCGGAATTGCGGCAGCGACCAGTACCGAGAGTTGTCGGGTCATAAGAGCCAAATCATAAGCAGTAATGCTTTTTTCAAACCATTTGCGACGGTAGTGCTGGTCTTTTTTCTCAACCGGATCTACAGAGACCGGAATCAGCGCCTGATCCCGAAGCTGTTGCCGGATTTGTCGTGCTGAATCCCCCTCAAGCACGCCTTTTTGCTGCTTCCCTGAAGCGTCAAGCGCAGTAAACTGATATGCAGGCATTGTAATGCTCTAATTTTCCAAAATTTTGCTTAACGCTGTTGCGTCAGACCATCAAAATCATTCATATTCTTCAATATAAATTATCTGCTCACTCTAACATAACTGAACTTTGAGCACGACGAAATTTCATCAGGACCCACTCTGTTACTATGCCAAATTCTGTTCCCGTTACTGCCCCTGTTTATCGTGTTCGTGTTGCAGTGCCGGTGCATCTGTTTGACTGTTTTGACTATAGCTTGAGTCAGGAACAATATCAGCAGGCAGAAGTGGGTGCCCGAGTCGCGGTTTCTTTTGGCCGGCAAAATCTGGTCGGCGTGATTACTGAAAAATTACCGCTAGATGCTCCGATTGATCCCAGTTTCAAACTGAAAGCAATTACCGAGCTTTTAGATGACCGTGCCATTATCAATTCCCAGGTTTTAAGTGTATTGACCTGGTCAGCACAGTATTACCAGTTTCCTATCGGGGAAGTGATCCAGACTGCCTTACCGACTTTATTGCGTCAGGGCAAACCTTATAACCTGCTGGCCCGAAACTGGAAATTGCTGGATCATGAGGCTGAAGCCAAGGTTCGCCGTTCCGAGAGGCAACAGGAAGCCTATCGGATTCTAAAACTGCATCCGGTGGGAACAACTGAGAATCTCTTAAATCTGGCCGGAATAGAAACAGCGACTTTAAAAGCGCTCGAAAAAAAAGGAATTTGCGAATGTGTCCTGGAAGCACAGGATTTTAGCCCGCAACCTGTACAACTGGCCCAGATGCCATTAACGGCCAATCCGGAACAAAAGCATGCCATTCAGCAAGTGCTGAAATACCGCAAGCAATATCAGGCCTTTTTACTCGATGGCCTGACTGGCAGCGGCAAAACTGAAGTCTATCTTCAGATCATGGAACAGGTACTTAAACAGGGCAAGCAGGTACTGGTACTGGTGCCTGAAATCGGACTGACGCCACAAACCATTAGCCGCTTTCAGTCCCGTTTCCATTGTCATATTGCCCTGCTGCATTCTGGCCTGAATGACAGTAAACGCTTACAAGCCTGGCAAGCCGCTGAAACCGGTAAAGCTTCCATTGTGCTTGGCACCCGTTCTGCGATTTATACACCGATGCCGAATCTGGGTTTGATCATTCTGGATGAAGAGCATGATCTATCTTTTAAACAGCAGGAAGGCTTTCGCTATCATGCCCGTGATGTGGCATTGTACCGGGGACATTTACAGCAATGTCCAGTCCTCTTGGGTTCGGCCACCCCCAGCATTGACAGCTATGCGCTGGTGCAGCAAGGCAAAATGCAGGTGCTGGAACTGAATCAACGCGCGGGTACAGCACTAATGCCAAAAATCCATATTCTGGATTTAAAAGTAGCGCCCAAGCAGCATGGCATCAGCCTGCATCTGATTGAAGAAATCAAAAAACGCCTGGCCAAAAAAGAACAGGTGCTCATTTTTCTGAATCGTCGTGGTTATGCACCCGTATTGATCTGTGGCAGTTGTGGTTGGCAGGCGCAGTGTCCGAATTGTGATGCCAATTTCACTGTGCATCGGCAACCTTATCAGCATCTGCATTGTCATCACTGTGGCACCATTCATCGTATGCCTGAACAGTGTCCGCAATGCCAGCATCAGGAGCTGGCTACTTTAGGGATGGGGACTGGAAAAGTTGAAGAACATCTGAATGAGCTTTTTCCAGATTCTGAAGTGATCCGGGTCGATCGCGACTCAACCAGCCGGGTTGGCAGCTGGCAGAAAATCTATGACAAGATTCAAAAAAGCGAGCCTGCAATTCTGCTCGGCACCCAGATGCTCGCCAAAGGCCATCATTTTCCTTATGTCACGCTGGTTGCAATTTTGGATATCGATTCTGGTCTTCTTAGCGTTGATTTCCGGGCCACAGAACGTACAGCACAATTGATCGTACAGGTCGCAGGTCGTGCAGGACGCGGGGAACATAAAGGGGATGTATATTTACAGACCCTAAGACCTGATCATGCGCTGCTGAATACCTTAGTCACTGAAAATTACCGCGCTTTTGCCAAGCAGACTTTGACCGAACGGCAAATCGCCCAGATGCCTCCTTTTCGTTATGCCGTGCTGATTCGCTGTGAATCCAAAGATCAGGCACAAAATACCGAATTCTTACAGAAACATGCTGCCCTGCTCAGGCAATATCCCGATCTGGTGCTGGACATCTGGGGTCCCATTCCTGCCCCGATGGAACGCAAAGCCGGACGCTATCAATCCCATATGGTGCTATTGTCCGCAGACCGTGCCCGTTTGCATTATTATGTCCGTAGCTGGTGGCAAAACCTGTTACAGGATAAGCCATCCAATATGAAGCTGACACTGGATATCGATCCACAAGAACTCAGCTAAAATATTGAGACCATCTTCATTTGATAAAGGCTCAACTTTAAGACTGGATGAAAATAAAATTTAAGGCGGAAAAATGTCGATACTGTTACAAATAGCGCTGGTTCTGGCGATTGCACTGTTCATGGTGCCACTGAGCCATAAACTCAGACTGCCAACAGTGCTGGGCTATTTACTGACAGGTTTAATCATTGGGTCGAGTGCCTTAGCGCTGATCTCTGCTCCTGAGGTGATGCAGACTTTTATTCAAATCAGCCTGTTGGCCCTAATGTTCTGGATTGGTCTGCAACTCAGACCACAACGAATTCTTCAGCTTGGGCAACCCCTGTGGTTTATGGCCATTTTACAGGTACTGAGCACGGCCCTGATTTTGAGCCTGCTGGCCTGGTTCTTTCTCGATCAGCATCTGGTTTCCAGCATTGTCATCGGACTGGCCGGCAGCCTCTCTGCCATGACGTTGGTGACCCAGTTTTTAAATAATCAGCAACAACTGGCGACCAGTTATGGTCAATCCGCTTATGCCAACACCCTGGTTCATGCACTGATTGCAATTCCTATCATTGCAGCGATTCCGCTTTTTGCTGGGGTCAGTTCAACAGAACATGGCATAGCTTATTTTGCTGCCATGATGGCTACCTTTACTGGCTTATTTCTATGTAACCGCTATTTCATGCAGCCGCTCTATCGCTGGATTGCCAAAAGTGGTCGTCATGAATTGCATAGCATTGTTACCATTGTCATTTTCTTGGGCTTACTAGTCCTGATGGATACGCTGGGACTGAATCTGTACCTCGCGGCATTATTTGCTGGCATGTTACTGGCTGATTCTGATTTCCGGATTTCGGTCGAAAAGAGTCTGCAGCCTTTTAGCGGATTATTGATTGGGCTGGCTTTTATCAGCCTGGGCATGTCATTGCAGTTTGCCGATATACTGACGCAACCCGTATTGATTATTGCCGGAACACTTTCGCTGATCCTGATTAAATTTGCGATTACCTTAGGATTGGCACGTTATTATCAACATAGCTGGCGCAACAGTACGCTACTCGCCGCCAGTGTGGCACAAAGTGGTGAGTTCGCTTTTCTGGCACTCATCATTGCACTTTCGCAGCAGATCATTACTCCAACCCTGCTCTCCCCATTGATGTGGATGGCAAGTTTATCCATGCTACTCACACCGGCATTTTACTGGTTATTACATAACCAGATTCTGCCACGACTGGATCGGCAAAATCATTTGGCAGCGACCTTTGACATTGAAAGCCTTCCACCAAATACTGCACCAATTTTATTAATCGGTTTTGGCCGTTTTGGCCAGATCATTACCCGTATTTTGCTGCAACAGCAGCAAAAATTCAGTGTCATGGACAGCAATATCGAAGCAACTGAATTGCTCACCTCTTACGGTATTACCTTCTATCAGGCCAATGCGACTGAGCCAGAGGCTTTAGCTCAGGCACATCTGGATACGGTTCAGCATGTGATTGTCGCCATTGATGATATTGAAGATTCACTGCTGACCGTCCGGCATCTGCGATTAAATTATCCTGATATGTCTTTATGGGTACGGGCACGTGACCGGCATCATGTCCATCTACTTCAGGAGCTGGGCGTGGAACGAATCTGGCGAGAAACCTATGCTTCTGCACTAGAACTAAGTCAGTGTCTGCTAGGTCAGCTGAGCGGACTGTCTGAAGAGCAGGCGCAACAAAAGATCCATGAGTTTCATACTTACGATGAAAACCTGCTCAGTCATCAATTTCATCCGGATACGGAGAGCCCATTTAATTCCGCAGGCTCAAGGAATACACTGGCAGAACTGGAGCATCTTTTTGCTCAGGATCAGCTAAAAAAAGTATCGGAACAGGATACGCACACGCAACAGGACAACAACGCTTCAGGAATTGATGCCATAAGAGATGATCTGGCATAACTTGTGTTTTACAATAATGCCACCATTAAAGCAGGGTTATGGAGAATTTTATGTCTGATTTACGCCAACGCTTTTTTATTGAAGATAGCCCTGTTCGTGGTGAAGTGGTGCATCTTGAAGAAGCTTTACAAACAATTTTGGCCCAGCGTGATTATGCGCCTGCAGTAAAAATCCTGTTAGGTGAAATGCTGAGCGCCACTGCACTATTGGCCAGCACCCTGAAAATTAAAGGGCGTATCAGCCTACAAATTCAGGCTTCAGGCACATTTAAATGGGCAATGGCTGAATGTAACCATCGCGGTGAAGTACGTGCACTGGCGGATTACGAAGAAGATCCACACTTTCAGGCAGCAGAAGATAGCAGCACAGTTTTAAAATCACTGACTAATCCAGTGCTGTTTATCAATATCGAGCCTGAATTTGGTGAACGTTATCAGGGTATTGTTCCGCTTGATCAGGAAAATCTGGCTGGCTGTCTAATGCAATATTATGACCTGTCTGCCCAGATTCCGACACGTATCGTGCTGGCCAGTGACAACAACCGTGCAGGTGGTTTGCTGATTCAATTGCTACCGCGTAACAGTGAAGAAGAACAACGCCGTGTCGATGAAGACTTATGGCCACGTCTGACCATGCTGACTGAAACATTAAAAACAGAAGAACTGGTCACTCTGGAGGCCAATGAAATTCTCTATCGTTTATATAACGAAGAAGAAGTGCGCTTACCAGAAGTAGAACATTTGCAGTTTGGCTGTACCTGTTCTAAAGAACGTTGTGCAATTGCCTTACAGCAGATTGGGGTAGAATCGGTTCGTGAAACTTTAGAATTCCAGAATCCAATTGAGATGGACTGTCAGTTCTGTAATAGCCGTTATATTTTTACGGCTGAAGAAGCTTTGAGCCTGTTTGGTGAACACCTCAGTTAATAACAGCCCCTGCTCGACTCAAAAAAAGCACTCAATATTGAGTGCTTTTTTCATTTTATATTTTCATAAAATATTGACCAAAATTCCTCATAAAAAAAAGACAAATGTACTTAATTTCAAGCTTGCCTCATGATTAAAATTTGCACACCGATAGAATCAGAAGATCAACGGTATTTTCAAAGTAAAAAAATAAAAAAAAATAAGTGGAAGATTTTAAATGAAATTTCGATATTTAATGGGTGTGATGTTATGTGCTGCGCAGAGCTTCAGCTATGCAGCCGAAATCACGGGGACATGGAAAGCCATTGATGACAAAACGGGCTATGCACGTGCTGATGTTGAAATCAGTAAACTCAATAATGGTACTTATCAGGGTAAAGTTGTTCGTATCCATGCCATTCCAAATCGTCCTGCACATACCCACTGTTCTAAATGTAAAGGCGCACTGAAAGACGTGCCTATTCTGGGTCTATCTGTCTTATCAGGTCTAAAACCAAATCCAGAAAAGAAAAATGAATTCGTTAATGGTTCAATTCTCGATCCACTAACCGGCAATGTCTATAAAAGCAAGGCAACGCTGAATTCCCGAGGCAATGTGCTGACGCTTCGTGGCTATGTAGGTACACCCATGCTCGGACGAACAGTGTCCTGGGTGAAAGTCGAATAAATCTCATTTTTTATAAATTCTCATCTGCAAGCTGTCTAGCCAGATCAAAGACTTGGACAGCTTAAAATCATTATCTTTATCCCATTCCTTATCACGTAAATACTTACTCATTCTCATCATGCTGAATGAACGTAATTTTTAACTCATATTCATTTTTCTTAATTTAATGTGATTATTGACTGGTATTTAGTGTATTTTTCACGCTATATTAATCCCATAATTTTTTTATGCCTTTAAGAAGTTAAATATATTTTCAATAGCATGGGGTAATGTGGCAATGAGATTCAAACTGCTTTGTTCTATCATTCTTACAGCAGCAAGCACCATCAGTCTATCTGCTTTCGCCAACAGTGACCCATTACTTGGCCACTGGAAAACCATTGATGACCGTACTGGTTATTCCCTGGCAGATGTGGTGATTAGTAAGGATGCTCAGAATCACTATATTGCCAAAATTGTGCATGTTCGTGAGATTCCAGGGGCAGCTCGACAGCAGACTTGCACCCTATGCAAAGGCGCATTGAAGGATCAGCCGCTCATTGGACTGACGATGCTTAAGGGACTGAGTAGTCATCCCGAGCATAGCAATGAATTTATTAACGGCACTCTGCTCGACCCGGTTTCTGGTCAGCTTTATCAGGCTCGTGCCCGCCTGAAAAATAATGGCAGGCATCTTGCCATTCATAGTCGTGCTGAAGGTGCACCGGTCGGACGCAATATGACCTGGATTAAAAACTAGTTTCGAATTCAGAGTATTAATAAAAGCTCCTTAGGAGCTTTTTTATTTTAGGTCATGTGATAATTCACATGAATTCATTAATTTTATGCCAATCTCATCACATTTTGTGCTATTGATTTCGTTACATTTTATGAATAAATTAGAGTAATAAATCTAATACGAATAATCATTGATCAACAGGCATGTTATGAAGAAAATTTTAAGTCGCTTAATGATGGGGATCACATTGGCAACAGCAGCAGGTTTAAGCTTTGCTTCTGAAGATCCACTACTGGGGAAATGGAAGACTATCGATGATCAATCCGGTTATTCTCGTGCTGATGTCGAAATCCGTAAAAAACCAGATGGCAGCTATGAGGGAATTATCGTAGAAACCCGTAGCCTGCCAGGTGCAGAAAGACTGGGAATCTGTAGCAAATGTCCAGGACAGCTTAAGAATAAACCATTTATTGGCTTGCCATTTATCTGGGATTTTAAGGCAGACCCCAAAAAACCTCGCGAATTCCATGATGGCAAGATACTTGATCCAATCAGCGGTAAAGTTTACAAAGGTAAAGCACGTTTAAGCGCCAATGGCAAACGCCTGACCCTGCGTGGTTATGTAGGCGTTTCGGTTATCGGACGCAGTGTTACCTGGATAAAATACTAATTTTTGTCAGTTTTCCATGCCCCTGTTTCAGGGGCTTTTTTAATGGTTATGATTTGAAACAATTAAGTACAAATAAAAACTGTTTCCCTTAGCGCAAACTCATAATAATGAATTGAAGACGGTTATTTTTTATTCACACAATGATCTATCTTCAGCTGCAATTCAATCTGCTACGGACTCTGGAACCTCTGGAACGGAGTATCCATGCAACAAGTATTCCTCAATTGATAGGCATGGGTAAATGTGTGTTGCAAACAGCGGATGGTTTGCAAATGACAGATAAAACTATAAAAACAGATGCCCGCCTATATCTTTGTTTCCCTGCTCAGACTGAGCTGTTCAGGGTCAAGCAGGATTTCCACAGGATAGGAGTTCCTCTTCTAGGCAGGGTGCTGGTTCAACTAGCATCCCATACCGTTAGGGCACAGCGCAGCGGCCATAAAATATTATGGCATTCCCCTACTTCAGGACGACCTTCCTTTCTGAATGTCTCAAGCCTGGCTGTTTAAGGAGTAGAGCTATGACTACAATTCAATATAGAGAAAACTTTTCCAACGGTTATATCCCCTCTGAAATCATGGATGATCGTACCTTTGATTTGTTCCACTTTTCTGAAGCATGTGGCCAAAGTCCGGAATGGGTGATGCAACTCATTGAACATGGAATTTTGCCGAACCGTTCTAAAACGCATCCTGGTACCTTCCTCGGGGAAGATATTACTCGAGCACAACGGGCTTACCGTTTGCAGCGTGATTTTGATGCTTCCTTTAGTGCCGTTGCCATGATGCTGGATCTCATTGATGAAGTGCAGGAATTACGTCGTGAGGTGAAACATCTGCATTTCAAGTAATGCCCTTTAATGTCCGGTCTGCATGAGTTAGATCAATGCGGACTAGGGCATATTTTGCTTTTTTCTTTTATTTTTTGAGTGATAAATATCCCTATGAAAACCAAAGACTGCAATAAAAAGATCAAATATATGTTCCCAGAATACCGTGATTTAATTGTGCAATTACGTGAGGAAAATCCGTACTTTGCCCGACTGTTTGAGGAACATAGTGAATTGGACAAACAGATTAGTCAGCTTGAACTCGATCCAGTCAATCATATCAATGATGATATCGATGCGATTAAACGCAAAAAACTAAAACTGAAAGACGAGATTTATCGCATGCTGAAAAACTCTGAAGCCGATCCGCTTACCTAAATGAGAACAGCTTTCTCAACCAAGAATTTTTCAATATAAGGTTTAATCATCCGTTTTATCTACAATGTGATTATTAAATGATTTCGGTTCTTAAATAAAGAATCTGTCCAAATAAAAAAGCCCGCATGATGCAGGCTTTTTCAGACTTAAAAGTAATCGAATTATGCTTGTTCGATGTCTTTCATGGTCAATTTAATACGACCACGGTTGTCAACGTCAGCAACTTGTACTTTCACTTCCTGACCTTCTTTCAATACGTCAGCCACGTTGGCAATACGTTCGTTAGAGATTTGAGAAATATGAAGCAGACCGTCAGTACCTGGCAGGATGTTCACGAATGCACCGAATTCAACGATACGAATCACTTTACCTGTGTAGATTGTGCCTGGCTCAACTTCAGCAGTCAGTGCCTGGATTTTTGCAATCGCAGCCTGTGCAGCAGCTTTAGTTTCACCAAATACGCGTACTGTACCGTTATCTTCGATGTCAATCGCAGCTTTAGTTTCTTCAGTGATTTGACGGATAGTCGCACCACCTTTACCAATCACGTCACGGATCTTGTCAGGGTTGATGGTGATCACTTGGAAAGTCGGCGCGTGCATAGAAATTTCTGGACGAGCACGTGAAATTACTTGATTCATCGCGTTCAGGATGTGCATACGACCTGCATAAGCCTGGTTCAATGCAACTTCCATGATCTCTTCAGTAATACCTTCGATCTTGATGTCCATTTGCAGCGCAGTAATACCGTTAGCAGAACCCGCTACTTTAAAGTCCATATCACCAAGATGGTCTTCATCACCCAGGATGTCAGAAAGTACTGCGAAACGTTCGCCCTCTTTCACTAGACCCATTGCAATACCCGCAACTGGTGCTTTAAGTGGAACACCGGCATCCATCAATGATAGAGAAGCACCACATACAGATGCCATTGAAGATGAACCATTAGATTCAGTGATGTCAGATACGATACGGATTACGTACGGGAAGCGGTCAGCTGCTGGAAGCACGGCTTGAACACCACGACGAGCCAGACGGCCATGACCGATTTCACGACGTTTAGGACCAGACTCACGACCTGTTTCACCTACAGAATATGCAGGGAAGTTGTAGTGAAGCATGAAGTTGTCAGTTTTAGTACCAGCCAAGGTATCTACCATCAACGCATCACGAGTATTACCCAGAGTAGTAGTTACCAATGCCTGAGTTTCACCACGTGTGAATAATGCAGAACCGTGAGCACGGTCTAATACGCCAACCTGTACATCAAGGGCACGAACAGTTTTAGTATCACGACCGTCAATACGCGGTTTACCAGACAAGATGTTGTCACGTACGGTACGGTATTTAAGATCTTCAAATAATTCGTTTACGTCATCAGCAAGACCAGTTTCGTCACCTTCTGGAACGAACTGAGCGAGCGCTTCTGCTTGAAGTGCATCAAGTGCTGCATAACGGTCTTGTTTCACCGCAATGGTATATGCTTCAGAGATTTTCGCTTCGAATGCTTCTTTCAGTTTTGCACGAAGGTCTTCGTTTTTCTCAGGAGCAACCCAAGTTGATTCTTTCGCACCAGCTGCGGTCGCGAATTCTTTGATTGCTTGGATCGCGATTTGCATTTCATCATGACCGAACAATACTGCACCCAGCATTTGGTCTTCTGAAAGTTCTTTCGCTTCTGATTCAACCATCAGTACTGCAGATTCCGTACCTGCAACGACAAGATCAAGATCACTTTCTTTCAATTGTTCAAAGCTTGGGTTTAGAACGTATTCACCGTTGATCAGACCCACACGTGCCGCACCGATTGGACCACGGAATGGTGTACCTGCAATCGCAAGTGCTGCAGAAGTACCCAGCATTGCTGCAATGTCAGCTTCCATAGTCTTGTCAGAAGACACAACAGTCGCAGTCACCTGGATTTCGTTATAGTAACCTTCTGGGAACAATGGACGAATTGGACGGTCGATCAGACGTGAAATCAGCGTTTCAGCTTCAGATGCACGGCCTTCACGTTTACCGTAACCACCAGGAATACGGCCAGCTGCATATTGTTTTTCTTGATAGTTAACAGTCAGTGGGAAAAAGTCTTGACCTGCTTTAGCAGTTGGTTGAGCAACAACAGCAACTAATACAGTTACGCCGCCCATGGTAATCAATACGGTATTGGCCTGACGCGCAACACGACCTGTTTCTAGGACAACCTGATGTTGGCCAAATTGGAATTCTTTACGAACAATATTAAACATCGACATGTTTTATTTTTTCCTGATTTTATTCTAGTGGAGACCCCTAAGGTTTGGCATTCACGTCCAAATGGACGGGTAAATGACAAAGCTTAGAAGCCGACCTCACCAGAAATAAACACTATTTTTAAACACAAAGAAGGAGCGAACATTCGCCCCTTCCCCTGATCTAGCCAAAGGCTAAACCGACTTTAGTTTTCAGCAATAAAGCACAAGGCATGCAATAAACCCGAAAATAAAGTTTAAATCGAATTAACGACGTAAACCTAAAGCACCGATCAATGCAACATAACGACCGTGGTCTTTACCATTTAGGTAGTCAAGAAGCTTACGACGTTGGTTAACCATACGGATCAGACCGCGACGGCTATGATGGTCGTGTTTGTGCTCTTTGAAGTGACCTTGTAAGTCATTGATTTGAGCAGTTAAAAGAGCTACTTGAACTTCTGGTGAACCAGTGTCGTTTTCAGCGCGAGCAAATTTAGCAATGATCTCTGCGCGATCTGCGTTTGTTAAAGCCATTCGATTTCTCCGAGATGCTTATATATCTTGATAAAAATCAAAGTAATGAGAATTCAATACATTGACTGCCGTGCATCACTACAGCAAGTTGCATATTTTAAGGGAAATTGCGTCAGATTGCAAAAATAGATCATGAATTTTGATAGTTTTAACTGCCAGCTGTCTTGGCTTATTTACTGATATGAAGAAATCCCATATGGTTCAATTTACACATAATTTCAGGAATTGGACTTGATCTGGCTTACGAATAGCTGTTTAGATAACTGCAGAAATTAACTGATCTTTTTATATTTAAAATATTTCTGGTCGCGCTTAGAAATAAATGATAAAAAAAAGCCCGAGTAAACTCGGGCTTTTTCGCGCTGTAGTTTCTTCTATTATCATTTTTTATTTATTGTTTTTTTTTTAGTGCGTTTTACGCTTTATTATTTTCAAATCTTCCTGACTAAAAATAACTTCCTTGTGTGGTAGATTTTGCCATATTGTCGAAATGCTCATAGAGGCATTTATCCTCACTCGCTGTAAGCCATTGCGTACAAAATTGTCATCGAAATTTGCAAAATATTACACTTATATATCTTTTAATTACACTATTTACTTAAATTTACTTATTCTGCCAACTTAATTGAACTATAAGATTACGGCAAAATTCCATTAATGGCAGATATAAAAAAGCCTTGTAGTCTCTCCCAAAACTACAAGGCTTAGCGGCTGTAAGTTTCCTCTTTCACTTACTTCACTGTAAGTTCGCTGTCTGGTGACATTCTTGTTCTTATTATGCGATTTATACCCAACTTTCCGTGTTGAGTTCTTTTGTGTGACCAATCTTCTCAAAAACCGAGTAAAAGCTCCATGCGCCAATTTCCTGAATCCATGTAAGCATTTACCTACAACAGTTATTTATTTTTTGCCAATAGATTGTTGCATTGTTCAAGTATTTTTTCGCTTAAGCCACTCTTTCGTGTGGTTCTGACGCATAGCGCTTGTGTAAACGCGTCGCGATCTACCAGTAAGCTCACAACTTTTTTGGCCCGGGTAATCGCTGTATAAATCAGTTCCTTACTCAGCAAATTTTTGGCCTGTTGATCGAGTACTACAGCCGTATGAGTAAATTCTGAACCTTGCGATTTATGAATCGTCAAAGCAAATGCCGTTTCGATACTTTTCGGTAAGCGGGTCGCCAGCACCCATTTTTCTAAGCTCGGGAAATACACTTCAAATTGTGACTGTCCTTCTTGTTCTCTCCAGAAACAGATGCCAATATCACCATTGGACAGACCCAGCTGATAATCGTTATAAGTCATCATCACTGGTCGACCGGTATACCAGTCGCCCTGTTTTAACTTGCCTACACTGGCCAGAAAACGCTGTTCAATCTGCTGATTGATTTTATTCAAACCCAGATCACCATGCCGAATTGCTGTAAGAATCCGGTAATGATCAAAGTACTGAATTGCCTGCTGCACATATTGCTCGAAACCAGCCTGATCCTGAGCCAGCTTGATCGCGTCTGCATAACCCTGATAGCCATACATCAGTTGATCATAATATTGGTCTAACTGTAGACCTGTAGTTGGGTTTATTTCTGACAAATATTGCAGTTGCAGCTGGTCAATTTCCACTTGGTCCAGTGCAATTGCTTGCAGCTCACTCGCAGTAACTACTTGTTGTTCAAACTGGTTTAAAACTGATGCTGGAACATGCTCCTGCTGGATAAAGTGTGCCATCGCTCCAATCCGGGCGCCTGAAGCAAAACGGCGCGTCGTGATTAAATTCACTCGGTTATCCGCCAAAACAGAAGTCTGCTGTAAATCTGCCAGTACAGTGCCGACATCCACCGAGGCCAGCTGATCTGCATCGCCTAATAAAATTAAGCGGGCTGAATCTGGCACTGCAGCAAGAAGCATCTGTGACACGCTTAAGTCCAACATGGATGCTTCATCAACCACGATCACATCATAGGGTAAAGGCTGCTTGGCATGAAACCGTGGGCGTCCCAACCGCCCCAAGCCCAGTAAGCGGTGCAAAGTAACGGGTTGAACCTGCTTTAAAGCCTCCAGTTCAAAAGCTTGTAACTTTTCACTATGTAAAGCTTTCTGCAAGGCCTCTTGCATCCGCTGCGCCGCTTTACCCGTCGGAGCAGCCATCGCAATCCGGATATTGGGTAGGGCTTCATGTAGTACAGCAATCATATGTGCCAAGGTGTAGGTTTTACCAGTTCCTGGCCCACCGGTAATAATATTCAGTCCCTGCTTGGCGACCATTTCCAGCGCTTGCTTTTGCTGTGGATCTGTCAGGAGGTTACGATCACGCTCACTTAAATTTACTGGTGTGATGGCTTGTGACTTGATCCGGGCGATCTGGGTGGCGACCGCTTGTTCCAGCTGCCAGTAGCGGTATAAATACAATTGCTGGTTTTCAAAAATAAAAGGTGCAATGCCTTGAGCCTGCTGGCTACGATCCAATACCAAATGATGCAATAGAGCTTTTTGCTCAGCACTGGCCGGAATACAACTATTGCCCTCCTGCATCGCTTCAAGGAGCTGCTGAATCAGCAATTTTGCGGCAGCATCAAAGGTCGCCGAACTGAACGGTGGCTGACATAGATAGTCAATCCAGGCCATTAAATGGGCTGATTGCTGAGACACGTGAATTTGCTCATTTTCCACACAGTTATCCTCAAAGTTATCCACAGGATAATCTTCTGTTTAAACTCTTAAAATTTTATAAATCATCAAAATTATGCTGATTTTTTCTGCTCAAAATAGCCCAGAATTTCATCCAGTTTCAGAATAAATTCCAGACCAGGCTGCCAGTGATAAGCGCCTTGTTCAGCCTGACCATTCATACCGCGCAAATACAGATAAGTCGCCCCACCCAGATGCTGCTGCATGTCATATCCCTGCATGTTCACGCTTAGATAACGATGCAATGCCACCAGATATAAGGCCGCTTGCAGCCAGTAACTGGAGTGGGTCATATTCTGCTGGATGGCCTCGGCCGTGTAATGCTGCTGATCCGGCCCGAGAAAATTGCTTTTATAATCGGCAATATGATAACGCTGGCCATCAAAATAAACCAAATCGATAGAACCGGTCAGATAGCGTGCTGATTTTGCCTCATTAAAATCAGGCATGAGAATATCATGCTCGGCAAACAGTTGCTGGATCTGACGAATCTGTAACGGCACATCGGTTAAAGACAGGTAAAACGGGAATTCAGACAAATAAGTACCTTGCTGCAACTGCTCCAGGCTGAACTCTGCCTGTAGGGGTGCAGCCAGAATTTCTTTGAGCCAGTCATGAACCCGATTGAGCAGAAGATCTTCAATCATCTCATCAATGAAATGATCGAATGCCTGCTGAAAAACGGCTTCTACATCCAGTTGCGCTGCTGTCTCAGCAGGCATCATCTGCGCCATTTCCTGTTCGAAAAACTGGATAAAAGGTTCATCATCCAGTTCTGTAAAATAGCGCTGAAACTGCCCTAAGAAGTTCAACCATTCAGAGTGATCGAATGTTTGAGCTGAACGGAAAAACTGCTGCCATTCCTGACGATAAGCTTCACTCTGATCATGCAGACGAATTCCGGTCAGGATTTTATAATTCAGGCTGGAGAGTACTTTTTGCATACTTTGCTGCAATTTCTCCGGCTGCATTTGACCTTGACGAGCCACCTGACTGAACAGGGTCTGTAAATTCACACAGGCCGTCTGATAGCCCTGAGTAAATGCCTGCTGTAACAATGCACGAACATGAAAGGCCTGATGAAATTTCTCTTTCAGTTCCTGCCAGATTTGTGGTGCGGTATTTTTAAAACGGCGGCGGATTTCCAGATTCCAGTAACTGCGATCCTGAAAATCGATATGCTCAAAAATACTGTGCAAGAAGGTTCCGGCCACCGTGCCTTTAGGAAAATTCAGCTTGATCCAGTCCAGTGGTTGACTGGCTGCCTGCTGTTCCAGTTCTAGCAGATTCATTTCATCTGCAGCACTGTCTGGATGTTCAGAAGCGATGACCAGATCATCCTGCAATATTGCCTGATGCGGGAGATGCTGTGACAGTGCAGTAAAACTGGTTTTGGTCCGTGGATAGAACTGTCGCTCCGGTAAAGGATGAGCCTGCATCTGTAACGGTGCTTCTGTCTGTTTTGCCACAATTCTAGGCGGCTCAGAAGCCAGAGGTTGTTCCAGCAGACTTAGGGCATGCTGAAATGCCGCCTCACCTTGTCCACGCCAGAATGCCAGGCCTGAATCCGCCTGTCCGCTCTGATCTTGCAACATGGCATAAACCCGGTGACTGGCCCGGGTCAGTGCCACATACCAAAGCCGGTGATTTTCTGCGGCATTCCGGGCTGCATTTTGCAAAATTGCCTGCTCATGCAAGTCCTTATGGTTAACTGTAATCACCCGGGATTGTTCCAGTACATTTTCTGCGGCTGACAGGGAAAAGTTCAAATTCCCCTTATTTACATCAAAAGGTGCATCGGCACCTAACAGGAACACCACTTTAAATTCCAGACCTTTGGAAGCATGGATGGTTAAGAGCTGTACCCCATGATCGCCAGAGAGTTTTCGCTCTTTTTCGTTATCCTTGCCTGAAGGTGATTGCAACTGACGCAAATACCAGTGATACAGCTTTTGAGCACCCTGATAATATTCACTTTGCTGACACAGGATCTCGGTCAGATGACGTAAATTCACCACTACCCGTTCATTGTCCAGGCTCTGGCTTGCAACCAGATTGGTCCAGACCTGAAACAGGTTTAAGGCATAATTCCAGGCCGTCAGAAACCCTTTTTCAAACCACATTTCCCGGATGGCATCAAAATCGGCAATATAGCGGCTTAGACCTTCGCTCTGCTCTTGCAGTTCGATTAGCTTTTTCAGGTTAAAGCCCAATAAACGGGTCAATAAGGCACGTTTGACTTTGGCTTCATTAAAAGGCTCCATGATCGCGGTCAGAACAGCTGCAACATCCTGAGCCACCGGGCTGGCAAAGATGCTCTGCTTGGATTCCTTATAACAGGGAATACCCATACGTTGCAGACGCTGCTTGACCTGTTCCAGCGCATAATGGCCAAAACTCAGGACTGCAATATCATCCGCTTTTAAGTGCCGAACATTGTCACCCTGCTGGAAATACAGTTGCTGCTGTTCAGACTGATTCAATAACTGGCGGATTTTCCAGACCACCTGATCCGCTTCAACGTCCTGTTCACCGAGTTGAATCCAGCGCAGTGGATGCGGATTGCTCAGCGTTTTATCGATTAAATCCGGATGTGGCCGGCTCCCCGCCTGAATCAGGGTGTAATGCACCTGTTCACCAAAATCCATCTGGCGTTGAAACAACGCGTCCACCACCTCGACTAAAGGCTTTACCGAGCGATGGTTCTGGATCAGAGTATATTCACGGCCCTGCTTTTGCAGCACATCGGCACGCGCCTTGTTATAGGTCAGCATGTCACCGCCACGGAAACCGTAAATCGCCTGTTTCGGATCACCCACCATGATCATACAACCGGCTTTGACTCGATTCGGATCACGCCAGATTTTAGCCAGCAGATCATCCTGATCCTGGTTGGTATCCTGAAATTCATCCACCAGAATGAGTGGATAGCGTGCCTGTACAAACTGGGCAAAGCGTTGACCTTGCTGTCCCTGTAAAGCTTCAGCCAAGGTTCGAATCTGTTGGGAAAATGTGGTTTCACCCTGTTTTTGCAAGGTTTGCGGCAGACGGTTCTGCACACTGCGAATAATATGATATTCAAGATAGGTGGTCAGCTGCTTCAACTGTGCATCCATCTTCTCTTTGACTTCGCACAATCCATCAATGGCCTGAATCAGGCTATGTTGCAGAATCTGCTGCTGCTCTGCTTCCGGACAGCTTTTGTTAAATACTTGCTTCATTGAGACCGGTTGAAAATCGGTTTTCTTGCGGCGCAAATAACACAGATTCAATAAGATCGCATGCAGTTCTGGATCAAAAAAGCTCATCACACCTTTGGTTTTCAGTGCCGCCATCCAGGTCATAAAGTTTTCACAAACGTCACTTAATCTGGTCAAAAAACTCTTATGAAAATACTTCGGAGAATTCTGGCAATACTCCCGAATGATTTCAATTTCATATTCATGCACATCGAATAAGCGCTGGATGCAGTGCTCTAGTTCAGCTAGATCCCATTCGACTTTTTCTACCTTCTGAAAGTATTGCACACGGAAATTTAGAGCATCACGAACTAGTCCAGTATAGTGTTCTACTGGTTTCAACAGGTTTTGCAGATATAGATGATTGACCATATACTGCGGCTGCTGCTGGATCCATTCTCGTAGCACATCATGAATCAGCTGCTGGATATATAGGTCCTGATCTTCAGTCAGTTCGGCCCGTTCAATCTTGCCGCTTTCAAAGGCAAATTCACGCAATAATTTCTGGCTAAAGCTGTCCAGTGTTCCGACAAACAGCTCATCCAGCTGGTTCAGAACCAGACGTAGACGGCGCCGGGCATAGTCCATGCGTGAGCCATAATCTTTCAACACCTGCTGAAATAGTGGATCCGATTCAGTCTGGATTTTGGCGGTGATTTCGACCGAATTCAGCTCCTGATGACGCTGAATGAAGGCTAGTGTTTCTTCAACCCTA
This sequence comes from Acinetobacter sp. YH12041, assembly GCF_013419975.1. NCBI lineage: Bacteria > Pseudomonadati > Pseudomonadota > Gammaproteobacteria > Moraxellales > Moraxellaceae > Acinetobacter > Acinetobacter sp. YH12041. Next base: position 267,460 of record NZ_VOZC01000001.1, on the reverse strand, counting down.
AGACGTACCCGGTTTTTCAGTTCAGCTGTAGCCTTACGGGTAAAGGTTGTGGCAATCACCTGATGCGGATAATACTGATCCAGAAAAATCCGCACCATCAAACTGGATAAGGTATAGGTCTTACCCGTCCCCGCCGAAGCTTCAATCCAGTGCAGGCCGCTAAAGCGCATGTCCTGAATCGGATTGGTTGAAATCTTTTTACTGCTCTGGTTCGGTAACATGGTCATTGTTCTTTTATCCATTCCAGATGTTCATGAATCGGCGCATATAGCGCATGGGCAAAGTCATGGCAACAGCGTTGCAAGGCCAGATCCGGGTCCTGATCCTGCAAAATAAACTGCCAGTCCTGATGCAACTGGCTGGATTCATCGCTGGCCAAAGGCTTGGCACTTTCATAGCTGTTGTTCCAGGCTTTTAGCAGTTCCTGCATCTCGGCAATGGTGATCTGTCCCTGTTCATTTTCGGTCCATTCCCAGGCTTTTTTCATCAGCAATTCGGCAGGCAATACCAGCGGCTGGGTCTGTCCCACTTCCCAAGCTTTCAGCCAAGCCTGTAAATGATGACGTGCCTGACTAGAACGCAGTCCGGAGAATTTCAGGGTTTTATTACTGAAAATGACAATCCGTTCCAGCTGCGGCGACAGTTCATCATTATTCAGATAGGCCAGCCAGAGCAGATATTCCAGCCAGACCTGTGCCCGACGTTTTTCCGAAGCGGAGGAAGACTGCATACTCAGCCAGTAACTGCTGTGCGGCACTTGCGGCAAGGTAATATGAATCAGCAATTCAGGGTTATATTGCCAAGTTTGCTGCGTTACAGGTGTCAGCTCTTTATTCAGCTGCAATAAACGTTCTTTTAGCGATTGCTGTTCCTGCTGACTGCTGAGCCAGGTCGCTTCCTGAGTTTTTCCGACCGGCAAGCGGTCCAGCATCAGCTGTGGCTCAATCTCTTGATCCTGTTGTAATAGGAAATCACGGACCTGATACTGTTCCAGTTTATTCAGCAATAAGGGTTCTCGTGAACTTGGCAGATCGGCATATCTCACACTGGAAACACCGATACTTTTCAGGAATAGACGTGCTGGGAAAATCATGTCACGAATCCACTCATCCCCTTTCAGCACCCGGATTTCTTTCTGCATCAAGGCCGGATAATGGGCATTGATCCAGCTGCTGCGCTTGCCCTCTGCACTGCGAATATATTCTGCTACAGCAAACCACTGGGTCTGATAACGTGGAGTATGAGATTCGACGTAACCGATCGGATCGAACGGCTGTAGTGGATGCACATGATAGAGCTGACGGATATGCTTGGCCACGCTCAAACCATTCATCTCAACCGTTTCATCGACTTCAGCATCGGGCTGGTCTGACTGGCAGATCAGGGCAATATGCTGGATCAGTTCCTGCAATGAAGTGGATGGATCACGCGCTTCACCATCATCAACATCAAAGCCATTATAGAACAGCCATAAATTGTCCTGCGCCAATAGCAATGCATCCAGAAAAGCACCTTGGTCATCATCCAGACGGGAACGATCCCCTAGTTGCGGCTTCAGACTGTTCATCAGGTCAAATGGCACCTGCTGATTCCGGCTCGGAAATTTACCGGTATCCAGATTCAGCATCACCACCAGCTTATACGGCAACGGACGGATCTGGCCGATTTGACTAAAGGTAATTTGTCCGGTCGGCTCGGCCTGATCCAGTTGCATCTCCAACGTATTCTGAATTTCTTCCAGTACATAAGGCAATGGCAGACTTAAGGCGACCAGCTCCTGGCTGGCCTGCGGATCATCCTGATCATGGTAATCGGCCAACGTCAGCATCCGCATCTGCTTGTCAATGATTTCTGCGACCGTCTTTAAGGACTCAACCCCGGCTTCACGGAACTCATTCAAGTCTTCACGCAGATATTCCAGCCAAGTTTTTACCGGGGTACGTTGTCCCTGTTCATGCAAAATCAGCCAGTCACGGCGCTGTACCAGATCCTGATAAATCTGGATCAGAGTCGAAATGAGAGGAAAATCACTACTCAAGACCCGAGCATAGCTTAAGGTATCCTGAAACAGGGCATGTTCCGGAACTGCAAGCCCGAGTGCCAGCCGATCCAGCGCAAACTTAAAACTGAAGCGGTAGTCTTCATCACCGGCAGTCAGGCTTTGCTGTAAATGCTGCTGATCCAGACCGCGTTTAAAGCCCGCTTCGCCCAGTAACTGCAACATGCGCTCAACTTGCGCGTAGTCCAGCGCATATAGTTGCTGGGTCGCATTCAGGCTGAGCCAGTCGGCAAAATCTTCGATACTGAAACGTCGATGCACCAGCTGAATCCGGCCCAGTACCGCGCGCCAGGCATTGCTGACATCGAGTCGGGACACCCCGGCAATCTGGATTGGCAGATATAGGTTGTCTTTTTGCAGACGCTGGCTATGGCCTTCCCGTTCTCGCGGTGGTGGTGCAAAGACACTCCGGATCGCCGGCTCCAGCTCTTTCAGGTTCGGGGCCAGCACCAGAATATCGCTCGGCTGACGTGGGGCATCTTCCGTGCCTTGGGCCAGCCAGTGAATCATCTGTTCTTTTAAGACTTCCAGCTGGCGCAGTGAGGAATGACAGACATGAATCTGTACCGAATCATCGTCGGGTTTGAGCGGATACTGGTGTTTTTCCGGTTCCAGCAGGTACAAAATATCCGACTGGATTTTGGCCAGTAACTTATCCTGATATTCATCCACGAAAGCATCGGCCCAGAGACCTTCTTCACCTGAAGACAGTTTGGACAATAACGAGAAATGATCACGTGCCTGCTTGCCAAAGCGGGTCAGCAAGGGATGACGCGATTCTCGGTCTTCGGCATTAAAGTTCAACTGAAAGGCTGCAAAGAAATGCTGGATTTCGGTATCAGTCGGCAAACGTCCCTGAGATTTTTCAAATTTCTTGATGAAACGTTCCTGCACGCCAAGGTCATAACGTGCTTTCCAGTCTGGATCGACACTATCGGCCCAGTATTCCTGTGACGGGTTAAAGTGGAAAATATAAATATCGATGTATTGACCGAGACGGCGCAAGAAATCCAGCTGACTCGGTGGCAATTCTAGCAAGGTAAAGACCACGACCTGTTCTGGCAAACGTTTTAAAGCCTGTACCTGAGTATCTTCATTTTCCAGACGTTCCCAGTACATCTGTTCGATGTCCAGAATCTTGGCATAATCATCCTGAAAGACATGCTGCCACAACCAGCGCTGCCAGGCTTCCAGTTCGCGTGCCTGAATCTTGACGAAGTCTGCCACCGGAATTTCATGGCCATTTTCATCTTTAGGAATATAGATCATATGCTCAACATCGAGCGCAATATCCTGCCCCCAGGACGCCAGCCAGTTAGTGGGACAACGACATTCCTGTGGTGGGCAATTCCGCGCGCAATAACCACGGTAATCCATATAATGGCTAAACAGGCGCGAGACCTGTTCGGATACCCAGTACAGCATGCTTTGTTTTTTCAGCTGCTTCTCTATGCCCTGTTCCAGACGATCTGCGCTGTCATAAATCCGTTTGATAATCGAATACAGTGGATGATCGATCTCTAATGGAATCTGCTCAGGCAAAATGCATTTACGTAATGCCTGAAATACCCGCCATTTAATAATAATTCGGGGAATATTGGCTTCACGAACCTGTTCGACTTCTTTGGGATTATTCAGCACCCACTGATAGGAAGTCCACTGAAAGGCACGGATCCGATGATGAAACTGGGTATTGGCACTGATGCCCTTTTTCTCGGCAATTTTTTGGGTCAGCCAGGCCTCGACTGCAGGAGATGGCACAATAAAATGCCGCGGCTGTAACACAGCCAAGGGATTTTTTGCGCTCTGGTTGACGATACGCAGCATACTATCCAAAAGCACATCAATGCGTTGACTCTGAATAACATGAATTGCCATCGTTTCCCCTGAAAAATGAGATGGAGCAGTACTACAAAATGATAAAGATTATTTACTATACTTACCGAACTGTCTATGTCACTTTAAAACTCATACTTCAGTCAAAAAAGTTCTTTGAAAAAAGCATCTTATTGATGTTTGAACAGAAAAAAACAACATCTAGCTTTAGGTAATGCCCATGAAATTAGACAAAATTCCAGATCGTATCGATCCAAGTTTAGATTTAGACAGAATTCGCAACGAGTGCTTAGAGCTAACCAAAAAACGTGCCTATTATTCTGCCGGAGCAGCTGTGATTCCGGTGCCATTTCTGGACGTGGTCATTGATGTCGGCATTCTGTCGCAACTGATCCCGGAGATCAATGCCCGCTTTGGTCTGGCCCCTGAACAGATCAGTGTGTTTGATCCTGCAACCAAGCAGGTGCACTGGAATGAACTGCGTAAACGCGGAATCGAGTTTTCCGGTCTGGTAGTAGCACGTACAGCAGTCAAAAAATCTTTGAACAATGTTGCAGCGAAAGTGATCACAAAGCAAGTCACAAAATTCATTCCGCTGGGTGGTCAACTGGTAGCCGCGAGCCTCGGTTATTTTGTCATGAAGAAAATTGCTGAAGCGCATGTTGAAGATTGTTATCGCACAGCAAAAAATATCCAGCAAAAACAGATTGCTCAAGGCAAATAAATTTCCCGCCCCATTTTTTATCCCCAAACTTTTCAAAACTCAGGCAGATTAATCTGCCTGAAGCTGCTTTAAAATTGTTTTTAAAATTTCGACCCGAGCGGTGTTTTTATCATCAGTGGCAATAATATGCCATGGTGCCTGTTCTGTCGACGTACGTTCAAACATGTCGGCTGCCGCTTTTAAATAATCATCCCAACGTTCCCGGTTACGCCAGTCCTCATCGGTGATTTTAAAGCGCTTATGTGGGGTATCTTCACGCGCCTTGAAACGGGCCGCCTGCTCTTCCTGGGAAATCGCCAGCCAGAATTTAATAATTACGGTTTGATGGTTAATCAGGCTCTGTTCAAATCGGTTAATTTCATCATAGGCCCGCTGCCATTCTGCCGGGCTGGCAAAGCCTTCTACCCGTTCTACCAGCACCCGACCATACCAGGAGCGGTCAAAAATACAGATATCATCATCAGTTTGCAGCTTGTTCCAGAAACGCCATAAATAAGGACGATTCAGTTCATATTTTTCCGGCGCCCCGATGGTCTGGATTTCATATTCACGTGGATCCAGCTTTTTCACAATCCGCTTGATTGCTCCGCCCTTGCCTGCTGCATCCATCCCTTCAAACAGCAAAATCACATTACGTGGGTCTGAGCGCAGCGCCTTGGCCACCTGAGGAGACAGTTTTTTCAGTTCCGCCTTATAGTCCTCTGTCTTGGCAAGCTCTTGCGAAGGATGCTGCAATAATTCTGGAATTTTGGCCTGTTTCCATCGTCCTTTGGCCCGAACCGGATGATTCGGACAATGTTTTAAAGCCTGCAAAATATGCTGTGCAAACTGCTGGTCACGCCGTTTTTCATCTTCCCCATCAATGATCAGCCAGTCGTCGTCTTTAGTAAACCGCTCTCGCAAACGCTGCACGGTGTCGTACTTTTTTTTGTCGCGCCAGTCCAGGCCATGCAGTTTGTGCCACTGCATTTCACTCGGATCAATCTGATCCAGGCGTTTTTGTAGCGTTTTCCAAGGCAAGTCGAACCAGACCTTGACCACATCAACATAGTTATTTTTTAGATCCTGCTCAAAGACACGCATATCTTCCAGATAGGCATCAAACTGGGCATCATCAATGGCACCAGTCTGCATGGTGGTTCTGAGCAGATCGCTGTACCAGTTACCAAACAAGACCATGATCTGGCCTTGGGCAGGAATAAACCGTGTATAGGGTTGCCAGAAGGTCTGTTTTTCTCCTAATACTTGCGGCTGATCGGCCTTCACCTGCAAATAACGAGGATCTACCCATTCACGTAACTGTTTGACTGCTTCGCCCTTACCTGCCAGCTCGATTCCATTGACCAGAACAATCAGGCTTTTGCCATTTTTCTGACCTTGGGTTTTTCTCAGATCATACTGGGCATTGATCAATGCAAGGGATAGCTCGTCTTCATCCATTAACTGGAAACTTTGTTCTTCTGTACGCATGGAGATCCCTCATCTTTTATTCTTGTGGGCAGTATAGCGAGGAGTCTGAACGCAAAAATAGCATTAGCAACGTTTTTCACACGATTAGATTGTCTGTTTAAACAGCAAATTGACATTCAAATAAGGAATCATTGATCAATTTGTCATAGCGAGATTGCGCCACACCCTCTAAGATTCTGAGATCGAAAAATCATATTTGAAAATACATGTCCAAACTTGCCCGATTAGATGAACTCTTAGAACAGTATTATCAGCTGAAGTATCACACTCAGCCTGAAATTTTAAGCCGTTTACAGGATGTGCAGGCATGGCAAAAGGCACGGATGCAGCGTAGCCATCATCAGCATTTTTCTGAAAAAAATAACCAGCTGATGGCCGAATATTTCCTGAACCGGCTCTACGGCGGCCCGGACTTTGATGCACTGGCCGAGCAGATTGCCCGACTGATGAAATATGCGCACAAGGCAGAAAAAATGATTCCGGAAAATGCCCTAAAAACCGGAACCTCAGGTGTCGAACTGGCGATTCTGGCGGTACAGCTGGATGAACAGGTCGCAATCCAGCTTTTAGAGGATTATCCTGCCAACGCACCATTGACCGATGAAATGATGCGTGTGACCTATCTGAAACTGGATCAGGGTGAGGCGCGCTTGAAACAGCTGGCATTGCTGGATCAGCTGGGTGTCAGCCTGGATAAATATATGCGTTCCTTTGTGGTTTATACCGCCTTCAAGATGTGTAAAGGCGCAGCCAATAAATATCATTTTCAGGTGATGTATGAGTTTATGCAGGACGGTTTCCAGGCCATGAAACCGTTAAAGTCGGCAGAAAAATTCGTGCATGACTTTACTGCGATTGAACGCGGTATTATTGATAAGGTGCATTCAGGTGATCCAACACCATTCCAATAATACACTCCTGTCCCATCCATGATGAGGAAGGCTTGCGGTCCTGCCTGATCCTGATATTTTCAGGTTTTTATGGCAGGCCATCGCCAGTGATAAATCATATGAATTATTCGATCACTGGCAGTGAAGATTTCCGCCCATATTCCTATTTTTCTGTATATTATTCATAACAATTGCATCATGATTGCTGAATAACATCCAAGAATCTGTCATTATGCAGGCAATGCAAGATTAACCCGATTGATATGTTAGGAGTGACTCCAATGTCGAATGAAAATCAAACGCCTACCCCTACACCCGAGTCGGCACAACAGACAGACAAAGTGAGCCCATTCTTAACCACTCCGCTTCCGCAAGGCGCTCCACAAGGTCAGCAACAATCTCTAGAACAACGCCTGACCGATACGCCTGTGACTGGAACTGTCCCTAAATATAACCTGCCACGCGGTGCCAATACCGGTAACGTCGGTCCAACCACGCACTTCGGCTACAAGACTGTGAGCAGTGACGAAAAAGCCCAGAAAGTGGCTGAAGTATTCCATTCGGTGGCCAGCAAATACGATATCATGAATGACCTGATGTCATTCGGCATTCACCGTCTGTGGAAACGTTTTGCGATTAATATGTCAGGCGTGCGCCGTGGCCAGCATGTGCTGGATATTGCTGGCGGTACAGGCGACCTGGCCAAAGTATTTAGCCGTGAAGTGGGCCCTACCGGTCATGTAGTACTGTCTGATATTAACGAATCCATGCTGAATGTTGGCCGTGATCGTCTGATTGATGCCGGCTGTACCAATGTTGATTTCGTTCTGGCGAATGCAGAAACTCTAGAGCCATTTGCCGACAACAGCTTTGACCTGGTAACGATTTCTTTTGGTCTGCGTAACGTCACCGATAAAGATGCTGCACTGGCAGCCATGTATCGTGTGCTTAAGCCAGGTGGTCGTTTACTGATTCTGGAATTCTCTAAACCAGTTTTTGAGCCATTCTCAAAACTGTATGACCTGTATTCATTCACCGCTTTACCAATCATGGGCAAAATCGTGGCAAATGATTCAGAAAGCTATAAATACTTGGCTGAATCAATCCGTATGCATCCAGACCAGCGTACTTTAAAAGGTATGATGGAAAATGCTGGCTTCCAGAACTGTGATTATCACAATCTGACCGGCGGTATCGTTGCCGTTCACCGTGGCTTCAAGCTTTAAGGGTCGTACCCGATATGTGGTCACTTCTCGCTCTCGGTGCTGTTGAACGCCTGATTCATCATATGATTGATCTGGATGCGATTACCCGCATTCAGCTCAATGCTTTAGCCGGCAAAATGTTGCGGCTGGTCATTGCCTCACCGCAACTGTCCGTCGATGTCTTCTTTGATGAGGGCAAGGTTCGTCTGGAACCAACGCCAACCGGTCATACTGAAGAATCTTCGATTTTTGAACAGCGCCCTTATGAAGCCAATAGTACTCAAATTCCTGAAGCAACGGCGACGCTACAGGTGAATAATGTCGTAGAGCTGCTTAAGCTGCTGCTTGCTGATGAAGTCGGCAATATTCCGCTGCAAGGTGACTATAAACTTCTGCAAGAAATCCAGCGTATTATGCAGCAGGCTGAACCTGATCTGGCGGCGCATTTAAGTCCCTGGATTGGCCCTGCTCTGGCGCATGAAATTGGCAAGTTGCAGCTGGCTCCGAAGCATTTAAAACGCACTTTGCAAAGCCAGTTATTTTTCGCTGAAGATGCCCTGAAAGAAGATAGTGGTCTCTTTGCCCCGCGCTGGCAAATGGATGACCTGAATCAGGATACCCGTATCCTGAACCAGAATTTAGATCGCGTCGAAGCCAAAATCCGTCAGCTTCAGGCACAGATTGAATCTGACGATTCTACTGATCAGCCATTTACTCCTGCTACACCTCATATTCCTTCTCAATACTAGGTACACCGCTTTATGATTCCGCATGTTTCACGTTTACTCGAACTTTGGCGCATCGCCGCGCACTATAGACTCGACACGTTGTTTCCTGCGGAAGAACTTCCTGAGAAAGCCCGGCATATTTTATCTTTGATCCGTATGCATCCGGCAGCTTGGTCCAGCCGTGAGCGTAAAAACCCGCTCAAGCTGAAACTGGCATTGGAAGAAATGGGACCACTGGCAATCAAGCTGGGTCAGTTGCTTTCGACCCGTCGTGACTTGATTCCACCTGAAGTGCTGCAACAACTGGTCCTGCTACAGGATCAGGTCAAGCCCTTTGATAATGATGTCGCCAAGATGCGTATTCAGGAATCCTTAAAAGCGGATGTAAATACCCTGTTCGCCCGATTTGATGTTCAGCCATTGGCAGCCGCCTCGATTGCACAGGTGCATACTGCAGCCCTGCATGATGGCCGTGAAGTGGTGGTCAAAGTGACCCGCCCGAATATTCGTCAACAGATCTTGCAGGATTTTGAGATTCTAAGCTGGCTGGGTGATTTTCTGGAAAAGCGTCTGGAAGCAGCGCGTGCCCTACACTTGTCTGAAATTATTCAGGACTATCGCCAGATCATTCTGAATGAGCTGGACCTGACTCTGGAAGCGGACAATACCCGCCGTATGCGTCATTACTTCACTGGCTCCAGCATGATGTATGTGCCTGAAGTCTATATGGACAGTAAGGACGTGCTGGTAGCAGAACGGATTACCGGTGTTCCGATTTCGGATATTGCCACCTTTGATGAACTGGGTATGGACCGTGCTGATCTGGCACGTAAAGGTTTAACTATCTTCTTTACTCAGGTCTTCCGCGACAACTTCTTCCATGCGGACATGCATCCAGGCAATGTCTTTGTAGAAACTATCAATCCGGCCAATCCGCGCTTTATTGCGCTGGACTGCGCGATTATGGGAGAGCTGTCTAAGCATGACCAGATGACCGTAGCACGTATGCTGTTGGCGGTCATGAACAGCGACTTCATGCAGCTGATTCAGATTGTGCATCAGGCCGGCTGGATTCCACCGGGTACCGATCAGGACGCGCTAGCACGCGAAATGCGTCGCACCGTGGGTCCAATGGTCTCCAAGCCGATGCATGAACTGGATTTTGCCGGGATTCTGATTCAGGTCATGGACATCGCCCGTCGTTTCCATCTGGAAATCCCGCCACAACTGATGTTGCTATTGAAAACACTCGTGCATGTGGAAGGTCTGGGAACAGACTTATATCCTGAGCTGGATATCTGGAGTCTGGCTAAACCGATCCTCACCGATTGGGTCAAAGCCCAGATGAATCCGCAAAAGAATATCAAGGAACTCGGACAAAAAATCCCGGATCTGCTTTTGGGCGCGCAGGATTTACCGACCCTGATGATCGACAGCCTGAACGGTCTGAAAAACCAGTCCGCCTGGCATGCCAAGCAGCTCAATGAATTGCAAAGCATGCGCCTGCAAATGGAACATCAGCAAAAACGTAGCTGGATTTTCGGCAGCATCATGGCCATTCTGCTTTCGATTGCGATCATTTCACCATGGTTTGTGTCAGTGATTTTGATCGTACTGGCAAGCGTACTCGCAGTCTGGCGGATTGCAAAATAACTGAAATAACCTTCTTAAAAGACCTGACATTGTTCAGGTTTTTTTATTTTTCTCCTCCCCTATGACTGCAAAGTCACTTTAGGGTACATCTTGCCATTGGGCTCTGTGACCAGATGCTTAAAATATGTCCTCATTGGTCAAATATGGGTTGAACCTTTATGCAGATTTTACAAAAACATGCGCCTGCTCTGAAAATCCGCGCTGGGCATCAGGCTCGTGAGCTGATTCTGAAAGAAGGTTTGCAACCCGAACAGGTCGATATTGTGCCGGGTGCTGCAGGTGGACCCAAAGGTATTGGTATTCAGGGACTGGATCAGGCCATTTTTGGCGAGTTTTTCCCACGTGCTCCTCAGCGTAGAACCTTAGTCGGTTCATCCATTGGTAGCTGGCGTTTTGCCAGTGTCGCGGCGTGGGGAGCCAAAGCAGGCACTGAACGTCTTGCCGACTTGTATACCCATCTATACTTTCACAAGAAAATGACCCGTAAGGAGGTCAGTGACGTTTGTCGTGGCATGCTGCTGGATCTGGTACAAGGCAAAGAAACCGATCTGGTGAATCATCCAGATTATCATCTGACGGTATTGTCGATTAAAGCCCAGCACATTTTCCAGAGTGACAAGGCGCTCCCCCTACTCGCCTCTGTAGCTGGCATTGTGGGAACTACCGCTGTAGCGCGTAAACATAGCCGCCATTTTATGCAACGTGTGATTAGCCAGCCGAATACCGGTGAACAGTTTAAAATTGCCGATGATGGATTTACTACACATTATCACGCCTTGACTGAGCAAAGTGTTTTGTCCTGGCTGATGGCTTCTGCCTCTATTCCGGGCGTGATGGCAGCAGTCAATAATATTCCGGATGCACCGCAAGGTTATTATCGCGATGGCGGTCTGATTGACTATCATATTGACCTGCCTTTCCAGAGCAAAGGCATCGTGCTGTATCCGCATTTTACTGACAGCATTACTCCCGGCTGGTTCGATAAACTGTTTAAACGCACGGCACGCCCGGAAAATCAGGCACGAACTTTGCTAATTTCACCCTCTCAGGAATATTTGCAAAGTTTGCCTTTGGGTCGTTTACCGGATCGTAAAGACTTCACTTTGAAAGGTTTGGATCAAGCTCAGCGGATTCAGCTCTGGAAGCAATGTATTGCTGAAAGTCAGCGCCTGGGAGATGAATTTCTGGAACTGGTCGAGAAGCAGAATTTTGCCGATGTGATGCAAAGCCTGTAATGGGCACAGCCTGTCCGAATTGTTTGTATAATTGCCTTAATTTTTTGAACTGTTGAGATTTATGCAGAAATTTTTAGTGATCCTGCAATATGTATGTATAGCCTTTGGACTTTATCTAATTTATAGCGTTAGCATGTCGCTGTATACCCAGCAATTTGAGCTGATGGAACTGGTGGCAGATATTGGCACCATTCTGATCTGTCTGGATTTGGGTGTGTTTTTATATACCAGTAAAGGCAAACAAGGCATCACCATGGAAGAGTATGCCAAACAGCTGGAACAACCACCGTCTAAACTGGTTTATGTGACACGTAAACTGGGACATCTGGGTATTTTATTGATTATTACCAGCTGGATTGTTCCGATTATTAATTCATAAAGTTCCAATAAAAAACCTTCTTTTATGGAGGTTTTTTTATACAATAGAACGATACTTAACTTAAGTTATGAATATGATTGCTGAAAGAGAAATTGCCAAACTATTTACAAGTAATTGCCTTAATGCAATTGCTAGTGAAGATTTGTCATCTCTTCAAAAATCAAAAATTAAAGAAATATCTTATAAATATCATGCTTATAACTACTATGATCTTTACTATAAAGCTTATATTGATTTAAGCAAAAATTATCGAAATGAATATATCTATAAGAACTTAATAGCCCAAAAGATACTCTTAGGGAGACACTCATTAGAATCATCGATCCTTTTATCTGAATTTAGAGTCGGTACAAATAAAGCGGATCTTGTCCTCCTAAATGGATCTTCTACATGCTATGAGATTAAAACTGAATACGATAGCTTGGTTCGTCTCGAAGATCAGTTAGATTCCTATCTCAAAATTTTTGATAAAGTAAACGTGGTTTGTTCACAATATATGCTTGAATCTGTCCTACATATATCCCCCATAGAAGTAGGTGTGATTGAACTAAGTTCTAAAAATACGTTAAGAGTTATTCGTGAACCGATTCAGACAAATCAATTAGATGTCGAATTGATGATGAAATCTCTAAGAAAAAATGAATATCAATCTATTGCAGAAGAATTATATAAATTAAAAATTGATGTGCCAAACACACGTCTCTACGAACTCTGTGAAAAAATTGTCAAATCTCACGATCCTTTAGCTGTAAGAAAAGCCTTCATAGCAACTTTAAAGAAAACTCGTAAAAACAATGCCAAAGCTATTAATTCTTTGCCTTTCTTTTTAACTAATGCTCTAATTAGCTACAAGTTTGATGAAAATAAAATCAACGCATTAATAAGAAAATTCTCGGAGAACCAAACCGATGTACTATCCAATTTTGAGGGGAAAACTGAATGAGCTTTTAGCCCTACGAGAGCTTGCTCAATTGGAGCTTAAAAACTTTACGCCTGTTATTGAACCTGTTAAAAAGGATATCAAAGCATTAGTTAAGACTATTGAAAGTCTTAATGAATACTCTATAGAACCTTACATAATCATTAATCCAACTGTCGGTGATTTCGCATCAGATCCTCACAGTTTATTTAAAGCACTAAAATTATTCGACAATATTGAATACCAAGTTTTGTATTCTATTAATCAAAATACAGAAAAATATAATGATTTTCTTGAAATCGGTAGCTTTGGTTTATTTATACAAAAAGGAATAGATCAAGATCTATTAGATTTCACCAATTTTTCAAAAATTAATTTTATTCAAAATGATATAAATCCAAATATTAAAAAGAGAATAAAAAATAGGGTTTCTTATGAGGACTTTTTTAGAAAGCAAATTAGAAACGCAGACTACCCTATAGAGTCACCTTTTTCTTCTCTCCATAGTTATTATCTAGAAGAAAATAACGTAGGTTTTTCAGACTATACAATTACTGGTGATGATTTTAGTGAAGGTGGTGGACCAGCTTATGTCGTTACAATCCATATTTCATATATTGATCAAAAAAGATTTGATGAGCTCTTTATTCGACATTACTCTTCAGAAAATGATGGCACACCAACTAACCCAGGGGCTAAATTTCTTGAAGCCCTAGACAAACTTATTAAAGATATTGGTATTGGTCAAATCCCATTCATCCCTACCTTTTCTCTAACAGAATTTCAATATTTACACAAAATTGAACATTTTCCAGGCTTAGGGCAAGTCAAAAAACTGTCTATAAAGCATCATATTGAAACTATAAATAGCTTCTTATCTGCCTCCGTGGAGGTAAATGGATGAGTACCTCTCTTTGCTGTGTTGAATGTTTTCACGATGACACGATAAAAAAGATAATTAATGGTCACCAGTATATTGGACGTTGTCATTATTGTAATACCAATAGAGTAGCAACTATTTCAGTTTCTCAGTTAATCACTGAAATAACTCCTATACTTGAAGCCCTTTCAGATATGTTTGATGAGGATAATGCTGGAACTGAATTTATAGATATTTTAGATATTGATTTTAAAGTTTTTAGTAAAAAAACTAATATTCATCTTCTTAAAAGAGAATTTCAAACAAGCTTACCTTTTCTATTCAATAAATCTTACAGGTCCGTAAACACTAAGGAAATGCACGAGCAATGGATTGAATTCAAAAGCGAAATTCTTCACAAGAACAGATTTTTCCCACAAAATACTATATATCAAGAAGCATTTTTACGTGGTAGTGATTTATACAACACATTCCAACAGCTTATAGAACAACTAAATTTATCTTTACATCCAAATGAACAATTTTTTAGAGGTCGATTAAGTTCAGTGCCGTTAGAACATAAAGATATGGGTAAACCACCTGAATCTTTAGCAACTTTGGGACGCGCTAATCCCTATGGGATTTCATACCTTTACTTAGCTGAAACAGAAAAAATTTGCATCAAAGAAATTAGACCTAATAATGGAGACACTATTTCGATTGCTAAATTCCGCGTTGACCAAGAGTTAAATGTGATTGATCTCAGAACCCCTAGGGAAAATATTTCATTTTTATCATTATCATCAATGAATTATACCGATATTTTAAAATTGGTAAGTTTATTAGAAACTTTTGCTAGCGAGCTTTCATTACCTGTTTCACCAAACAATTCTCAACGAGAATATATTCCAACCCAATTTATTACCGAGTTTTTTAAAACTCATGGTAATAAGGACGGTATTATTTTTAACAGCTCATATGGTGACGGTTTTAATATTGTGTTATTTGACGATACACATTGTCATTGTGACACTTCAATGCCTATATCTTTTATAAAGATCCGAGATATTTCTTTCCAGCATGAAGTTACCTAAATAAAAAAACCTCCCATACGGGAGGTTTTTCTTTTAGAGCCTAAAGATTATTTCGAACCTTTAATCCCTGCTTGCAATAACAATGCCCCTAAACCGCCAATTTTATTTTCTTGTGGTTTAGCCGCTTGAGGTTTCTTGCCATGCGGGCGATCACCTTGCGGACGCGCATGCTGTGGACGTTTGCCTTGTGGCTTGCGCTCACCACGTTGCTCATTGTCACGACGTGGTTGACGTGGTGCTTTCACTGGTGCTTCCGAACCTTCAGGACGCATCGACAGATTGACACGGTTACGTTCAACATCGACGTTCAGTACACGAACTTGTACGATTTGACCTGGTTTCACCACTTTATGCGGATCAGCCACAAATTCATTCGCTAGTTCAGAAATATGTACCAAACCGTCCTGATGTACACCAACATCCACGAAAGCACCGAAGTTAGTCACATTGGTAACTACACCTTCCAGCTGCATGCCTTCAGTCAATTGAGCCACTTCAGTAATATCATCACGGAATTTTGCGGTACGGAATTCTGGACGCGGGTCACGGCCAGGTTTTTCCAGTTCAGCCAAAACGTCCTGAACGGTTGGCAGCCCGAATTTATCATCGACAAACTCTTCTGCATTCACTTGACGAATGATTTCAGTATTACCAATAATATCTTTTACAGTGGTTGCTTTCGCTTCAACAATTTTAGATACCAGTGGATAAGACTCAGGGTGAACTGCAGACGCATCTAGTGGTTCTGAACCTTGCTGGATACGCAAGAAACCCGCTGCCTGTTCAAAAGTACGTTCACCTAGACGTGGCACTTTTTTCAGGTCCTGACGGTTGTCAAAACGGCCATTTTCCTTACGGAAGTCCACGATTTGCTGCGCGATTGATTTGTTCAGACCTGCGATATAACCCAAAATCGCAGCAGATGCAGTATTCACATCCACACCGACCGAGTTCACACAGTCTTCAACCACTGCTTCAAGAGTTTTTGCCAGACCGGTCTGGTTTACATCATGCTGGTACTGACCTACACCAATGGACTTAGGATCGATTTTCACCAGTTCAGCCAATGGATCTTGCAGACGGCGTGCAATTGATACTGCACCACGGATCGATACATCCAGTTGAGGCAATTCCTGAGAAGCCAGTTCAGATGCTGAATAAACAGAAGCACCCGCTTCTGAAACAGAAACACGAGTCAATTTCAGGTCGCTATTTGCAGCCATCATTTCAGCAACTAACGCTTCAGTTTCACGGCTTGCCGTACCATTACCGATTGCAATCAGGTCAACATTGAATTCGCGGCAAAGACGTGCCAATTCAGCCAGTGAACCTTCTTTATCATCTTTCGGTGCAAATGGGTAAATGGTGCTATGTGCCAATACATCACCTGATTCATTCACCACTGCCAGTTTTACGCCAGTACGGATACCAGGATCTACGCCCAGTGTCGTACGTGCGCCTGCAGGCGCAGAAAGCAGTAGATGACGCAGGTTTTCAGCAAAGACCTGCATTGCTTCAGCTTCAGCAGCCAGACGTTTTTCAGTCAATAATGAATGTTCGATCGTTGGACGAACTTTACCAAGCCAGAACAGTTTCGCAGTTTGCTTTAAGAAATCCTGACGAGATTGCGGCTGAATGGTATCCAGGTTGTATTCAGTTTCAATACGTGCCAATGGTGCATCATCTTCACCATCTACTTTAAGGCCCAGTACATTTTCCTGACGGCCACGTAGCATTGCCAATAAACGATGAGAAGGTACCTTGTTCAGATTTTCAGAGAAATCGAAGTAATCACGGAATTTTTTACCAACTTCTTTTTTCTCTTCGCTAGCGACCAGACTTTTCAGCACGGCAGTTTTAGCAAACATTGCTTTAAGCTCAGTGGTCAACGCAATATTCTGCGCCCAGTCATCAATCACGATATGCTGGATCGCATTGAGCTGGCTTTCCTGATCTGGATAATCTTCATGGCTAAAGCCCGCTAAAGCTTCTGCTGGATCCACGGCTTCAGTAAAGATTTTTTCTGCAATCGGACCTAAACCGGCTTCTTTGGCTTTAAACGATTTGCTGGTACGTTTTGGACGGTATGGTGCGTAAATTTCTTCTAGGGCATTTTTAGTTTCTGCCGCATTCACCCGTGCCAATAAATCATCAGATAATTTATTTTGTTCTTTTAGTGATTCGATCACCTTTTCACGGCGTTCATATAAATCACGCAAATACGATAAACGTGTATCGAGCTGGCGTAGTTGCGTATCGTCTAAGCCCTGCGTTACTTCTTTACGGTAACGTGCAATGAAAGGAACGCTGGCACCCTCATCAATCAGTTTGATGGCAGCTTCTACTTGATTTGGACGTACGGCAAGTTCTTTTGCCAACTGCTGAACTAAGTCAGTCATCGTGTTTGATCCCACAAGGATAAGTACTAAATGGCATGATTATAAAGACCAGGTCTATAAAATCCACCATTGTTTTTATTAATTTATATAAGCTTCAGATAACCGTATACGATCGTTTTCCAGTTTTTCCACTAAAGTTTGCATGAACTTTGCATTTTATTCTTGTTCCGGGGCGATTTTTTTCGCATATAGATGTATATATTTGGTATCTATGTCTTGATTTTAACTGCAATATTTGATGCTTTAGAGCATAGTCAATTAATAGTAATGAATCGTATACTCAAAGCATATTTCATTTTTTGTTTATGACGACAATAAAGAATAAAGGAGCACCTCATGAGTTTAGTGGTACCTGCTGAAAAACCCGATGCTGTACATACCGAAACCGACCGGGTCGAGCGCATCCTGGTTGTCGATGATGATGTGCGTCTGCGTACCCTGTTACAACGTTTCCTTGAAGATAAAGGCTTCGTCGTTAAAACTGCGCACGATGCTACCCAGATGGATCGACTATTACAGCGGGAACTGTTTTCTCTGATTGTGCTCGATTTTATGCTGCCTGTAGAAGACGGCCTCAGCATCTGTCGTCGCCTACGCCAGTCGAATATTGATATTCCAATCATTATGCTCACCGCACGTGGCAGCGATTCAGATCGTATTGCAGGTCTGGAAGCCGGTGCAGATGATTACCTGCCTAAACCATTTAATCCAAATGAATTGCTGGCACGTATCCGTGCAGTGTTACGTCGTCAAGTCCGTGAAGTTCCAGGCGCTCCTAGCCAGCAAATGGAAGTGGTATCCTTTGGCCCATGGTCACTGGATCTGTCGACACGTACCCTGACTCGTGAGGGCCAGGTAGTGACCCTGACCACTGGTGAATTTGCGGTATTGAAAGCACTGGTTCAGCATCCACGTGAACCTTTAACGCGTGACAAACTGATGAATCTGGCACGTGGCCGTGAATGGGGTGCGATGGAGCGTTCAATTGATGTTCAGGTATCACGCTTACGTCGCCTGATTGAAGAAAACCCTGCCCGTGCGCGTTATATTCAAACCGTTTGGGGTGTCGGTTATGTGTTTGTTCCAGATGGTGCTGAATAATTTTCTTATTAGAAGAAAGTAAAATATTCGTCCGTCTATAAATCTAGTTTTGAATTACGTGACAAATTCATTCGCAACTGTTTGAGGCAGGAGGTATTCATCTCTAATGTTTCTGCGATAAATTGATTACTTGCCGCAATTTGACGAGTTTTGCGAATGAAAATGGTTTTGCCTACTTTTGCCAAAACAAAAGTAGGTCGAACCGAAGGTTTCAACCTATATCTAAATTACAGATGGTTTGACTCCGGTGTGATAAGGCCTTTTAATCAACTCATAATAATTTGCTGAAGTCATAGCACAGGATTGCTCAGTGAGACTCGACCCCATCGACCCACAAAAATTTACCGATTTTGTCAGTTACTCAGAAAAAAAACGTACCCCTTGGGAACGCTTTCTGGACAAGATCAAGCCGCGCTCCGCAGCGATGCGAACCACTGTACTGGTGGTCTTTGTGGTCTGTTTCAGCCTGTTCATGTCAATCTGGTTTTTCTGGCGTACGCTTTATTTACCTGAAATTCAGCAACACGCGCGTTATCTGGCCATGGAGCTGGAAATTCTCAATAATCCGGACCTGCGTCTTTATCATAAAGAACAGGAAGTCGATATTGATACCTGGCTCAAAAACCGGATCGGAATCGAATATGTCACCAATCCGGCTGAATATCCGAATGTAAAAGACAAGGTCATTGCCGAATTCTTTACTAACCAGATTGAAACCAAACTGGCCAAAGAATTAAGAATCGAACAGGCAACCGTTTATTTCCAGTTCAAGCCAAGTCCACGCATCTGGATTCAAACTCCAGAAATGAATGGCAACTGGGTACGTGAGCCTCTTAAAACCTATGCCAACTATAGCCCTGAACTGATTCTAGGCTGGCTGCTTGGTACGCCACTCATTGCCGGAATTATTATCCTGACCTTGGTGCGTCAGCTGAACCGTCCTTTACGCCGCCTACAGAATGCAGCAAACAGCTATAGTAAAAATGGTTCCGCCCCTTATCTGGATACCAATCATGGTCCGCTGGAAATCCGTCAGGTGAATCATGCCTTTAACCAGATGATTTATACCTTGGATCAAACCGAGCGTGATCGTCGAATTATGCTCGCGGGGATTTCACATGACCTGCGTACACCGTTGACCCGTATCCGTCTTAGTGCAGAAATGATGCCGGATGAAGACTTCCTCAAGGAAGGTCTGATTTATGACGTCGAGGATATGGATGCGATTTTAAATCAGTTCATTTCCTATATGCGGGATGGCTCCGATGAAGAGCTGCAAGAAACCAATGTCAATGTGCTGTTGCAGGAACTGGTCAAGCAGTTTAAGCCACTCGATATTCGCTTTACACCTCAAGAGATACCGCTGGTTGAGGTACGCAGCATGTCGCTGAAACGTCTGATTGGTAATCTGATCAACAACTCAAAACGCTATGGTGCGGAACCGATCGAGCTGGCTGCCTATGTGCAGGACCATAAACTGATGATCAGTGTGGCCGATCATGGTGAAGGGATTCCAGAAGACCAGATTGAAGCACTGATGCAACCCTTTGTTCGTGGAAATTCTGCGCGTACCGTACAAGGCAGTGGTCTGGGTCTGGCCATTGTCAAACGTATTGTAGATATTCACTCAGGTGAGCTGCATATCCAGAATCGGCCTGAAGGCGGTCTGGAAGCCATTATCGCCTTACCCCTGAAAACAGCAGATTCCGAGGCACCCGCTGCCCCAACCACCTTAGATAAAATTCGTCAAACGCTCACTGATCACTTCTAGTAAGTGATCATAAAAGCAACAAACGACTTTTTAGTATTTCTATACAATTCATTTTAATTTTCAATAATTCAATCATTTAAAAAACATCATTTTTCATTATACCTACATTTAGCTAAAAAATTAGACCTTAGCCTAACACCTATGCAAAATACATTTTTTGATCGGTACAATCCGTATCATTATTTAAGAATTTATGAGAGTTGAAATGTCTTTAGATCGTATCCGTTTAGCCTCCCTACACAACAAAGTCATCAGCCCTGAACAAGCTGCTGAATTCATCGAAGATGGTATGACTGTGGGTATGAGTGGCTTTACTCGCGCTGGTGAAGCGAAGGCGGTTCCTTTAGCTTTGGTACAACGCGCAAAAGCAAATCCACTGAAAATCACGTTGATCACAGGTGCATCACTCGGTAACGATTTGGACAAGCAACTCACTGAAGCAGGCGTATTGGCACGTCGTTTACCCTTCCAGGTAGATAGCACTTTACGTAAAGCGATCAACAAAGGCGAAGTGATGTTCATCGATCAGCATTTGTCTGAAACCGTTGAACAGATGCGTAACCAACAGTTAAAAAAACCTGATGTAGCGGTGATTGAAGCAGTTGCGATCACTGAAGATGGCGGCATCATTCCAACAACTTCTGTAGGTAACTCTGCAAGTTTTGCAATTTTTGCTGAGAAAGTGATTGTTGAAATCAACACGAATTTAAGTCCTGCATTTGAAGGCTTGCACGACATCTACATCCCGACTTACCGTCCAACACGTCAAGCAATTCCATTGACTCAAGTGGATGAGCGTATCGGTACACATGCAATCAATATTGATCCTTCAAAAATCGTGGGTATCGTATTCAACAATGAATTGCATGACTCTCCATCAACTGTAACTGCACCAGATGATGAGACTCAATCAATTGCTAACCACTTGATCGCTTTCTTTGAAAAAGAAGTAGCTGAAGAGCGTTTACCGAAAAACCTTGGCCCTCTTCAAGCAGGGATCGGTTCCATTGCAAACGCCGTATTGACGGGTCTGAAAGATTCAAACTTCGAAGACTTGATCATGTACTCAGAAGTACTACAAGACTGTACCTTTGAATTGATCGATGCCGGTAAAATGAAGTTTGCTTCAGGTTCTTCTATTACACTTTCTGCTAAATATGGCGAAAAAGTATTTAACAACCTTGAGCACTACAAAGACAAACTGGTATTACGTCCACAGGAAATTTCAAACCATCCTGAACTGGTACGCCGTTTAGGTATTATCGGGATCAACACTGCGCTTGAATTCGATATCTACGGTAACGTGAACTCAACTCACGTTTGTGGTACCAAAATGATGAACGGTATCGGTGGTTCAGGTGACTTCGCTCGTAATGCGCACCTTGCAATCTTCGTGACTAAATCAATCGCGAAAGGTGGCGACATCTCTTCAGTAGTACCATTTGCGTCTCACGTTGACCATGCTGAACATGATGTAGATATCTTAGTGACTGAACAAGGTCTGGCAGATCTTCGTGGTTTGGCGCCACGTGAACGTGCTCGTGCGATCATCGACAACTGTGCACACCCAATGTACCGAGATGCATTGAATGACTACTTCGACCGTGCATGTGCAAAAGGTGGCCATACACCTCACCTGCTTCGTGAAGCATTATCTTGGCACTCTAACTTTGCAGAAAATGGTCATATGCTTGCAGTAGAAGCTGCAGTCAAAACTGCTTAATTGACCGCTTCAGAAAACGCCCCACGGGGCGTTTTTTTATGGGAAAAATAATAAATAAACAAAGACAAATCTATCCATAAGAATCTGATCAGCTTAACTTCTTAAATATTTTGAATGATTAAAAAACTGCACTTAGTCTGGATGCAGGGCTTTAAATTCCAGTTCTTCACCCTCATACTTCTAACAAGACAAAGATTAGAGACATGACATGCGCGTAGATATTTGGTCAGATGTGGTCTGCCCTTTTTGCTATATTGGTAAAAAACGGCTGGAAGCTGCTGCAAAGGAAAGCGGAATTGAACTTGAAGTCCATTGGCATAGTTTTCAGCTAGATCCTGAAGCGCCAGTCCGTCAGGAAGTTTCCAACTCTGAGCGTTTGGCACAAAAATATGGCCGTTCAGTGGCAGAAGTTGAAGACATGCAGCGCAATATCGCAGCCATGGCCAAACAGGAAGGCATTGAATTTAACTGGGAAGGTGCCAACTCTGGCAATACCTTGAATGCGCATCGCATCATTCACCTGGCACAAAGCAAAGGCTTGGGCAATGAAGCTCAGGAAGCTTTTTTCTACAGCTATATGACGCAAGGCCTGCCAATTGGTGAACGTGAAACGTTGGAAGATGTCGCGGCGCGTATTGGCCTGAACCCGGTTGAAGTAGATGATTTACTCGACTCGGATGAATTTGCGGATTTTGTTAAGTTTGACCAGGAAGTAGCGCATGACCAGCTCAAAGTTACCGGTGTTCCGTTCTTTGTATTTGATCAACGCATTGCTTTGGCGGGTGCTCAGCCGAAGGAAGTTTTCTTGCAAGTTCTTGAAAAAGCTTTAGAGGAACCACAACAACAGCCAGCAGCTGATCAGTGTTCTACAGATGCTTGTGATGTTCCGGCAAAGCCTGAGTAAAAACTAAATCAAAAAATCCCCATTTAAGATGGGGATTTTTTTATGAATGATGTGAATTATTCAACCAGAAAACTGATCTTTAGATTGACACGATATTCGGTAATTTTATTGTCATTAATCACGACTTTCTGTTCATTGATCCAGGCACCTTGAACATTTTTGATCGTCTCTGTGACTTTTGCGATGCCACTTTGAATTGCATCCTCAAAGCTTTTACTACTGCTTGAATTGACTTCTACCACTTTTGCAATTGCCATGATTCAACACTCACTCTGTGAAGATAGAAGCATTCATCTTAGTCGATTTAAATTTCTCTACAGCTCCTAGCAAACAAGTAATAGCAAAAACTTACAGGGAATGAACAAATACTGATCTGCCCTTACTGCTTTAAAAAAAATTTAAATCTGGATCTCTAGTTTTAAATAATCAACAAATAAATGTTTGCTTAAAAGCTTCTAAAACATCTAAAAAATGTATAAAAAACAATCCAAAACCATCTAGAGCAAATATTCTAATATATTGTTTTATAGAGTATTTTATCTAAATTTAGTTGCTTTTCTTGCCGATTTGATCATTTTTTATTAATTGCCATTTGATATTATTTTTCACGTGATTTAAGACTAATTTTTTCCTTGTTCAAGCTCTTGAACATCCAGATATCAAAAGGTCATGTTATGAAAACTGTTAAATTTTTATGCGCAGCAACTGTGATGGCTTTTTCTCTACAAGCTTCAGCACAAATGGCTCAAGTGGTTTATCTTCCAGATTTCCCTGTGAGCAAAGCTCCAGTTGAAACTGTAGCTACAGATACTGCAACTGCAGAAACTGAAAAAGCGGCTTAAGTCTTTAAGCAAAATCTCCCAGCAGGCTGAATTATTCAGCCTGTTTTTATTTCAGGGCTTCGAAAATTTAACTTGTTCTTCTATTTAAAGAGCATTAAAAACCTCATTATTTTTTATTTTATTTTGATTTCGTTCACTTTTTATTCAAAAAAAACCACCAAATTCGCTTAAAAAATACTCAAAATAATCAAGTATTTTTTCAATCAGATGCTTATAATCAGAACCTGATCTTTTATGGATTTCAGACTTTCTTGTTATGAACCAGCTTCAAGCATTAATACAGGGAAAAATTTCTCCGCAGGCAATTTCTGTGGATTTTTTGATTGAAATGGCTGAGCGTTATCCAGATCCCAACTCTACCGAATATAAACTGGTAGAACTTGCAGTCAATATGATCATGGCCAAGTCACTGGATAAAGCACTCAAATATATCTAGAGAGCTAAAATGAATGCTTTAGAAAAAGCAAAGTTAATTAAAGAATTAAATGAATTGGGGCAGCAACTAGAACATAAATCCCTCAGTTTATATGAAGCCGCCCGAACCAAAAAACGACTCCAGGATATTTTTCATCTCTGTGATGAACCTGTTTTTAAAAATCAGATTTTAAGTTTTAAATCCCGTGTCCAGCCTGAGCTGGCAGCACATCAGTTTGCGGCGAGCACCGAGTTTCATCACTGTTATCGCAGTTATTTTAAGAATCCTGTCCAGTTGCAACAGGCACTGACTGCGCATAGAGAAACAGGCTGGGCCTTTTTGCATCAGCCACAACAAGGCTGGCAAATCTGGCTGGGTCCTGTAGAGCAATCTGATTTTTTACATAGTGAATGGGATGAATTAGCAAATTGCCATCACTGGCTTTTGCAGCAACAGCAACAAGGCGCATATTTTCCTCTCGATCCCCAACTGAGTATTCCGGCTTTATCTGTTCAGGATGCCGAATTCAATACGCTTACCCTAGAAATCGCGCGTTATCATCAGGGCAGTTTGCAGATCCAGACCAAGATCACTGCACCTCAATTGTCTAAAACAATTAAACCTGATTTAGACAGAGCAACTAGCGAAACAGAAGAAGCTGAAACAGCTGAGCTGTCTATAGAAATAGACAATACGGATAGTTCATCCTCTATTTTGATAATAGATGAAAATATTAATTTTCCTGAATCTATACAGCTAGGTAAATTCTCTGCCCTGCTGCATCCCTTAGAACATGCTGGAGCGACTATACGGCGTCTCTGTGCCCTAGAATTACAACCGACTGTCTCCCAACCGGCCGATCTGGAAATAGCGCTATATTATGCCGAGGAAGAGCACTGGCAGGCACGTCCTGTTTATCTCTCCATGCAGACCGATCAGCAAGGGCAAGGTCTGAAATATCTGATGCTCTTAGGCGCACCGAGCCTCTTGCAGGCCAATTCCTGTATCCAGCACTGGGGCACGCAACGTGGACGGCGTTGTATAGAGATAAAATCCATATCATGGGCAGCTTTAGGTGCCTGTCTTGATCAGATAGATCTTTTCAGTGAAATATATCTGCAACAAGCCGAAACGGTCTGGATGCCTGAGGAAAGCTATGCCTATATTCCGGCTCGGTGTATTCATCAAAAGAAATTTATTACTTTTGAGGAAGCGCCCGCTGATTTTTCTACTCCAATTTTATTGCTACAGGAACATCAGAAAATTCGGGTGATTCATGGAG
The DNA here is from genome assembly GCF_013419975.1 of Acinetobacter sp. YH12041. Taxonomy (NCBI): domain Bacteria; kingdom Pseudomonadati; phylum Pseudomonadota; class Gammaproteobacteria; order Moraxellales; family Moraxellaceae; genus Acinetobacter; species Acinetobacter sp. YH12041. The sequence continues at coordinate 241,972 of NZ_VOZC01000001.1, read as the reverse complement.
AACGTCGCCTGGCATTGTCCAATCAGGAAATCGCTTATCCTTATTTAATACTCAAACGTGATAAGGATTTGAATTGGCAAAAAATTCATCAAATTGTTTTAGGATTGTCACAGCCGGTACGGGTTTTAGATCTTTATATGGCAATTCAGGCACAAATCATTAAATAATTGATGTAGTTATGTAGTTTATCCTTGCTTTTTTTCCTTATTTTTTAGAAAACTAGCGCAGTAAATAAAATACGATAAGAGCAAGAATCAACTCATGCGAATAAACCAAATTACTCGAATCTTATTGCTATCACTTGGCGTGGGATTAAGTAGTAGCCCAGTTTGGGCAGAAGCATCTCCTACAGAACCTGCAGAAACAGAACAGCCTACAGGTACAGGTACAGGTACAGGTACAGGTACAGGTACAGGTATTTTAGATCAGATTCCACGCTTGATCGATGCCACGCCTACGATTTTACCTGAACAGTCAGACGAAGCGATGGTGCCCACCACCGAAGAAACAGAAGATAAATCTTGGGCTGACAAAAAGCAGAAAAGAATCCGTGAATGGGCAGACCGCACCGCACATAAGATTGATAACTGGTTTGGCCAGACCAACCCGGATGAGCCAGCAACTGCGACTTTGCGAATCATCCTGGATAATAGCTGGGACAAATATGAAAACTATGAAATCAAGCCGAGGATTCGAGGAAAAATCAAGCTTCCAACCTTGGAACAAAAGTTAAGTCTGGTCTTTGGTGATGACAGCCTGGATAACGAACTGGATAGCAATGTCGCAATTACCAATGAAAATCCTGGCAATGCCCGGGATAAAAATCTGGATATTCGCCGTACCCGTGAAAACAACAGCTCGTTTGCACTACGCTGGTCAGAATTTTCAAATGGCCTACCTTTCGATAGCGATCTGGATCTGGGAGTACGTTCTGGGGATGATATCTATGTACGGGCCAAAATCAGTAAAGACTGGGCGATGCAGAATGACTTCTCTTTTCATGCCGAACAGATTTATCGCTATGGATTGCAGAGTGAAAATTATTTGCGGACCAACCTGGAACTGATCCATGCTCGTCCCAATGAGGCCTTTTTTTCCAATCAGTTAAGTTTAACCTATGCAGATGAGCAGGAAGACGATTTGACCTGGGACAACTATACCTTCAGACAGCATCAATTTTTCCAAGGCAACCGCTTTAACTATGGCATCTATACGGGCGGCTATCTGGATGATAAAGATTTACGCTTAAATCGCTGGGGACCTTATGTGTCCTGGAGACAGCCTTTCTTACGTGAATGGTTCTTTGTGCAAGGCGACCTGAACTATCTGAATGATGACCGACTGGACCGAAGCCATTATCTGGGTGCGATGGTACGTCTTGAGGCCATTTTCTAAATTTGAACAAATCCGAAACTATAAAAGCCCATAAAATATGGGCTTTTTAATGTCTGAATCCAATAAGTTTTTATTGGCGGTGCTCAACCGTTGTAAAGGCAATTCGATCACTACGAATCATACGTTTTTGCTGCAAAGAAGGCTGTTCCATCTGTGGCATATTCCATACCGCGCGGTCGGTACGCTGCATTCGTTTTACTTTTGGCGCTTCTTTTTTCATGGGTGCCTGAAAACTAATACGATCGCTACGAGTCACTTTTTTGGACTCAGTATCGGCCATTGTGGCTGCGCTCATTGACATCAGAATGACTGTACTCAGACTCATCATCAGTGATTTTTTCATGGGAGAATTCTCTAAACTTAATAATCGATATTATAAATTAATATATAAAATATTATCTATTTTTCAGATTTAAAACTTAAAGGTATTTTTTTATTCTGGCTATCGTTTTTTTAAATTATTAAAAGAAAATTAAAGTTTTAATAGCTAATTTCAGAACATAAAAAATCCCTCCGTAGAGGGATTTTTGAAATATAAAAATTAACCCAACAATAGACTGTTAATACGTTTTACATACTCAGCCGGATTTTCTGGTAGACCACCTTCTGCAATCATTGCCTGATCAAAGATCACATTGGCCAGATCATCAAACTGGGCAGAACCTTCCAGTTTTTTCACCAATGGATGTTCCGGGTTAATCTCCAGAATCGGCTTCACATCCGGTACAGGCTGACCTGCATCTTTCAGCATACGGATCAGTTGTGGAGAAAGCTCCCCTTCCCCTGTGACCAGACAGGCTGGTGAATCAACCAGACGAGTCGTTACACGTACTTCTTTGGTTTTGTCTTTCAAAGAATCTGTCAGCTTTTCAACCACAGGTTTGAACTGTTCAGCAGCAGCTTCCAGTGCTTTTTTCTCTTCTGCATCTTGCAGATCACCTAGGTCGACTGCACCCTTAGATACGTTTTGCAATGGGGTACCATCAAACTCATGCACGAAGTTCATTGCCCATTCATCGACGCGTTCTGACATCAGCAATACTTCAATGCCTTTTTTCTTGAATACTTCCAGTTGCGGTGAGTTTTTCGCAGCATTCAGGCTTTCAGCGGTAATGTAGTAAATCGCTTTCTGGCCTTCTTTCATGCGTGCTTTATAGTCTGCCAATGAAGTGCTCACCTCATCATTGGTCGAAGTTGCATAGCGCAGCAGTTTCAAGATACGTTCGCGGTTACCGAAATCTTCACCTAAACCTTCTTTCAGCACCGCACCAAATTCGCGGTAGAAAGTTTTGAAGTTTTCCTGATCTTTTTCATCTTCAGATTTTGCCAGATTATCCAAAGTGGTCAGAATACGGCGGGTATTGCCTTCACGGATGGTTTTCACATCACGGCTTTCCTGCAGCAATTCACGACTCACGTTTAATGGCAGATCAGCACTGTCCACCACGCCCTGTACAAAGCGCAGATAGTTTGGAATCAGGTTATCCGCATCATCCATAATGAAGACACGTTTCACATAGAGCTTGATGCCGGCCTTGGCTTCACGAGTGAAAATATCCTGTGGTGCTTTGCTTGGGATATAAAGCAGTTGGGTATATTCAGTACTACCTTCAACACGATTATGCGCCCAAGCCAATGGTGCAGCAAAATCATGGGTTAGGTTTTTATAGAATTCGGTATATTGCTCTTCAGTAATCTCAGATTTATTCCGAGTCCACAGTGCGCTGGCCGAGTTAATCGCTTCCCACTCATCGGTCTTCACATATTGACCGCCTTTTGGTGTTTCACCTTCAGCAGCTTCTTCTTCCTGCCAGACTTCTTTTTGCATCTGGATTGGCAGGCTGATGTGATCTGAGTATTTATTGATGATCTGTTTGACTTTATAGCTTTGCAGATAATCCAGTGCATCTTCACGCAGATGCAGGATAATATCGGTACCACGACCTTCTTTAGTGATCTGTTCAACTTCGAATTCACCAGTACCGCCACTGATCCAGCGCACCCCTTCTGAGGTATCCGTACCGGCACGACGTGATTCTACAGTAATCTTATCAGCCACAATAAAGCCTGAGTAGAAACCGACACCAAACTGGCCAATCAGCTGCGCATCAGCTTTCTGATCACCCGTCAGTTTTGACATAAAGTCTTTGGTCCCTGATTTGGCAATCGTCCCCAGATTTTCAATGGCTTCTTGCTGACTTAAACCGATCCCGTTATCTGAAATGGTAATAGTTTTATTTTCTGGATCGAGGCTGACACGAACGCGAAGGTCAGGATCATTTTCATAATATTCAGGATGGTTGATCCCTTCAAAACGTAATTTGTCACACGCATCTGAAGCATTAGAAATTAATTCACGCAGGAAAATTTCAGGATTTGAATAAAGCGAATGGGTCACGAGGTGCAGTAACTGCGCTACCTCAGCCTGGAAACTGTGTTTTTGTACGCTTAAATCGCTCATGAATCACTCCTATTATTTTAGATACAGATGTTAACTGCTGCCTATATGAATGGAGTGAGTTCAATAATTTTCAATAGCCTCAAAATAATTTTTTCGCAAAAAATATTTTTATGGCTTTCATTTTTATCAGTTTAATTGATGGGATGGACAAGACTTAATAAGGTCCCATCTTATAGATACGATCAAAATGCAGATCCAGCTGCTGCTGACGCATATTATAGACCTGACTCAAGCAGGATACGGATTCCTGGCAGCGGTCACGGAACTGCAGCCATTTCACCTGATCGCGTTGAATCACCGAACGTGTTCCCATCGGCACCATACGGCGCAAGATGTTATAGCTGGTACTCATTTTGACATCAGCATCATTCAGCAAACGATGTTCACAAATTGTTTTCTCAGTCGCGGTTGTCGCTTTCTGACAATTAAAACTGGCAGCATAACTCTGTGAAATAAACAGCGTGCTGAAGATCAAAAGACTCTTCGACAAAAAACTCATGCTTTGATCTTCCTTATTATTAAGTCGTATTCAATTAATATTTACTTTATTCGTTTTAATATATTTGAGTATTGCCAATCTGCTCAATTTCAATACGTTATAAATCGTTGTTATTTTGAAAAAAAGCCCCATTCAGGATGAGGCTTTTGGAAAAGTGAACCAAAAAATTGGAGCTTAGAATTTATAGCTATAACCGATCGTATAAACCCAAGGATCGATTCCAAATTCACCTAAATTAATTTTTGTCCCATCAGCAGTCTTTGCTTCCAGATCTGTATCTAAGTCTGCATAACGTGCATCAACAAAGACACCCCAGTTTTTTGCATCCGCTGGCTGGAAGTTAAAGCCGACTTGGCCAGCTACCCCATAAGCAACATCTGCATCAAGCTTTGCTACACCTAATGCACCTAATGCGTCTTTTGCAGTTTGGCTAAATTCTTCATCCCATGGAATGAATACTGTAGCACCTACACCGATATATGGAGTAAAGCGGCTTGAATTTTTAAAATTATATTTGGCTGTAATCGTTGGTGGTAGATGTTTTAATGATGCAATTTTCACATCACCCGCCATCTCAACATCATGTTTAAATGGGGTAGCCAATAATAATTCGGCTGAAATATTGTCATTGAAGAAATATTCGACTGAAGGAGTAAAATTGAGTTCGCTACTTGCTTTAGCATCTTCAACTACACCAGGAATCAGGTCAGTTTCCTGAGTAGGCGCTAATACAGAAGCCCCCACTTTCACTTGCCATTGCCCTGCCATCGCAGATGCTGAAAGACCCATTAATGCAATAAGAGCTACTTGCTTTAACATTTTAAAATACCCCCAAGGGAAGAATAATTATTAAGAAAATATTTCTTAATTAATAATAAACATGGCTTAAATTATTATGCAATAGAGATTATAAAAATAAATTTTATTTATTATTTAAGTATATGTAATTATTATATATTTATTTTAAATTGACCATATTGGTTGGTTTTAAATACCCAGTAATTTAATCAGATTAAAATAATAATATTCAGAGTAAAATAATCAGGTTTATATTAATTTTTTATTTAAATATATATTTTAAATACATCTTATAATTTATTTTAAATCTAGGCAAATCTGCTCCGATTTATATCAGAGCAGATTATAAAAAGGACTTACAGAACCATGGCTGCAATCCAGCCAAAAATGATAAGCGGAATATTAAAATGAATGAAGGTTGGAACCACACTATCCTTCATATGGTCATGCTGACCATCCATATTCAGACCGGATGTTGGGCCTAAAGTTGAATCTGATGCTGGAGAACCGGCATCGCCCAAAGCAGCCGCAGTCCCAATGATCGCAATAGTTGCTGCAGGACTAAAACCAAATTGAATACAGAGCGGTACATAAATAATCGCCAGAATCGGAATGGTAGAGAATGATGAACCGATACCCAGAGTAATCAGCAGACCAATCAACAACATTAAAAAGGCGGCAAGTGCCTGGCTATTACCAATCCAGTCAACCGACGCTTCAACCAGCGCAGGAACCTGTCCTGTTGCCTCAATCACGGCAGCAAAACCTTGCGCGGCAATCATGATAAAGCCAACCAGGGCCATCATACGCATACCGGTGATGATCACATCATCTGCTTCTTTCCATTTAAAGATTCCGGCACAACTCAAGATTGCGACACCGACCAGACCGGCAAGAATCATGGAATCTGAATAGAGCTGTACCACAAGAGTTGCAATCACCGCGATCGCTGCCATCCAGATGGTCAGTTTGGCAATTTGCGGTTTCGCTGATTTTTGTTCTACACCCAGTTCAGCAGAGATACTTTGCTGCTGTTCCACATGGATATCTTTATAGAGACGCGGCTTACGGTAGCTGATAAACATGGCCACCAGCAAACCCACGAGCATACCTGAGACCGGAATCGCCATCGCAGCGGGAATCTGGTCATAAGTAATCTCAAAGCCATAAGGTTTACCAAAGGTATTGATGTTATGGCCCAGAATATCATTCAGGAAGATGGCACCAAAACCGACTGGAACCAGCATATATGTTCCCACCAGACCAAAGGTCAGCAGACAGGCCACCAAACGGCGATCCAGCTTCAGATGGTTAAATACCAGCAATAATGGTGGAATCAGAACCGGAATAAAGGCAATGTGTACCGGAATCACGTTTTGTGAGAAAACGGCAGCCAATGCCACTGTACAGAAGATCAGATATTTAACCTTGTTCTGTGCCTTTTCTGATGCCTCACCTTTTAAGGTGGTAATCATTTTATAGGCCAGCAAGTCAGGCAAACCGGAACGTGCCAAGGCCAAAGCAAAAGCACCCAAGATGCCATAAGCCAAGGCAATTTTAGCGCCGCCGCCCAGACCATTGTTAAATGCATCTAAAGTTCCCTGGAGGCCAAGACCTGCCAGCAAACCACCCGTAACAGCACCAATGACCAGGGCAAAAACCACAGGTACACGTGCCAATGAGAGTCCAAACATGACTCCAATAGCAGCAAGAATTGCGAACATAATGAATTGGGAATGAGAGAAAACGGCTATTTTATCAGAAAATCCGGATAAAAATTCTTCCACTTATCCCTGCCGAGTCACGTTCCCAATCTCCATATTAAGTAGTTGCTGTTAATTTTTGCTGAATAAAATTATGAATCAGATGAGCCACCTGTTCCGGCTGACTCAAAATCGCCCAGTGATTGGCATTTAATTCTACCCTGGAAAAATCTTCCACCCATTTTGGCATTTCATCAATCAGATCCGGGCCAACAAACTGGTCTTTTTTGAGCACAATTGCCTGTACCGGACAGACCGCAAAACGCTGTCTAGGTCGAGATAAACGCGGCAAAAAGTTCGCCCGATACAGATTGACGCCATATTTTCCATCTTTGACAATATTCTGGTTTAGCGGCAGATTATCCTGCTGTTCCAGCTGACTGATCATTTTGCCCCAACGTTCTGCATTAAAGAAATTCCATGCTGTAGGTGCTATAAAAGGTAGCTGGAATACCGCGATATACCAAGACTTGGTCATCTGTTTAAAAAACTTGGCCTTATACTGTTTAAACTGTTCACGCATCCAGAAAGCAGCATGATCCAGACATGGACCTGACATGGTGCTAAAAGACAAAATCCGGCCTTTAAATTTAGGTTCGGTGACTGCTTCCCAAGCCTGGATTGACCCCCAGTCATGAGCCGCAAGGTGGAAAGCTCGTCCTGGCAAGACCTGATCGACCACTTGCTCTAAATCTGCACACAGACGTTCCAGACGATAATCCCGAATTTTCTTGGGAACGCTAGAGTCTCCTGCTCCGCGTACATCATAGGTCACCACAAAATAATCCTGAACGAGGTGAGAAATCACCGCTTCCCAGACATCCTGATGGTCAGGATAACCATGAACCAGCACCAAAGCCGGTCGCTCAGGCTCACCCCAGGTTTTCACATAGAGACGTTGATGATCGCTAGTATCTACCCACTGGCTATGTCTTTGCATAGATGTATCCTTATTCGCTGATTGACTCTTTTATTGTTGAAATAGGCACGATTTATCAATGCCAGCTTATTTTTGTTGTTCTAGTATGCATACAAGACCAGAAAAAAGAATATCCGCATGAGCCTATTACGAAAAATTCAGCAACTGCCTTTATTATCCAAATTTATCCTGAATCGCTATGCCCCCTATCGTGGAGCAGGCATTGTCATTGATGAAATGGACTTTGCCAATTATCACGTTCGCGTGAAAATGCCACTGACTCGCAAGAATCAGAATATTGTGGGAGTACATTTTGGTGGCAGCCTGTATTCCATGGTCGACCCTTTTTATATGTTATTGCTGATGCATCATCTTGGTCCGAAATACATTGTTTGGGATAAAAGCTCTACCATTCAGTTTCTGGCGCCAGGACGCGGAACAGTCTATGCTGACATCCGGATTTCCAAGCAGGAAGTACAAACAGTGAAAGAACTGGCAGCTAACCATAGTCCGGTTTATCGCCAGTATCAGCTTAATATTTATGATGATTCCGGTGTGCGTATCGCTGAGGTACAAAAGACCGTTTATATCCGCCTTAAACAGAGCAAAGGCAAGCCTCGAGAAGCTAAATAACGAAATTGAATAAACTAAAAGCGCCATGGAGGCGCTTTTAAATCGATCTGGAGGATAGTTCTGTCGATTAACGACGACGGTTATTCTGTTCGATCGCTGCACCAGCACCACCACCGATGGCACCACCAATTGCAGCCCCACCTGTACCGCCAAAGATGCTTTTACCCACTGCAGAACCTACAGCACCACCGACACCACTATAGGTCGCATTACGGTTTGAACCACCTTGAGCTTTACTACCGACTGCTGCACCGGCACCACCGCCAACTGCTGCACCAACACCACCACCTACTCTGTTACCTACACCACCACCCACTGCACCACCGAGCGCAGCTGCGCCAATACGCTGATCTTTAGCAGACATATTTTCACAGCCTGCCAACATAAAAGTGGAGATAGTTGCAACAGCCATTACGCTCATTAACTTTTTCATGATCTTGGCCTTCCTTCGTGCTTTGACTTAAGATTAACCTGATTTTAAGGAGCGATTCATAACAAGATGTTAAATCTTGAAACCCTCATGATTTATTTTGTAAAGAGCGCATGAAAGATCATGTTTTATTGAGGATTTATCCATATTTAGGATCAGTAAATTTCAGACAATCTGACCTTTTCTAGCGATATAAATATGAATAATTTTAGGAAATAAAAAAGCCACCCGGAGGTGGCTTTTTAAAATGATTTAGCGGCTAATTACAGACCGTTAAATTCATCGCTGAATGCTTGGCTCAACGCTTGGTCTACATCAGAGAAGTCATTGTGCAGTTCAAATTCTGCAGCTTCTGCTTCTTGACGACGACGCTCTAAGTGGTAAGCCAGACCTGTACCCGCTGGGATCAGACGACCTACAACTACGTTTTCTTTCAGACCGCGTAGATCATCTTCTTTACCTGTTACAGCCGCTTCAGTTAACACACGAGTAGTTTCCTGGAACGATGCAGCAGAGATGAACGAGTCAGTAGAAAGCGACGCTTTGGTAATACCCATCAATTGACGTTCAAACTTCGCAGGGAACTTGTTTTGCGCAAGAACAGCTTGGTTCTCTTGCATCACACGGATGTAATCCACTTGTTCACCTTTGATGAAGCTTGTATCGCCACCGTCAGTGATGTCCACTTTACGCAGCATTTGACGTACGATCACTTCGATGTGTTTATCGTTGATTTTTACACCTTGCAGACGGTAAACGTCCTGAACTTCGTTCACGATGTAGTTGGTCAACGCCACTTCACCTTTCAGACGTAAGATGTCATGCGGGTTCTGTGGACCATCAGAAATAGTTTCACCACGGTTCACATGTTCGCCTTCGAACACGTTAATGGTACGCCATTTCGGAATCAGCTCTTCGTAAATCTCTGAACCGTCATCTGGAGTAATGACCAGACGGTTTTTACCTTTAGTCTCTTTACCGAAGCTTACAACACCTGACACTTCTGCAAGGATTGCGTGTTCTTTCGGTTTACGTGCTTCGAACAAGTCAGCAACACGTGGCAGACCACCGGTAATATCACGAGTACGTGAAGATTCTTGTGGTACACGACCAATTACGTCACCCACACCAATTGTTTCGCCATCACGGACAGAAAGAATAGTGTTTTGTGGCAAGAAGTAGAACTGTTCGCCGCCATCTACTGTGTCAAGCACAACAGCTGGACGTAAATCTTTACCAGAAGCAGGACGTGCTGTTACAGGCAAGATTTCAACAGTGGTCATACCAGTTGCATCATCAGTTTTCGATGTTGCAGTTACACCATCAGCAATCTGGCTGAAGCGAACTTTACCAGCTACTTCTGTAACCAGTGGATGTGTATGCGGATCCCAAGTCGCTACGATACCGCCTGCTTCTACAGCTTCACCATCTTTCAGCAAGATAGACGCACCATATGGCAGTTTGTAACGTTCACGTTCACGGCCTAAGTCATCTGCAATACCGATTTCACCTGAACGTGAAGTTGATACCAAGTGACCTTTGGCATGTTGTACAGTTTTTACGTTATGGAAACGTACAGTACCTTTATTACGAACTTGTACGCTGTTTGCAGCAGAAGTTCGGCTCGCAGCACCACCTACGTGGAAGGTACGCATGGTTAACTGTGTACCCGGCTCACCAATTGACTGAGCAGCCATAACACCCACAGATTCACCTGGGTTTACCAAGTGACCGCGTGCAAGGTCACGACCGTAACATTTCGCACAAACACCGAAAGTAGATTCACAAGATACGACTGAACGTACTTTAACTTCATCGACACCTTGCTCTTCCAGGTAGTTTGCAAGTTTTTCATCGATCAATGTGTTACGCGGCAGAATAACTTCTTCAGTACCCGCACGTTTCACATCTTCAGCAACTACACGACCCAGTACTCGACTACCCAGGTTCTCGATCACGTCGCCGCCTTGAATGAACGGAGTCATGACAAGACCAGACAACGTACCACAATCCGGCTCAGTGATAACCAAGTCTTGCGCAACGTCTACCAAACGACGAGTCAGGTAACCAGAGTTCGCTGTTTTCAGTGCTGTATCGGCCAAACCTTTACGCGCACCGTGTGTTGAAATGAAGTACTGAAGTACTGTCAGACCTTCACGGAAGTTCGCTTTAATTGGTGTCTCAATGATCGAACCATCCGGTTTCGCCATCAGACCACGCATACCAGCCAACTGACGAATCTGAGCTGCGGAACCACGGGCACCAGAGTCAGACATCATGTAGATGCTGTTGAATGATTTCTGTTTCTCGTCTTCACCCTGTTTGTTCTTAACAGTTGTGAATGACAAGTTGTCCATCATCGCTTTCGCTACCTGGTCGTTAGTACGCGCCCAGATATCGACCACTTTGTTATAACGTTCGCCGGCAGTTACGAAACCTTGTTCGAACTGTTGTTCAATTTCACGAACTTCAGCTTCGGCTTTCCCGATAATCGCTTGTTTTTGTGGTGGAATGACCATGTCTTCCATACCTACAGAAACACCAGAACGAGTCGCTTGACGGAAGCCAAGGTACATCAATTGGTCAGCGAAGATAACAGTGTCTTTCAGACCCAGTTTACGGTAGCAAGAGTTGATTAACTTAGAGATGTTCTTTTTAGTCATCTCAACGTTAATTTGCTGGAAGTCCATACCTTCAGGCACAACTTCCCAAAGCAGACAGCGACCAGGAGTTGTATCTACGATAATCGTTTGCTGTTCACGTTCGCCGTTTTCGTTGATCACGGTTTGGTGTACACGTGCTTTCACGCGAGCGTGCATATCTACCTGACCAGTCGCAAGCGCACGGTTCACTTCGTCAGTATCCGCGAACACCATGCCTTCACCTTTGGCATTTACTGCATCACGAGTGATGTAGTAAAGACCCAAGACAACGTCCTGAGACGGTACGATGATTGGCTCACCGTTCGCTGGAGACAGAATGTTGTTAGTCGACATCATTAACGCACGAGCTTCTAACTGAGCTTCAAGTGTTAATGGTACGTGTACCGCCATTTGGTCACCGTCGAAGTCGGCGTTGAACGCAGCACATACGAGTGGGTGAAGACGGATCGCTTTACCTTCAATCAGAATAGGTTCAAATGCTTGAAGACCTAGACGGTGAAGGGTCGGCGCACGGTTCAACATTACTGGATGCTGACGAATCACAGAGGCAAGAACATCCCAAACTTCTGGAGTTTCACGTTCAACCATTTTCTTCGCAGCTTTAATGGTTGTTGCTTGACCAGATGCTTGCAGCTTCGCAAAGATGAATGGCTTGAACAGTTCAAGCGCCATTTTCTTAGGAAGACCACATTGGTGTAAACGCAGGCTTGGACCTACGGTAATTACCGAACGACCAGAGTAATCGACACGTTTACCCAACAAGTTCTGACGGAAACGACCTTGTTTACCTTTGATCATATCTGCCAAAGATTTAAGCGGACGTTTGTTCGAACCTGTAATTGCACGACCACGACGACCGTTATCCAGCAATGCATCTACAGATTCTTGCAACATACGTTTTTCGTTACGTACGATGATATCTGGAGCCGCAAGGTCAAGAAGACGTTTCAAACGGTTGTTACGGTTGATCACACGACGGTAAAGGTCGTTCAGGTCAGAAGTCGCGAAACGACCACCTTCAAGTGGTACAAGCGGACGAAGATCTGGTGGAAGTACAGGAAGTACGTTCATCACCATCCATTCTGGCTTGTTGTTCGAATCGTTGAATGCTTCCATCAATTTCAGACGTTTAGAGGCTTTTTTAAGCTTAGTTTCTGAAGTTGTGTTAGGGATTTCTTCACGAAGACGCGCAATTTCAGCTTCAAGATCGATATCTTTAAGCAAGTCTTGAACCGCTTCTGCACCCATTTTCGCAGTGAATTCATCACCGTGTTCTTCTAACGCATTGAAGTATTCTTCATCGTTAAGAAGTTGGTATTTCTCAAATGGAGTCATACCTGGGTCAGTTACAACGTAAGATTCGAAATACAATACGCGTTCGATATCACGTAGCGTCATGTCTAATAAAAGACCGATACGGCTAGGCAATGATTTCAGGAACCAGATGTGTGCAACTGGAGAAGCCAGTTCGATGTGACCCATACGCTCACGACGAACTTTCGCAGTTGTTACTTCAACGCCACATTTTTCACAAATGACGCCTTTGTATTTCATACGCTTGTATTTACCACACAAGCATTCGTAATCTTTTACTGGACCAAAGATTTTGGCACAGAATAAACCGTCACGTTCTGGTTTGAACGTACGGTAGTTAATGGTTTCTGGCTTTTTAACTTCACCATGAGACCACGACTTAATCATTTCTGGTGACGCAAGACCAATACGGATACGATCAAACTCTACTGGAGCATGACCGTCGGAATCCGTCTTTTTGCGCATGATATCGAGCAAGTCTTTCAATTTTTTTCTCCGTGTGTCGAGGAGATTTTCACTTCCCGACTGGGTCACAAATATTGTTTTTTACTGAAATTCGGGAATCTCAAGAATCCCCCTAAATCCCCCTTTATAAAGGGGGACTTTCTCCCCTCTTTCTTAAAGAGGGGTCGGGGGAGATTTCTTAGTCACCATTTTTCAGTTCAATGTTGATACCTAAAGAACGGATCTCTTTGGTCAATACGTTGAACGATTCAGGCATACCTGGGTCCATATAATGGTTACCATCTACAATGTTCTTATAGATACGGGTACGGCCTTCAACGTCATCCGACTTCACAGTAAGCATTTCTTGAAGCGTATATGCTGCACCGTATGCTTCCAGTGCCCAGACTTCCATCTCACCGAAACGCTGACCACCGAATTGTGCTTTACCACCAAGCGGCTGTTGCGTTACTAGAGAGTAAGAACCAGTAGAACGCGCATGCATCTTGTCGTCAACCAAGTGGTTCAGTTTCAGCATGTACATGTAACCTACAGTTACAGGACGGTCGAAACGTTCACCAGTACGGCCATCATACAATACAGTTTGACCCGTACGTGACAAGCCAGCAAGCTCAAGTAATTCTTTGATCTGACCTTCTTCAGCACCATCAAATACTGGAGTTGCCAGAGGAACACCTTTACGCAAGTTACCAGACAGTTTCAAGATTTCTTCATCAGTCAGGCTGTCAAGATCTTCTTGCTGACCGCCAACCTTATTATAAATCTTGTCTAGGAAATCACGCAGTTCAAGAACTGTACGCTGTTCTTTCAGCATCTTATCGATTTGATCGCCAAGACCTTTAGCAGCCATACCCAAGTGAGTTTCCAGAATCTGACCGACGTTCATACGTGATGGTACACCGAGCGGGTTCAGTACGATATCTACTGGTACACCATTGGCATCGTGCGGCATGTCTTCAACAGGCAGGATGTTAGAAACTACACCCTTGTTACCGTGACGACCCGCCATCTTATCACCAGGCTGGATACGACGTTTAACGGCCAGGTAAACCTTAACAACTTTCAATACGCCAGTTGTCAGTTCGTCACCTGTAGAAAGTTTGCGTTTTTTCTCAGCAAATTTCTCATCAATTTCAAGGCTCTTCTCTTTTAAGAACACTTGAATTTGAGTTAAACGTTCAGCAATTGCTTCATCACTTGGTTGGATATCAAGCAGATCAACCAGCTCTAAACCAGATAACAATTCTTCAGACAGTTTGTCACCGCGTTTAGTAGTACCGCCACCGTTAGATTCCTGACCTTTCAACAGACGGACAATACGTTCGCGTGCTGCTTCTTCGAAGATTTTGTATTCTTCTTTCAAGTCTTTACGGTAAGCATCAAGCTGAGCTTTTTCAATTGCCTGAGCACGTTCGTCTTTCTCAAGACCGTCACGTGTAAACACTTGAACGTCGATCACAGTACCTTTAGTACCCGATGGAACACGTAAAGAAGAGTCTTTTACGTCAGCCGCTTTTTCACCGAAGATTGCACGAAGCAGTTTTTCTTCAGGAGTTAACTGAGTTTCACCTTTAGGCGTTACTTTACCTACCAGGATGTCACCCGCGGTCACTTCAGCACCGATGTAAACGATACCTGACTCGTCCAGTTTAGAAAGCGCTGCTTCACCCACGTTCGGGATATCGGCAGTAATTTCTTCAGCACCCAGTTTGGTATCACGTGCAACACATGAAAGTTCCTGGATGTGAATAGACGTTAAACGGTCTTCTTGAAGAACACGCTCAGATAACAAGATCGAGTCTTCGTAGTTGTAACCGTTCCAGGTCATGAATGCTACGCGCATGTTTTGACCCAATGCTAGCTCACCACCATCAGTTGATGGACCGTCAGCCAGAACGTCGCCACGACCTACTTTATCGCCCAGGCTCACAAGAACTTTCTGGTTGATACAAGTGTTCTGGTTAGAACGTGTGTATTTGATCAGGTTATAGATATCTACACCTGCTTCGCCTGCAACCATTTCGTCTTCGTTGACACGAATCACGACACGCGAAGCGTCAACAAATTCAATACGACCACCACGTTTCGCGATTACACATACACCAGAGTCATGTGCTACGTTCGCTTCCATACCGGTACCAACCAGTGGTTTGTCAGCGATTAACGTAGGAACAGCCTGACGTTGCATGTTCGAACCCATCAATGCACGGTTGGCGTCATCGTGCTCAAGGAACGGAATCAGTGATGCTGCTACAGATACAACCTGTTGAGCAGATACGTCCATATGCGTCACTTTTTCAGGAGGCATACGTACGAATTCACCTTGGTGACGTACAGAAACGAATTCTTCAGACAGGTTGCCGTCTTTATCTACTGCAGAGTCGGCCTGTGCAATCACAGTACCTACTTCTTCAATCGCAGACAGGTATTCAACGTCATCAGTTACGCGGCCATCAACCACTTTACGGTATGGAGTTTCCAGGAAACCGAAGTTGTTACATTTGGCGTAAACAGACAGAGAGTTGATCAAACCAATGTTTGGACCCTCAGGAGTCTCAATTGGACATACACGACCATAGTGAGTTTGATGTACGTCACGTACTTCGAAGCCCGCACGTTCACGAGTCAAACCACCAGGCCCAAGTGCTGATACACGACGCTTGTGGGTAATTTCAGATAACGGGTTGTTTTGGTCCATGAACTGAGACAACTGGCTTGAACCAAAGAATTCTTTGATTGCAGCAGCCACTGGCTTCGCATTGATCAGGTCTTGCGGAGACAGATTATCAGTTTCAGCTTGAGACAAACGTTCTTTAACAGCACGTTCTACACGAACCAGACCTACACGGAATTGGTTCTCAGTCATTTCACCCACAGAACGAACACGACGGTTACCCAAGTGGTCGATATCGTCGACTTCACCTTTACCGTTACGGATTTCTACTAATGTTTTTAATACATCAGTGATATCTTCATTCGAGAGAATGCCTTCAACTTCGCGTGACTTCTGATCAGTACCCACTTCGTAAGGACGACCCAAACGACGGTTGAACTTCATACGGCCGACTGGAGACAGATCATAACGCTCAGAAGAGAAGAACAGGTTGTTGAACAGGTTCTCAGCAGCTTCTTTTGTTGGTGGCTCACCTGGACGCATGACTTTGTAGATTTCTACAAGTGCTTCATCACGGCTTACTGTGGTATCAGCACGTAATGTATCCGCAATGAATGGACCACGGTCGATATCGTTAGTGAACAGGATGTTGAACTGTTTCACGCCGCCTTCTGCAATTTTCACCATAATTTCATGGCTTAGAACAGTATTGGCTGCAATCACATCACCATCTTTCAGTGGGATGTCTTCAGCAGTGATACGTTCGTACAGGTATTCATCAGGAACAGAAAGCTTCTCAAGACCAGATGCTTCCATTTGACGTACATGACGTGCGTTAATACGTTTACCTTGTTCAACAATGACTTTGCCGTCTTTGTCAGCAATGTCGAACTGTGCCATTTCGCCGCGCAGGCGCTCTGGAACAAGGTCAATCTGGTAGCTACCCATGTCCAGATACACAGGTACTTTCTCGTAGAACATGTCGAGAATTTGTTCGTTGGCATAACCCAGCGCACGAAGCACCACAGTCGCAAGCAATTTACGACGACGGTCAATACGTACGTAGACCAAGTCTTTGGCATCGAATTCAAAGTCTAACCATGAACCACGGTAAGGAATGATACGAGCTGAATAAAGGACTTTACCGCTTGAGTGAGTTTTGCCTTTATCGTGGTCAAAGAATACGCCCGGTGAACGGTGCAATTGCGATACGATTACACGCTCGGTACCGTTAATGACGAAAGTACCGTTGTCTGTCATAAGCGGCATTTCGCCCATGTAGACTTCTTGTTCACGTACGTCTTTGATTGATTTAGTTTCGCGATCTTTCAGGATCAAACGAATTTTTACGCGCATTGGTGCTGCATAAGTTGAGCCACGAAGGATACATTCGCGTACATCAAACTCAGGCTTACCAAGACTATACTCAACAAATTCTAAAGCAGCATTGCCAGAATAACTTTCAATAGGAAAAACTGAACGAAATGCGGCTTGGAGACCGATATCTTCGCGGTTTTTTGGTGATTTGCCATCTTGTAAGAATGTTCTGTACGAGTCGACTTGAATCGCGAGCAGGTACGGAGCATCCATGACGCTAGGCAATTTACCAAAATTCTTACGGATCCGTTTCTTTTCGGTATATGAGTATGCCATCTGGAGTCCTCGGAAAGTGTAAACCAAGCCCGCCTGCAGAACGGGCTCAGAAGGAATTACGCTGGCCGATATGGCCACCACTCTTTACAAATGCTGCAATTTTTAGTGGTATTAAAACGCTTAACAATATTTTTTTAATGAAAAATATTGGTAAGCGTTTGTTCATTATGTTTATTTTTAATTTGTATGAATTTTATATCATGCAAACAAAAATCGAGCCGATTATTGTAACGCAAAAAGGCTGATGACCCAAGAGCCATCAGCCAATTTTTGGAGCCGATTATAAAAAAACCGGCTCCTTTAAGAAATTACTTAAGAGTAACTGTAGCACCAGCTTCTTCAAGTTTTTTCTTAAGCTCTTCGCCTTCTTCTTTAGAAACGCCTTCTTTAAGAACTGTAGGTGCGCCTTCAACCATGTCTTTAGCTTCTTTCAAGCCAAGACCAGTAGCTTCACGAACTGCTTTAATTACAGCAACTTTGTTACCACCGAAAGAAGTCAACTCAACGTTGAATTCTGATTGTTCTTCAGCAGCAGCAGCAGCGCCAGGAGCAGCAGCAACAGCAACAGCAGCAGCAGATACGTTGAATTTCTCTTCGAAAGCAGAGATTAGTTCAACAAGTTCAAGAACAGTTTTTTCTGCAACTGCGTTTAGGATTTCTTCGTTAGTTAAAGCCATGAGAATAACTCCAAATGGAAATTGAATGGTGTGGAAATAAATTTAAGCTTATGCAGCTTCTGACTCGTTTTTCTCTTTGAGCGCAGTAATAAGGCGACCCAATTTCGAAATAGGAGCTTGAAGAACGTTTGCAAGCATAGTAAGCGCTTTTTCTTGGTTCGGAAGGTTCGCGATTACGCTAACTTCAGCACCTTCGTAAACTTTGCCATCAAATGCAGCAGCTTTAAGTTCGAATGCTTTGTTAGTTTTTGCGAATTCTTCGAACAAGCGTGCAGCTGCACCCATGTCGTCTTCAGAAGTCGAGAAAGCTAAGATTGTTGGGCCAACAAGGCTGTCGTTCAAGATATTGAATTGAGTATCTTGAAGAGCGCGTTTAGCCAGAGTGTTACGCACGATACGTGTTTTAACACCTAGTTTACGAGCTTCAACACGAAGAGCAGTTAATTGCTCAACTGTTAAACCTTGGTAGTCAGCAACAACAGCGGCAAATGCAGTAGAAGCAATTTCACTTACTTCAGCTACGATCTGTTTTTTGCCTTCAATAAGAAGAGCCATTGTAAAACCTCCTAACGGTGATTTATGTGCCTGATCACAAGCACACTCCCAATTCGTGAATTCATCTCTGAAATCACACGCGGAGGATGAACAAATCACACCACCGCGTCTACGCAGGCTGGAGTATTAAGAGGAAAGCATAAAACTCCCCTCGCCTGAGGTCTTTGACGCTGATAAATTTACATTTATCAATTCAAAGTCTGCCTAAGTTCGCAAGTAGTCCGAAACCGGTTTCTTCTTGCGTAAGTTTTAAAGCAGTGCTTTAAAACTTACTCAGGGCTTTAAAATTCTGTATAAGTTTATAACTTATTTAGAAACGTTTGCTACATCAACGATCAGACCAGGACCCATAGTAGAGCTTAGAGTGATCTTTTGAATGTAAACACCTTTAGAAGTAGCAGGTTTTGCTTTCTTAAGGTCAGCTACAAGAGCTTCAACGTTTTGACGAACAGCTTCAGCAGAGAAACCTACTTGACCGATCGCAGCGTGGATAATACCTGCTTTGTCTACACGGTAACGCGCTTGACCAGCTTTTGCATTTTTAACTGCAGTTGCTACGTCAGGAGTTACAGTACCTACTTTAGGGTTTGGCATTAAGCCACGTGGACCAAGAATCGTACCCAGTTTACCAACAACGCGCATTGCATCAGGAGCAGCAATCACTACGTCGAAGTCAAGGTTTCCGCCTTGGATGCTTTCAGCAAGATCATCGAAACCAACAACGTCTGCACCAGCTTCTTTCGCAGCTTCAGCAGCAGCGCCTTGAGCAAATACAGCTACGCGTACAGTTTTACCAGTACCTGCAGGAAGAGTAGTCGCGCCACGAACAACCTGATCAGATTTACGAGGGTCAACACCCAGGTTTACAGCGATGTCCAAAGATTCTTTGAATTTCGCAGCTGGAAGGCTAGTAAGAACTTCTACAGCTTCTTCTAAAGTGTAAACTTTCTGTGCTTCTACAGCAGCAGCAATGGCTTTTTGACGTTTAGTTAACTTTGCCATGTCTTATAGCTCCACTTCCAAGCCCATAGAACGTGCAGAACCAGCGATGGTACGTACACGCGCGTCTAAATCAGCACCAGTTAAGTCTGGTTCTTTAGTAGTCGCGATTTCTTCCAATTGAGCACGAGTCAACTTACCAACTTTAGTTTTGTTAGGTACAGAAGAACCCTTTTGGATACCAGCAGCTTTCTTAAGAAGAACAGCAGCAGGTGGAGTTTTCATGATGAATGTGAACGACTTGTCGTTGTACACAGTGATCACGACTGGAATTGGTAGACCAGCTTCAACTTTTTGTGTAGCAGCATTGAATTCTTTACAGAATGCCATGATGTTAACACCACGTTGACCTAGTGCAGGACCAATCGGTGGAGATGGATTCGCTTTACCAGCTGGAACTTGCAGCTTGATATAGCCGTCAATCTTCTTAGCCATTTCAAATTACCTCTGGGTGCAAACGCCGCTAGGCTCCCCAATGATTTCAAGTAACGATACCGTTACAACAACAATGCCTGATTTGCACGCAAATCAGGCGTTTTCAACCCGAACAAATTAAACTGTTTTTTCGACTTGGCGAAATTCCAGTTCAACCTGAGTTGGTCGGTTAAATACGTTAATCGTCAGCGTTAAGCGTGACTTGTCGTAAAGCACTTCTTCCACCACACCTTTAAAGTCAGTGAATGGACCGTCAATTACGAGTAATTCTTCGCCTGGTTCAAACATGGTCTTAGGACGCGGTGCTTCACCAGTATTGCGTACACGTGCAAGGATTGCATCAGCTTCTTTTTGCGTAATTGGAGCCGGTTTTTCAGCCGTACCACCAATAAAACCAAGCACTTTTGGACACTCTTTCACGATGTGCCAAGTGTCATCGTTCATTTCCATTTCGACTAATACATAGCCAGGAAAGAACTTACGCTCTGATTTACGCTTCTTGCCATCCTTCATTTCTACCACTTCTTCGGTAGGAACAAGGACTTCACCAAAGCTATCGGCAACAGCGCTACGCTGGATTCGATCATTAAGCGAACGCATCACTTGTTTTTCATAACCTGAATAGGCATGAATAATGTACCAACGTTTCATAGCTCTCTTACCCGATAATAAACTTCATTAACCAGCCTAAAACATAGTCAAAGCACCATAGAACAATGGCTGCAATCACTACAACAGCAAGGACTTGCCAAGATGTGGTCACAGTCTCTTGTTTGGTAGGCCAGGTCACTCGACGTAACTCGATTCGTGCATCCTTAAGAAGACGAACAAAGCCTTTGCCTTGATGGGTGGCGTATAATAAACCGAATGCCACAACGATACAAGCCAAAATTACCCCAACGCGCACCCAAATATCATTCGCAGGCGCCCAGTATGCAGGTAAATATTGGTTTACCATCATAGCACCGACCAATAAAATCAAGGCGATAACCCATAGAACAATGTCTAATGGAGAACCAGAACTTACATCTACAGCAGGATTATTTCTTTGAGGAATTGCCGCTTCGCTTAATGCGTCGCGTGATTTATCATTCGACATTTTTGTACTCGTCGTAGGTTTCGCGACTTATTATATGACCAGTTTTGCCGACATCAAGCGTCTTTTGAAAAAAACTTGGCAGGCCAGGAGGGACTCGAACCCCCAACATTCGGTTTTGGAGACCGACGCTCTACCAATTGAACTACTGGCCTGTAGATAAACTGGAGCCGAAACTCCAGCTTATTTTCTATTCTATGATTATGCAGTTACTTTAGCAACTACACCAGCACCAACTGTACGACCACCCTCACGGATCGCAAAACGTAGACCTGGGTCCATTGCGATTGGGTGAATTAGTTCTACTGACATTTCTACGTTGTCACCAGGCATAACCATTTCAACGCCTTCTTTCAAAGAAATCGCGCCAGTTACGTCAGTTGTACGGAAGTAGAACTGTGGACGGTAACCATTCAGGAATGGAGTGTGACGACCACCTTCGTCTTTAGAAAGTACGTATACTTCTGCATCGAATTTAGTGTGCGGTTTGATAGAACCTGGTTTAGCAAGTACTTGACCACGTTGTACGTCTTCACGTTTAGTACCACGAAGCAAGATACCACAGTTCTCACCAGCACGGCCTTCGTCAAGAAGTTTACGGAACATTTCAACGCCAGTTACAGTAGTTTTAACTGTATCTTTGATACCCACGATTTCAACTTCTTCACCAACTTTGATGACACCAGTTTCTACACGGCCAGTTACTACTGTACCACGACCAGAAATTGAGAATACGTCTTCGATTGGCATCAGGAATGCTTGGTCGATTGCACGTTCTGGTTCTGGAATGTAAGAGTCAAGCGCTTCAACAAGAGCTACAACTGCATCTTCACCGTATTGACCAGCTTCACCGTTAAGTGCAGCAAGTGCTGAACCACGGATTACAGGAGTGTCATCACCTGGGAAGTCGTAAGTAGAAAGAAGTTCACGAACTTCCATTTCAACCAGTTCAAGAAGCTCTTCGTCGTCTACAAGGTCGCATTTGTTCAAGAATACAACGATGTAAGGTACACCTACCTGACGAGAAAGCAGGATGTGTTCACGAGTTTGTGGCATTGGACCGTCAGTCGCAGCACATACAAGGATCGCGCCGTCCATCTGAGCAGCACCAGTAATCATGTTTTTAACATAATCGGCGTGGCCCGGGCAGTCTACGTGAGCGTAGTGACGAGTTGGAGAATCGTATTCTACGTGTGAAGTATTAATTGTAATACCACGTGCTTTTTCTTCTGGTGCAGAGTCGATTGCAGCGTAGTCTTTCGCTTCACCACCGAATTTTTTAGCACATACAGTTGCAATCGCAGCTGTTAAAGTTGTTTTACCATGGTCAACGTGACCGATTGTGCCCACGTTAACGTGTGGCTTATTACGTTCAAACTTAGCCTTAGCCATGTTAATCTTCCTCGTTTACGTCGAACACAATTCTGAGTAAAACCCAGCTCCGACATATCGTTTAAAAAAAACCAAACACCAAATACTTGAAAAGCAGACTAAATAGCCTGCTTTTGAAATATTTTTGCAACCACGTTGCCAAACTGTAATCTGGAGCTCTTATCGAGATTTGAACTCGAGACCTCTCCCTTACCAAGGGAGTGCTCTACCACTGAGCTATAAGAGCAAATATTAGCACTTCAAACAATGGAGCGGGAGACGAGGATCGAACTCGCGACATGCAGCTTGGAAGGCTGCCGCTCTACCAACTGAGCTACTCCCGCACGATGTTGGTACTTACCACTTTGAAGTCTTAAAATTGGTGGTGAGGGAAGGATTCGAACCTTCGAAACTTTCGTAGCGGAGTTACAGTCCGCCCCCTTTGACCGCTCGGGAACCTCACCATTTTTACACTTACATCAGTGTCGTTCTTTACTTCGCACTCCAAACTCTCTAAGATGGTGCCGGCACACGGATTCGAACTGTGGACCTACTGATTACAAGTCAGTTGCTCTACCAACTGAGCTATGCCGGCGTTTCTTAGTGTTTCGTACGTTTCGTATCGGAACGGTGTGCAGTTTAGCAAAACTCAGAATCCATGCAAGTGTTTTTTTCAAAAAAAACGCCAAAAACTCACAAAATCAATCCGTTTGATGATAATTCAACCGCTTTGATCACTGCACGAGCTTTTATTTGGGTTTCATTCCATTCTGACTCAGGATTTGAGTCCGCAACCAGCCCTGCTCCAGCCTGAACATAGACCTTATTTTCACGAATCACGCAGGTACGAATGGCAATCGACATGTCCATTTCACCATGCCAGCCTAAATAACCAACAGCGCCGCCAAAAATTCCGCGTTTTACTGGCTCAACTTCGTCAATAATTTCCATGGCACGAATTTTTGGCGCACCAGAAAGTGTTCCAGCCGGGAAAGTTGCCTTAAAAACATCCAGCGCATCCACATCATCCCGCACTTCACCTTGTACATTCGACACAATGTGCATCACATGCGAGTAACGTTCGATCACCATTTGATCAGTGACTTGCACTTTACCGATTTTGGATACTCGACCGACATCATTTCGGCCTAAGTCAATCAGCATTAAGTGCTCGGCAATTTCTTTTTCATCAGACAGTAAATCTTTTTCCAGTGCCAGATCTTCTTCCTTGGTCTTGCCACGTGGACGCGTACCCGCCAGTGGACGAACAGTCGCAATGCCATTTTCCAGACGTGACAGAATTTCAGGTGAAGAGCCGACAATATGGAACGGCGTATTGTCTTCTAGGGTCTGCCCTTGCACGAGGAACAGGTAAGGTGATGGATTAAGATGACGTAATGCGCGATAGACCTGTAAAGGCTCACCATCGAAATCAGAAACCATACGATGACCCGGCACGACCTGCATCACATCTCCGGCACGAATGTACTCTTTTACCTTTTCAATAGAGGCAATAAAGTTGTCATGTCCAGTTAAAGACTCAAAGTGCGGTGCTGTATGTTTTTCTGCTTTCAGGCTCACTGGTGTTGCCAGAATATTTTCCAGCTCATCCAGCTGCTGCTGCGCTTTCTCATAAGCTGCCTGATCCGCTGCATCGGCAT
This sequence comes from Acinetobacter sp. YH12041, assembly GCF_013419975.1. Classification (NCBI taxonomy): domain Bacteria; kingdom Pseudomonadati; phylum Pseudomonadota; class Gammaproteobacteria; order Moraxellales; family Moraxellaceae; genus Acinetobacter; species Acinetobacter sp. YH12041. Next base: position 217,571 of record NZ_VOZC01000001.1, on the reverse strand, counting down.
GGACAATCAGGAACAGGGTATCTTTCAGATTATCGAATACGATGACGGTTTTGGACAGCATCATCCAGATATCTGGCAAGCCTACCGGATCAGCTTCAGGCACATTTTTTAGCTTAGGTTCGATATAACGTACTGAGTCATAACCAAAGTAACCGACAAGACCACCGGTAAAGCTTGGTAAGGCTGGAAGTTCTGCCTGGGTCGGTACTTTAAACTGTGCCTGAAAGTCACGGATATACTGGAATGGATCGGCACAGTGCTGTTTTTCAATAGAGCCATCTGGATGCTGAACAGTCAGTTCACCCGCATTACAGGAGAATACAGTCGATTCACCCAGGCCGATAATTGAATAGCGCGCCCAGTTTTCTCCCCCTTCCACAGATTCGAACAGATAAGCCTGTTGGTGCTGTTTTAGACGGGCAAAGATAGATAAAGGAGTATCAGTATCAGCCAGGCGCTGGCGGTATACAGGAATCAGGTTGTAGCCTTGAGATGCAAGTTGCTGGAATTGAGCTGAAGTTGTCATTCGGTTTTTCTCTTTAAATTAGGGTTACTCAGTATGGAAATGGAATTGGACTGAGCGACGCCATCGAAAAACCTTACAACTATTCATCTTATTTCCTTCGTACCCTATTTAAGCAAGCAACTCACGTAGATCATCGACAATTTCTTGAGGATCACAGTCTGCTATATTTTCACCATGATTATAGCCATAGCTGACTACAATACAATCTATACCCGCACGGCGTGCAGCTTCAATGTCATTGACCGAATCACCAATCATCAGTATCTGCTCTTTGGTCACGCCATAATGTTCTACACAATGCAACAACTGACGCGGATCTGGCTTACGCTCGGTAAAGCGATCACCACCAATCGTGTCATCAAAGTATTGCGCCATTTCCAGAATATCCAGAATACTGCGTGCCGGTTCTTCTGGTTTATTGGTCACACAGATCAGTTTTTTATCGTTAGCCTTACCCCATTCCAGAAACTCGATAATTCCGTCAAATGGCTTGGTATCTACACAAGGATCGGCATTATAAATTTCCAGGAACGTCGCAAGTAATTCCTGATGCTGGGCGGGTAATACTTCTCCCACCAAATGCTGGAGTACGCTTTCACAGAACTTGGACGTTCCTTTACCGATCCACACCCGTACCTGCTCCTCAGTCACCAGGGGTAGCTGCAAGACATTCAGGCTCATATTCATGGCTCGATACAGATCATGGGCTGAATCCACCAAGGTACCATCCAGATCGAATAAAATCAGCTTACGTTGTTCCAGTTGTGCAATTGACATCCTGCCCCTCATTTTCTTTATTTGCAGCCATAAAAAAGGCATGCGTGATGCATGCCTCGATTGTAACCAATCATGGGCTTATTTAAACAACACCCAGGCGATAATCGCCAAAATAATCAGAACGATTAGTGAAATCAGTCCAATAGATGCATTTTTCTGTGCTTCTTTTTCCTGCTCTACACGAGAAACAGGCTGTTCCACCGGAATCGGTGCGGGTTCTGGCTTAACCGAGCTCAGGTCTACCCCTTCAGCAATAGGCGCAGGTTTTGGAATACCGACATTGGTCGGCATACCATCACGAGTCAAGTTGACTGAAGCATCACGCTCTTTCAATTCTGGAATGCCCTGCTCATTCATCTGCTGGGCAGGAGTTTTCTCAACCGTTTCGATTTCTTCAACCACTTGCTCTGCTGTTTCTTCAACTTCTGGCGCCACTTCAACAGGCGCTACAGGTTCAAGAACCAGAAATTTCAAGCTGGCAAACTGGACTACATCGTCTTGTTTTAATCGCGTTTCCTGCTCAATACGCAAGTCATTCACGAAAGTGCCATTAGATGAGCCTAGATCCTGTACCCATAGTGCATCGTTTTTCAGCAGAAAAGCAGCATGCTTACGCGAGATTTCCGCAGCCTGCAGCACAATATCAGCCGCCTGATGACGCCCTACCAGCATGTCACGGTCGATTGCTATTTCCTGTCCGGTCAAGTCATCGGTAATTGCCTGTATTTTCCAAGTCATGAAATCTACTTCTCTATTTTCTTTGACATTATCATAACATGCTGTATGCAAATGCGAATGGTCTAGCTTTTGGGTCTAAGTGTGGTTGTTGTAACGGTATTTCTACTTTTTTCAACCTGCTGGACTGGCTGCTGTACCACTTGTCGCTGAATCCCCGGCTCAATTGCTACCGGTGTAGCTACTGCTGTAGCTGACGGCGTTGGTGCTGGGGCACTTGGGACATTCTGGTAGGTCGAATTCGTCAGTGGTGTCTTGGAAACTGGAATACGCTGCTGATACACATCTTCAACACTTTCCGGCAGCTTGGCAAAATTACCGTCTGAATCGAGTGCCAATTGCAGGCTATAGAGTTGACCATAACGTTGTTGGGCTAGTTTACGTACTTCGTTTTTATCACCTACAATTGTTGGATGAATGAATATTAACAAGTTACGTTTTTGATTAGATTTACCTTCAGCGCGGAATAAGCGTCCTATGCCTGGAATCGCTCCCAGACCTGGAACAGCTTGACGTCCATACGTAGTATTATCCGAGATTAAGCCACCGAGTACGATGGTTTGCCCATGTTCAGCCAGAATCGAAGTTTTAATTGCACGCTTGCTGGTCACCAAATCCTGTGCTTGTCCACGATCTCGATTGACAGCAGAGACTTCCTGTTCAACTTCCAGACGTACCGTACCATCTTCACCAATGTGTGGTACGACTTTCAAAGTGACCCCGACATCTTTACGCTCAATGGTGGTATAAGGATTAGCCACGCCTGAGCCACTGGTCGAAACCGAACCGGTCACAAAGGGCACATTCTCACCTACGACAATATAGGCTTCTTCATTATCCATGGTTACAATCGACGGCGTAGATAACAGGTTAGACTTGGTGGTTTCTTTCAATGCCTGAATCATCGCACCATACAGGCGACGTGAACCATCACTGCCTTCCTGAAAATCTCCAATCACAATGGAACTACCCGCACCCACAGTACTTGCAGCACCTAAGCCACCACCTGCGAGATAGCCCGCCGCAATATTTCTCAGACTAGTACCAAACTTATCGAAGTTAATTAAGCCAATTCCGCTGCTGATATCCCCCAAAGCCCATTGCACACCCAGCTGGTCCGCATCTGTCCCTTCTACTTCAATAATTGCAGCTTCAATCAGAACCTGTTGACGGCGCACATCCAACTGATCAATCGCAGATTCAATTTCACGCATCAGTTGCGGGTCTGCTTTAACCACCAGAGAATTCTGCGTGGCATCCGCAATAATACTGACGCCATTGGCATTAAAGCTGCTAATCCCGCCCTGCTCGGTTTTCATGCCTGTATTTAACTGAATGTTGGATGCGGTTGAGCTGTTTGAGTTAGTAGTACTGTTGTTATTCAGGTTATTAGTCGAATTATAAGAAGACGAGCTGGAAGAAGAATTATCCAAACCAGTATTGACTGCCTGCCCTGTCACTAACCCCTGCAAAATTTCCGAAAGATTCTTGGCACTGGCATATTTCAAACGGAAGACTTTTAAGCCCCCCAGACGGTCTGCTGCAGGCACATCCAGTGTTTCAATAATCTGACGAATGCGCTTGCGTGTCGCTGGATCCCCTTTAATCAGAATACGGTTGGTACGCACATCTGCCATGACCCGTATCCGTGAACCACGCAGATCTTTAGCTGCACCTGTCGCTGCCATTGAATCAATCAGCTCGATCATTTCTTCGGCCTGACTGGATTGCAGGCTAATGGCTTCAATATCATTCTGGCCCGTGCCATCCAGATTACGGATGATGGTTTCCAGCTGATAGATATTGGTCGCCCGGTCCGACACAATCAGTGCATTGGTACCTGGAACGGCAGCCAAATGGGCAAACTGTGGCATCAACGGACGCAGGGCTGGAATCAGGTCATTCGGATTGGTATTTTCCAGCCAGATCACGCGAGTGACAATCTGGTCACCAGTCGCACGATGACGTGCATCATAGGGAATCCCGGAGCTTTTGACATTGCTGTCTGGAACCAGCTTGATGGTATTTCCTGAAGGAATGGCCACTACACCATTGACATTCAAGACCCCTAAAAACAGGTCATAAACTTCGTTTTTATTCAGTGGCTTGTTGGAAATGACCGTGACATTACCTCGAACCCGAGGATCTACCGCAAAATTTTTACCGGTAATATCCGCCACTTCATTAATGAAGGCGGTTAAGTCTGCATCCCGGAGATTGATTTTCCAGGTTTGCGCATAACTTGCCGTACTGACCATAGCAACCAATGGTGCGGCCACACAGAATGCCCATGCTGATCGATTATTATTAAATAAAGCCATAAACTTTTGTGTTTCCTAACCCTATGCGTGATGACACATCACTTCAAATCCTGTTGTATGGTCATCACCTGATCACCACGTTTTATTTCTAGTTTGACCTGACCTTCACGTCGAGCCTGTTCCAGTAATTGTGCTTCGGTTTGTCCCTGTGACAGGGTCTGACCATTCAAAGACAAAATCCGGTCTCCCGGTCTTAATCCCAAGCGATTACGCAGTGCAGCCGGTGTCCGTGAAGTGACTTCATAACCACCCTCTGCTGCACTTACCCCCATATTCTGTAAGTACTGGTCCTTATTTTCCTGCATCTGCTGGATAGCCCGATTGATTTCACTCTGCGGTGAAGGTTGCTCAGGCATACCACTTTCCGTATGCATCGGAGGCATCGGATTTGAAGATGCTGAGGTATCCGGCACGATTGGCTGGTTTAAACCATTTTCCAACCCTTTAAACAGGATTTCTTGGGTCGCACCGCTTGATTTACGCAAAATCACCCGGTCCCAATACACTTCAGCCAGCGTAAAACCGCTATTCCCCAATACCTCTCCGACCCGATAACGGTCAGACTGGTCATTAATTTTCAAGACTGCTGAAGAGTTATAGCTTGGGCTCGCCACCACAACCCCCTGCAAGACAATATTGGCAGTTTCAGCAGTGTTCGCTGCGTAAGTAGTTTCCTGAAATAGTGAAAAGGCACTAATATTTGGCACTTGAGTCTGTTGTGACCCCAGTTCTACCTGATCAATCTGCATCGCTTGTGGCGGAGCCACCAGAAGCCAGAATAAGGCGGCCAATTTCCAGCATAAATACAGAATCAGCAGGAATAATAAAATTGGAGCAACACGCTCCGTCTGTTTCAGATCAATATTTTTAAAATAATCGAGTGGGCTTGCCATCAGTTGAAGCCCCCCATCAAAGGCTGACGGGTACTAATCACATAAGTATCCAGTCCAGCTTTACCGGTATAAGAAGGAGCATTGAGTAAAAAGCGCTGTGTCAGCTGAATATCCAGCATCAGGCTTGGATCCAGTTTAATATTCAACATACGTTGATCACGATTATCACGTACGTCCAGCAGCAGCTGCCCATTCTCATCGGATAACTGACCACTTAGAACCGGTACATTCATACGCTCCTGACGCTGGGCAAACGTGTAAATCAGTTCACCACCACTCCATTGCATCTGACCGTCTACATGACTAAAGCCTTGCTCTTTTTTATATTTAAAATCGAGTTCTTTAAACTGAATCGGGTTGGTAGGCCATTGCCAGTCGGCAATCTTCTTTAAAGTTTCAGGTGCAAGCTGTCCCTCAAGGTTTTTGACGGTTAAAGTTTTATTCAAACCATAGCCCATCACACCCGAAAACTGGGTATTACCGCTATGCAGATCAATATTTGCACCTAATCTCAGCAACAACAGGTCCAAAGGACGAACCTGCCAGTTCAGACTTCCCCGAAGATTACCTTTTTTCCAGTCCGCACTTCCCTGCCAGATATTCCCGCTTACATTATGTAAGACCTGATTATTTTTATAAAATTTTGAAATTAACCAAGCTGCAGGAACTTGCAGAATTATAAAGACAAAAAAGGCTAGAATTGCAAATATCAACCATTTTAATGTTTTCGGCTTATTGCTCATCCCGCCACGACCAACCTATCCAATCGAAACCCCTAAATTTATAGTTTTGTCATTTTATAATCACATTATGCACACTTTTTCTCTGACGCCAATTCATAGGCATAAAAAAACCAAGCAGGATGTGCTTGGCTGATCAATCACAGGCCGTATGCATAACAGCCTGATGATGAATAATGCGGCAGAAGGATTAGATCACGAAATCTTCCAGTTTTGCGCCTTTCTCTAATTCAGCAACTAACCAGCGTGGCTGTTTACCGCGACCAGTCCAGGTGTCTTCCGGATTGCTTTTACTGCGATAACGTGGCTCTACAGACTTACGTGCAGTTTTTTTACGTTTAGAAGCACCAAACTCAAGAAGCTGTTCAATCGTTAAGCCTACTTTGTCGGCAATATCCAATACCTGATGATAAGCATCTTCAATTTCCTGATCTTTTTTCAAAGCAATTAAAGACTCAGCTTCTGCTTGTAAACGTTTTAACTCTTCAACTGATAAATTTGTAATGTCTGGCATCATGTTCTCCAATAAATAGCATTATTTCTTTTAATAAATAACGAACCCATCATATTTATATTAAGTGTAATATTCAATATAAAATTTTAAATGTATAACAATAAACTTAAGGGTCATTACAAAATTAATCATTAAATTAGAGATGAAACTCAATATTAAATTTCATGTTGTACAGTTAATTCTAGCGATTTTATTTTTTCTCGAATATGTTCAGGTATTTCAGTTTTCTGCATATTTTTATTTAAACATACAATTACTGCTTCGGAAGTAGCTACGATACTTTGCTGCTGTTCACTCCATAATAAATAATGCATTCTGACTGCACTATTCCGAATTTCATCAATTCGTGCCGCCACTTTTAATTGATCTGGATAAACCACAGGTTTTAAATAACGGCATTGATTTGAAGCCACTACTGTTAAAATATCTTCATCAAAAATATTTAATTTACCCAAATAAGCCAAACGGGCACTTTCTATATAACGGTAATACATCGCATTATTAACATGCCCAAACGCATCCATGTCTCCCCATGCAACAGTTTGCGAATAAATCACCGGATATTGTTGTAATTCTGACATTATTTCCTCAAATTCTGATTTCGATAAAATTAACATTCGATTCAAATACGGCATTTAACTGCTGTATTAAATCATCTCTTCCCTGCAATACAGATTTAATTCTCAAATAGCTCATGCGGATGTCATCTGGATAGAGATCCAGCAATTGCTGAGCTTCTTCTACCCGGCCAGTCGCCTGTAGAATATGCCATTTGGCAAAACTTAATATTGGCAGTGCAGTATATTTTGCATCCCAAACTGAGATCTGCTGCTCAATATCTGCATAATCTGGAAACTGCTTTAATAACTGCTGCTGGAACCATAAATAGAATACATCCTGATTAAATTGGAGTTCCAGTAAGTGTTTAGCAAGGCTTTCATGCTCAACGCTCATTTCCGGCATTCTAAATAATAGTTTCAACCATAATAGCTTGACTTCATAGTCACGATTAAATATGTCCTGTTTTAAATCCAGATAACGTTGTTTTAAATATCCCAAATCATCTTCAGTAGCTTGGTCATAAGCTATTAATAATTGCTGCAGCCATATTTTTTTTACTTCTTGGTCTAAATGTCCATATTTGGTTGAACGTAAATATAACCAGGGAAACTGTAAGGCGAATTGCCCCCATAAAGCATTTAAACGCTGCTCATAAGCGGTTTTGACCCGTCTTAACCAGGGAGATAACTCATGCTGATTTAAAAATTCTAGGTGAGTTAATGCCTGCTGACCATCCTGCTGCGATAAATAGATTTCAATCCGCTGTAATTCTGCCAGTTCAAATGCCATGGGATTGGACTGATTTAAACTACTTAATGCTTCGCTATATTGTTGCTGTCCCCAGGATAATCGGGCATCAATAATATACTTGAGCAATCCCGACTGATTAAAAGACTGCTGGATAAAATCCCGTTGATCTTGTGCAGCATTTAATAACCAAACTACGGCTAACTGCTCATAAGGATGCAAGCGGGCAAAGCTGAATACCGTTTCCTGTTTACGCTGTTTAAAGCTGAGATAACGCTTGGTCGCATACCACAGCATATGCATCAGAAAGCTGATTACGATAAGCAAGCCCACCAGGAACCAGAAAGTGGTCTGGATTTGTAGTCCGCGCCAATACAGATAGACATAGCCCGCACCATAACCATAGCTCAGTACGCTCAAGATCGCTAAGCCCAGCAAACCAACCAGTAAATAAGCAAGTAAAATCTGTTTCATAAGCAATTAACCGATCAGGGTACGCGTATTGAGCTGAGGAGTAGGCGTCTGAGGTGCTATCTTAATTTGCTCCAGTCGCTGAATCCATTGTTTGCTTTGCGCATCCGGAAGTTGAGCCAATACCTCGATCACACTTTTCAGGGCTTGCTGGAAAGCTACCTGCTGTCCTTGCTGCACACTATTTTCTGCAATCAGTAAACGCAGCTGAGCTTCTTTTAAGACCAGATTACGCTGCATTAAGACTGCACTCGGTTTCTCGACTGATTCAATCTGAATCCAGCGCTGCCAGAATGAGCTTTGGGCTGTAGCGCGGTGCTGATGCTGCACCTGGATTTCCTTTTCCATCTCAATATCAATCTGTTGCAGCAATTCTTTTAATTTATTCTGTTGTACTAAACGATTGTTGATGAACTGCTTAAGGACTTCCCGATCCTTGTCAATCGCCTGATTCAGGCTACCCAGAAGAGCAGGTGCCAGTTCTAGATGTTCAAGCTGATTGGATAATTGATTCAACTTTTCCATAGCCATTGCATATTGTTGCTGCTGCAAGGCAAACTCAACCAGATCCAGATATTGCTCGACCAAAGGCAGATCATCCTGCAAATCAGCCCTAGGAGTATCCTGAACTGTCCCCTTGTTCGGTGTTTCAGGGCTTAACGCTTGGCCCGTAGCAACTTGACGTTTTAAGGCCACCATCTGATCATTCAGATTGGCATTCTGCTGTTGCAGTTGCTTCAAATTCTGGGTCAATTCAGTCTGTGCTGAATTTAAGCCAAACAGGTCATAGCTCAGCTTGGCAATCCACGCTAAGCTCAAGATGAAAAAAACAATAAATAATTTTTTCATGCGTTTCCTAGTACATAAGTAGCTGCTGCAAAATCGTCGATCCGCTTAAGTCCTCTAACTGAGCGAATTGAAAACCAGCCTGATGTTGCTGTTGATATTCCCCAAGCATGGCAGCCAAACGCGGCCCCAAAACCAAATACAATGCCCGATTAATGAGATGCGGATACGGCTGCATCAAGGCTAGCCAGTTAAGCCAGCTCGCTTCACTGCTGACCAAGACTGCATAACGGGGATTAGCTTCAAGGCTCGTCAAATGTTTAACTAATATCTCGGAAGTCACTGGCGGACACTGACGATCATATAAAATGAAATTCAATATATGAATTTGCTGATCCTTTAAATGCTGCATCATAAATTGACGCCCACCTTCACCTCGCCAAAAGGCGACAGTTGATCCGGTAGCTAATTGCTGTAGCACAGGCAATTGCAGCATCCCTTCCGAAGTCTCCACATCAGGCACATAACTCTGGATACCGTAGCTTGCTAAAGCCCGCTCGGTAGCTTTACCCACAGCGACCCACTGGACACTTCCAAGATCATGCAATGATAGGCCTGCCTGCTGCAAATATTGCATGCCAATTTGGGCAGCGGTCGGACTCACGACGACAATCAGTTTTGCTTGGGGTAGCTGCCTAAATAAACTGGCTAGCTCATCCGTATAAGGCTGCTGTACCAGTTCTAGCAAGGGCAACTCTATCACCGGAATCTGCGCTGTCTGTAGGGCTTGCGTTAAATTTGCAGCACGATCACTCGGACGGGTATTAATGAACAACATTATTTTGAATAAAGGGCTTTCAGTAACTCGCCTGCACCCTGATCTAGTAGATCTTTGGCCAGCTGCACGCCCAATTGCTCTGCATCTGCCATGGTTCCACTTTGCTGTGCGCGTAGCAAAGTTGCGCCATCTACGCTACCGACCCGGCCTTCAATCGAAATGACACCTTCATTTAAAGTGGCATAGCCTGCGATTGGCACCTGACAGCCACCTTCCAGATAGGCATTAAAGGCACGTTCGGCACGGACACAGGCATCAGTTTCTACATGTAACAGAGGCTGGATTAAATCTAATACCGCTTGATCTCCACTCCGGCATTCCAGGCCCAGTGCACCCTGTCCTACTGCGGGTAAACTTACTTCAGGCACAATACTATGACGAATACGATCTGCAAGGCCCAAGCGTTTTAAACCGGCACTGGCCAGGATGATTGCATCATACTGACCTGCATCCAGTTTGGATAAGCGTGTACCAACATTACCGCGTAAATCGATAATCTCAAGGTCCGGACGCTGTTTTAAAATCTGGGTTTTACGGCGCAAGCTGGAAGTTCCAACTTTGGCACCTTGAGGCAATTCGTCAAAACTGGCATAAGTATTTGAGACAAAAGCATCCAGTGGATCTTCACGTTCACAGATGACTGCCAAAGATAAGCCTTCAGGCAAAGCCATTGGCACATCTTTCATTGAATGGACTGCCAGATCAGCACGACCATCTAGTAAGGCTGCTTCTAATTCTTTTACAAATAAGCCCTTACCGCCAATTTTAGCCAATGGCGTATCAAGAATTTTATCACCCTGTGTAACAAAAGTGACTAACTCGACCTGAAGTCCAGCATGCAGGTCCTGTAAGCGTGCACGGATATGTTCCGCCTGCCAGAGCGCAAGTGGACTTTGTCGAGTAGCAATTTTTAGGGTCTTCATAAATTTCAATAAACAGTCAATGAGAACAATAGTCTAAACTTAACCTGCTCACTTGAAAATGCAAGCGAATTTATACAAGTTTCAATACTGGTCCAGACGAACTCATTGATCCGTTTAGAGTTTCTGAATCCGTTCCCGCAAGAATGGCAAATGACGCCGGCTGACCGCCAGACGCTCTTCCAGTTCACGACAACGCACCTGATACTGGCCGGAACTCACCACTTCCAAGCCTTCCAGATAGTGAACCGAAACCAGTGCATTACGGTGAATCCTGATGAACTGATGTCCAAACTCCTGTTCCAACTCCTTCAGGGTTTCATCAATCAGGACACTGCCGTTTTTATGGCGTACGGTCACATATTTTTGATCCGCCAGAAAATAATAGATATTTTCAACTGGCACCAATTCGACCCCGCGATAGGTCTTTGCCGCAATTTGATGGCGGCTGATATTGATTTCTTCCATATTTTCTTTTTGTTTTAGTTGGCTCATTTGAGCTTGGGTAAGTTTAATTAGATGCTCTAAAACCTGTGCCAATTCCTGTTGCATCACCGGTTTAAGCAGGTAGCCGTCTGCATTAGACTTGAATGCATCCAGCGCGTGTTGGTCATAGGCCGTACAAAAGACAATAGCCGGCATCGGGTCGAGCTGACGCAAATGCTGCGCACAGGTCAAACCATCCATTTCAGGCATTTGAATATCTAATAAGATGACATCAGGTTCATGCTGGTGAGCCAGATCAATTGCTTGACGACCATGCGTAGCTGTTGCAACCACATCATGCCCCAGTTGAGAGACTAAACGTGATAGTCGCTCGACAGCCAAAGGCTCATCGTCACAAATCAGGACGTCCATTTCTCCTCCTTAATCCAGTCAACATTATTCATTTGATTATAAGTTAACTGTGATTTCCTTGATTTCTTTTTATTTATAGCGATATTGCACAACCGTGGTAAACACCCCTCCACCGGCGAAAGTTTGAAACGTCATCGTAGGTCCGTAATAAGCTTCCAGACGCTGTCTGACATTTTCAATTGCAATACCATGTCCCTTTTTTAATGTTTTATTATCCTGCGTATAGGGGTTTGTTATGATGATATTAATTTGATTTTGCAAGATTTCAATCAATATGCTTATGGTACTCTTTGTCAAAATTTTTTCAACTCCATGGAAAATACTATTTTCCACTAGGGGTTGTAAAGTCAATAATGGAATTTGGACTTGTGAGTATAAGTCTTTGTTTTCTAATTTCCATTCGACCTGTAAACGCTCTCCCAGACGAATCTGTTCAATCTCCAGATAGCGCTGGCAGAGTTCAATTTCTTCCTGCAACTTGACCAGTTTCAATTCCTGAAAACTGGCCCGAAATAAACGGGACAAATTCAGCAACATTTGTTCGGCTTTGTCCGGGTCAATACTGATCAGGCTGATCACGCTATTCAAACTATTAAATAGAAAATGCGGATGAATCCTGGCTTGCATGGCCTGAATCCGTGCATTTAATTCACTGTGCTGCTGCTGTGCCCATTGTTCACGCAAATACAGATAGCGAAAACAGAACATGCCTAACAGGATACCAAAACTCAGATGTAGACCGACCTGATCCAGTGCGACTGCCAGACTCAATCCTTGAAAATTCAAATTACTGCCAAAATAAGTCAGCACATTCAGACTGGTCGTAGTCACCAAAACAATCGCCTGTAATAGCAGAAATCCGCAGATTAATGCCAGCTTAATCCCCATACGTTGAAAGTGCTGATGAAAAAGCTCGACTAGCGCTGCAAAACATAACAGTATCCAGTTGATATACAGCATATATTGAAGCAGATCTGCCAGATTGAGTGCCTGCCAGGACTGTGCTTTTGCCAAGGCTAAGACCATGGCCAGCACATTGCCGCCAATAAACATTTCCAGCAAATAGTGCAGCTTGCCGATCTGGCTAAAAAAATAGGAGCTTTGCGCTGATCTAGTCGGAGATGTAAAAGATTGATCGACTTGGACTTCGGCAACGGGCTTTGAATTTGTTATACTCTTTTTCGTTCTACTGCTTTTAATCTGATTGAGCCGACATGACCACATCTTCTAATTCCTCAAATCCATCACAAGCCCAGACTTCGGGTATGTGGGGCGGTCGTTTCTCTGAAGCGACTGATGCTTTTGTTGCTGAATTTACAGCATCTGTTCAATTTGACCAACGTTTTTATAAACAAGACATTGCAGGCTCGATTGCACATGCAACCATGCTGGCAAAAGTTGGCGTACTGACCGAACAGGAACGTGATGACATTATCGAAGGTCTGACTGCCATTAAAGCAGATATTGAAGCAGGTAACTTCGAATGGCGCATTGACCTTGAAGATGTGCATATGAACATTGAGTCGCGCCTGACTCAGCGTATCGGCATCACCGGTAAAAAATTGCATACGGGCCGTAGCCGTAATGACCAGGTTGCCACAGATATCCGTCTGTATGTCCGTGATGAAATTGATGCCATCCTGGAATTACTGAAAAAATTGCAAAAAGGCATCCTGGGTCTGGCAGCTAAAAACACCAATACCATCATGCCAGGTTTTACCCATCTGCAAACTGCACAGCCAGTGACTTTTGGTCATCACTTAATGGCTTGGTTTGAAATGCTGGTACGTGACTCTGAGCGTCTGATTGATTGCCGTAAACGTGTTAACCGTATGCCACTCGGTTCTGCTGCTCTGGCAGGTACGACTTACCCGATTGACCGTGCTTATACCGCTGAGCTTCTAGGTTTTGAAGCTGTTGCTGAAAACTCACTTGATGCTGTTTCTGACCGTGATTTCGGTATTGAATTCAATGCTGCGGCATCTTTAATTATGATGCACCTGTCACGTATGTCTGAAGAAATGATCCTATGGACATCGGCTCAGTTCAAGTTCGTAAATATTCCAGACCGTTTCTGTACTGGTTCATCTATTATGCCGCAGAAGAAAAACCCGGATGTACCTGAACTGATCCGTGGTAAAACTGGCCGTGTATATGGTGATCTGATGAGCTTGTTGACCCTAATGAAAGGTCAACCGCTTGCTTACAACAAAGATAACCAGGAAGACAAAGAACCATTATTTGATGCGATCGATACCGTCCGTGGTTCATTAATGGCATTTGCGGATATGATTCCTGCGCTTGTACCAAACATCGAAATTATGCGTGAAGCAGCACTTCGTGGCTTCTCAACGGCCACTGACCTGGCAGATTATCTGGTAAAAAATGGCGTAGCATTCCGTGATGCACACGAAATTGTGGGTAAAGCGGTAGCTCTGGGTGTACAGGAAGGTAAAGACCTGTCTGAACTGACACTTGAGCAACTGCAACAGTTCTCTGATCTGATTCAGGCAGATGTATTCGAAAAAGCCCTGACCTTAGAAGCATCTGTGAATGCACGTAATCACATCGGTGGTACTGCACCTGCACAGGTTGAAGCTGCGATCGAACGTGCGCATGCTCGCCTAGAGAAACTTTACGCTTAATTGCTTTCGCTTTAAATTGGAGTATTGATATGTCTCGACAAGTTTTTTGCCGTAAGTATCAACAAGAAATGGAAGGTTTAGACTTTGCACCATTCCCGGGTGCAAAGGGTCAGGAACTGTTTGATACGATATCTAAACAGGCTTGGCAAGAATGGCTGAAACACCAGACCACGCTGATCAATGAAAAGCGTTTAAACGTGTTTGAACCGGATGCGAAAAAGTTCCTTGAAGAGCAACGCGAGAAGTTCTTTAACAATGATGAATCATTGGAAAAAGCTGAAGGTCTAAAGCCTGAAGAAAAATAAGGCGCTGCCTTATTTTTCTTCAAGACAAGCACCGAAGGTGCGCGTAGGTCAACATTTGAAAAGCTCCATAAACGGGGCTTTTCTTATATCAAAAGCACTGCTCCGCCACGCCGCAAGATAAGCAGCTATGCTGCGCGTAGGCTTTAAAAAGAATCTCCGTTATGGGAGATTCTTTTTTATGTACTGCTCTAAAAATTACTCAAGACAAGCGAAGCGCGTAGTTTCAAATGTCAAAAAGGAGCCTGACAAGGCTCTTTTTTTTATGAATACTGCAAGAGCTAAACTGCGTTTTAACTAAGCAAGACAAGCGCATAATTTTACTTGTCAAAAAGGAAATCTATGAAAGATTCCCCTTTTAGTTTAAAGCCCTACTCTTTTTGTTTTTTACACAAGACAAGCAGCTATAAGTTCATAGAATAAAAAAACTCCTTACATGGAAATTTTTTTATCTAAGCTCAAGCTTTTCTCTTACGTAAATTAAGCGAAAGGTATCACTTCGAATGCTATAAAAAAGTAACCTATAAAAAGAATTCCCTTTTTAATTTGAAAATTACTTCTTCATCAGATCATGAGTTAAATACCTGACAAGAGACTCCTCGGATATTCTTTTTCTATAGATACTCTATTTCAGATACTCTATTTCTCTTAAAAGCACTCTAAAAACTATTTTAACTTTCATGAAATCGAAAATTATTGACCTAAAAAACAGGCTCAAAACCTGTCATTTTCCTACCGTGTTTTTTAAATTTAAGCAGCCATTATCTTACTGAAAAGCAATCAGATTTGTATCAAAATAATCAATTGTAAATTCTGTATACATTGCTCTCACAAAACACAACATTCAGCTACAAGAAACCACATGATTTTGTGGAAGGTGCTCCCTATAATGACCAGCAAGAAGATGAGATATCTTTGAATAACTATAATAATAACTGAGAAATACCCCCGATTTCATCCCAGTTCTTCCCCCAAAGGCTGGGTATTTTTTTGCCTGCTATTTTTATATTTCCTATTTCAGCTATAAAAAAAAGCCCCTTTAAGGAGCTTTTATTGATTAAGGCTGTTTCAGATATGGCCAGGCTGCTTTTAGATAAATAAACATTGACCATAAGGTCAGTACCACAGCTGTATATAGCAAAGCATAAGCCAGCATTTCTAGCGGTGGCCAGTTCAGCAGGAAAACCGTAATTGCGATCATCTGGAACGCGGTTTTGTATTTACCCACTGTCGACACCGCCACACTGGTACGCGCACCGAGTTCAGCCATCCATTCACGTAAAGCTGAAACTGTAATTTCCCGTGAAATAATCACAATCGCTGCAAAAGCCATCGAGATCGAAGGTTGCCATTGCACTAAGACAATAAGCGCAGCAGCGACCATCAACTTGTCTGCAACTGGATCCAAAAAACGACCAAAAGCAGACGTCTGATTCAGAGTACGCGCCAGATAACCATCAAACCAGTCAGTGACTGCAGCCACTACAAAAATTGTCGTTAAGATAATATGCCGCGTCACATCAGGACTGGTTTCATTAAATCCCATTGCCGGTGGCCAATATGCGACCAATAAAAAAACCGGAATCAGGATAATACGAGCCAAGGTCAAGATATTTGGAATATTCAGGATACGACCTGTAGTCATAGACACCGCCAATTGTTCCCCTCATGTACGATGAAAATGCACACTTTTTTCGAGGTTTAATCCATCATTAATACGCTTCACTTTATACGAATTGACTTGAAGTGTCACTAGGCAAACACCGTCACTGTCTGTCTGGCCATCGCAATCAGCCGATTTTCTGCATCCCACAGATAGGCATGTTCTGTTGAATAACCGTCAGCCGCATGGTCGGTAATCACTTTATATTTAAACCAATCATGTAGCTGATGCTGCACTGGATGCACATAGGTTACAGTCCAGGTCAGGCTGCTCGCTGGGGCCAGTGTTTGAAACATCGGTAACACCCCAGGTGGCCAGATGTCAAAAATGGCCATCAGGTCAGCTAACTGAAATTCACGGTCAGAATGTTGATCTGGATGGAAGCGGCACCAGCCTTCAAAATCAGGACGTACACTTGAACTGCACGGCAGATTCAAATCCGCCCATCTGAGTTCAAAATGATCAAAACACTTTGGAAGCTTGAACTGTGCAGGAATCTGGAACAGGGTTTCAGGAGGAGCATAATCCGGAGCCTGGATTTCCTGATGTACCTGAATGCTAGAATCGCGCGCTACGCCGAAACTGGCAATCAGAATGCTCTGAACAGCCTCATCCTGCCATAGACGCACTTCGATGGTAGTGACCGATTTGCCTTCACGCAGAATTTCCGCAGTTAGGCGTGCTTTGCCTTCCTGTACCGGGCCAACAAAAGTCACACTGGTACTCAGCAGACGTTTAGTAGGATCATTGATTATTACCACGGCTTTTTGCATCATGACTGCAGCTGCAAGTCCACCGTAGATGGTTCTTCCTTGTCCCCAGCCTGGCGGCATTTCAATCCATTCTTGCTGCGCAATTTGTGCGTACAGTGTTTGCAAAGACATATCGATCCTTCAACTTTGTCTGATGAACCGATATATTGCTGGAAAAATCTATGAATAGAAATGACCTTTGACTCGAAGGTCAATGTGCATTTTTGCACTTGTAATTGATGTAAAACAATTACTCATGCAGAACTTTATAAATCATCCGGGCCATCACGGAACCCAGACCTGGTACCAGTTGCAGGTCTTTTTCTGAAGCTTTAAGCACACCCTGAATCCCGCCAAAATGGGTTAATAAATCACGACGGCGCTTCGGCCCCAGTCCCGGAATTACCTCCAGTACCGATGAACCCCGTTTTTTATCGCGTTTGGCCCGATGTCGGGTAATGGCAAAACGGTGGGCTTCGTCACGTACCTGCTGGATCAGATGCAGGGCCTTATGATCTTCTGGAAGCTGGATCTTACCGCCATCGGTAAAATGCAGGGTTTCCAGACCCGGCTTACGTCCTTCGCCTTTAGACACACCGACCATAAAGGCATCCAGTCCAAGTTCCTGCATGACTTCCATCGCCATATGCAATTGCCCTTTACCACCGTCAATCAGCAGCAGATCTGGCAGCATGGCTTTTTTATAACGACGGGTTAAGGCCTGACGCATCGCGGCATAGTCATCACCCGCCTGAATATCATTGATAGAAAACTGGCGATAATCACGTTTGCGCGCACCTCCACTATCAAAGACTACGCAAGAAGCAACCGTATCTTCACCCATGGTATGTGAGATATCGAAACACTCAATCCGATCTACCGGTCGTCCCACAACTTCTTCTAACTGATGGAAACGTTCATTCAGTTCAAAGTGATTGGCCAGCTTGCCCTGAATGGCATGCTGTACATTCATCTGTGCAAGTTCCAGCCATTCGGCACGGGTTTCCCGAACTTTGGATTTGATCTGAATTTTCTTGTCAAAATGTTGAGAAAGTGCGGCTTCCAGCTCCTTCCGATCTGGCATTTCAATATTTACGATCAGTTCAGAAGGAATTTCATCGGCAACCTGGAAGTAGAAGTTGGCAATAAAATCCGAGAGCATTTGTCCCAGATCGTCACTCAGCATATCCGGAAAATAGCCTTTACCGCCGAGCATCTTGCCATTACGCACATGCATGATCTGCACACAAGTTACGCCTGCCTGGTAGGCAATCGCCAGAATATCTGCCTCACCTTTGACTTTATAAATCGCCTGCTGGGCCTGTACATCACGCAGTAATGCCATCCGGTCACGATAAAATACCGCCTTTTCAAATTCCAGATTTTCTGCGGCTGCTTCCATCTTGGCAATCAGTTCCTGATTCAACTCTTTGGTATCGCCTTGCAGGAAGCGAATCGAATTATTGACATCTTCCTGATAATCCTCAGGTGAAATCAGACCCACACAAGGGCCGGAACAGCGCTTGATCTGATATTGCAAACAAGGTCGAGTACGATTGGCAAAGAAACCATTCTCACAAGAACGTACATTGAATAATTTTTGCAGAATAACCAAAGTATCGCGGGCATTGTAAGCACTCGGATAAGGTCCAAAGAACTTGCCGACCTGATGTTTGCCCTTGCCACGACCGCTGGCAATCCGCGGATAGGGCTTGTCTGCAGAGACAAAAATATAGACATAGGATTTGTCATCACGCAGCATGATGTTATACGGTGGACGATGCAGCTTGATCAGGTTTTGCTCTAGCAATAAAGCTTCAGTTTCTGAACGCACCACCAAGGTTTGAATGTCGTAAATCCGTGCCACCAAAGCTTGAGTCTTGGGATGATCAAGGGTTTTGACAAAATAACTGGACACCCGATTTTTCAGATTTTTGGCTTTTCCCACATATAAGAGTTCGCCATCTTTGCCATACATCCGGTAGACCCCGGGTAAGGTGGTCATATTGGCCAAGATTTTTTCAATATGAGGGCGTGCGTTCTCGTTCACCTAAAACCTATTTTTTACCTGCAATATGCAGATATATGTGATGTTTAATGTGTCATTTTCAAGCGATGACACAAAATTCACCCGAACTGTCATCGAAAGTGAAACAGGTTATGCCCAGACCGCCGTATTTATAAGCAACCCAATATGGTCTGATTGCTAAAAGCTATAAGTCGCCTGAACTAACTTTGCTATGCTCGACAGGTTCAATCTCGAGATGATCCAAGATGACAAGTTCCCAATCCGGTATTCATGTTGTGCAACCTGCCACCTCTAGCCATAGCCAGTCTGAGCGTGACCGTTTAATTGGGAAACCGCGTTTTCATTTTGAACCTCAGGCTGTGATGCAGTTGCTACGGGAACGGATCATCGGTCAGGATGCGGCCTTAAATGAAATTGAAAAAATGCTGCATGTGGTCAAGGCTGACTTTTCCAGTCCTGAACGTCCGCTTTCGGTTACCTTAATGCTTGGCCCGACCGGTGTCGGCAAAACCGAGACCGTGCGTCTGATTGCCGAAGCAATTTATGGCCGTCCTGATGCTTTCTGCCGGATTGATATGAATACTTTGGCGCAGGAACATTATGCAGCTGCCCTGACTGGCGCGCCTCCGGGTTATGTGGGCTCTAAAGAAGGCCATAGCCTGTTTGATGAAACCGCTATTGCCGGAAGCCATACCCGTCCCGGCATCATGCTGTTCGATGAACTGGAAAAAGCCAGTACTGAAGTCATTCGTGGCCTGATGAATGTCCTGGATACCGGTCGACTGACGTTGACTGCTGGTACCAAAACCATCGATTTTCGTAATTGCATGATTTTTATGACCAGTAATGTCGGTGCACAAGCCGCGCAACAATATCTGGAAAAGCTCAGCTATCTGCCGCAAAAAATGCAGCAACTATGTCTGAAAAAAGTACCGACCCAGCAGATTATTGAAAAAGTCATGCAGCGCAAGTTCGATCCTGAATTTTTAAACCGGATTGACCGTACCTTGCACTATCAGGCTGTCCAAAATGATGCCCTGCCACGACTGGTTGAGATTGAGCTGGATAAATTAAATCAACGTCTGCAACATCAGAAACGACAGATTCACCTCACTGATGCAGCCAAGGCCCATTTTTATCAGGGTCATGACATCCGTTATGGCGCCCGTCATCTGGGCCGGAAAATACGGACTGAACTGGAACCAGTCTTAGCGATTTATTTTTTAAACCATCCAGAACAGCTACAACTCCATCTGGACTGTATTAATGGACAACTGCTAGTTCGGCCTCAAGCCTCCGATTCCAATTAAACTGTTTGATGTGCTTGAATCGCCTGAATCAATGCATCCGGGTCTTTAGGTGAAATCAGGACATATTTTTGTTGATCTGCCAACGTATAGCTAATTTTTAAACGCTTGAAAGACAAAGCAGGTGCAATTTCTGAGTGATCTGTAGGCTGGATATTCTGAATTGAATTAAGCGGAATTTGCCAGCTCAGCCATAGGCTTTTAATGGTCAACTGCCCATCCTGCACGATATAACGGGTACTCCAAACCGGCCACCACACCAAGAGGATTGTGAGTATATAGACTGCGGTATGCACCGGATATTGAGCCATCGTCCCTTTGGCCTGCATGGTCAGTAGTAATTGCAATAACAAACCACTCATACAGATTAAAAATGCCAGCAACCACCAATCTTTTTTGGAACGAAATACACGCATCATCTTCCCCCTATTTTGTTTTATCTTACACAAAATCAGAATGATGTGGTGAATCTCTGCAAGTAATAAAAAACGCCCATGTGGGCGCTTTATTTTTTATGTTGCAGCTTAGGCAAACAGATAAGGACGAATAAAGATCAGGAAGAAAATACCCAGCATCAGGAACCATTTCAGGAAATAGTACAGCTGGCGGTTCTGTGCTTTTAAAGCTTTGGCTTTTACCCGGAGTTGATAGACATAACCAAAGACTTTGTTTAAGCCACCAGTCTGATCCCCAACCTCATTCGGTGAACTGGCTGCTGTCATCACTTTTTTACCAAACCAGTGATTGAAGCGTTCCATCCAGCGGGTTTTTAAAGGTCGCTCGACATCAGCAAAGAAAATGATCCGGTTCTGGTCAGTCTTGTTTTCGGCATAATGAATATAGGTTTCATCAAATACCACGCTCTCGCCGTCGCGCCAGGAATAACGCTGACCATCGACATCGATAAAGCAGCGGTCATCATTCGGGGTCATTAAGCCCAAGTGATAACGCAATGAACCGGCATAAGGGTCACGATGACGGACCAAACGGCTATCGGGTGCCAGCTCGGTAAACATGGCCGCTTTAATGGTAGGCAAAGTTTTGAGCAAGGCGGTAGTTTTTGGGCAGAGTTCTGCTGCAGAGGGATGCGCCGAGTCATACCATTTTAAATAGAAGCGTTTCCAGCCAGTCTTAAAAAATGAGTTAAACCCCAGGTCATCATATTTGCTCGAAGCCTTGATCCCGCCTTTTTGATAGAGTGCCTGTGCTTCGTCACGAATCATTTCCCAGTTTTCATCCAGCACTTTTAGGTCTTTAAAATGCTGCGTATCGATATAAGGCTGATTCGGTACGCTTGAAAAGGCGTACATCAGAAAATTGATCGGTGCAAACAGGGTCGAATGGTCAAAAAACTGGCGATAAAAAGAATGCCGAACTGTGCCACGTCGCTGAATATATAACGCTGAGATGACAAAGATGGCCAAAATAATCCACTTAAGCATATCAATACCCAAAAAATCCTAGCCCTAAAAAAGAACGGGGAAAAATAAAAAAGTCACATCTGGGCCGCATTATAACAAAGCTGCTTTTGCTCTCCCTACCCGCTTGTAGAACACAGCGTTGCATACATTTTCTTACATCCGTATCGAATAATTTGAATCTCAATTGACTATTTTGACCAAAACACCACACAGCAAACATTCCCTATCTGGTCAATTTACGTTATAAAAACAGCGCGACAGCAATAAAAAAGTGAAATTGAAACAATAACTTCATTACACTGCGATAACGGTTCACTGTATTCCGGACATGACAACGCCTTGATTGAGCGATGAAAATTGATGACCCTTGCGTCACGGCTTGATACAACTTGTGTTGTTCTTTTTGGATATAGTTATCGTAAGATTAGCGAAGTAAAAAAGTGCGCGGGAAATGCGCGCTTGCTTCACAACATCAACTTAGAAGTCCTCCAAAATAAAG
The DNA here is from genome assembly GCF_013419975.1 of Acinetobacter sp. YH12041. NCBI lineage: Bacteria > Pseudomonadati > Pseudomonadota > Gammaproteobacteria > Moraxellales > Moraxellaceae > Acinetobacter > Acinetobacter sp. YH12041. Next base: position 195,266 of record NZ_VOZC01000001.1, on the reverse strand, counting down.
GAGATCAGGGCATGATCCACGCTGGCAATGCCATTACCGTCCAAATGCTTGAGGACGGAATTGCAGAATTCCGCTTTGACTTACAAGGTGAGTCGGTTAACAAATTCAACCGTGCAACGATTGAAGATTTCAAGGCTGCGATCGACGCAGTTTCCGCTGCTGACATTCAGGGTTTAATCGTGACTTCAGGCAAGTCTACATTTATTGTAGGTGCTGACATTACTGAATTCGGCGATAACTTTGCTCAAGGCGAACAGGCAATTGTTGACTGGGCACTACCAGTTCATGAAATTTTTAACAGCTTCGAAGACCTGGACATTCCTAAAGTTGCCGCGATTAACGGTATGGCACTAGGTGGCGGTTTCGAGATGTGCTTAGTCTGTGACTACCGTGTGATGTCAGAACAGGCGCAAGTCGGCCTGCCTGAAATCAAACTTGGTATCTTCCCTGGTTTCGGTGGTACGGTTCGTTTAAGCCGTCTGATCGGTATCGACAATGCAGTTGAATGGATGGCCATGGCTACTCCGAAAAAACCGGCTGCTGCACTGAAAGATGGTGCTGTTGATGCGGTTGTGGCTGCAGACAAACTGAAAGATGCTGCGATTGACCTGTTGAAACAGGCAATTCACGGTCGTTTAGACTGGCAAACAAAACGCCAGGAAAAACTGGATCCAATCAAGCTGAACATGCTTGAGCAAATGATGGCGTTCAATACGGCGAAAGGTGCGGTTCTTGCAAAAGCAAACCCTGCTCAATACCCAGCGCCAAAACTATTGCTTGATTCTCTTCAGGCAGGTGCAAGCTTACACCGCGATGAAGCGTTAAAAGTTGAAGCTCAAGGCTTTGCGAAAGCTGCGGTAACTCCACAAGCAGGTGCGTTAATCGGTCTGTTCCTGAACGACCAGGTTGTGAAGAAAACTTCTAAGAAATATGAACAAGGTGCACATCCAGTGAACCAGGCTGCCGTTCTAGGCGCAGGGATCATGGGTGGTGGTATTGCTTACCAGGCGGCAAGCAAAGGCACTCCAATCATCATGAAAGACATCGGTAACCAGCAACTTGCACTGGGTATGTCTGAAGCAAACAAACTGCTGACCAAGCAGGTTGAACGCAAGAAGATGAAGCCGGCGCAAATGGGTGAAACCCTTGCTCGCATCCGTCCTACTTTAAGCTATGACGAGTTTAAAGAAGTCGACATCGTGATCGAAGCAGTAACTGAAAACCCGAAAGTGAAAGGCATCGTACTGAAAGAAACTGAATCTAAAGTACGTGAAAACACGATTATTGCGTCGAACACGTCTACGATTTCAATCACGCGTCTGGCTGAAAATCTGGAACGTCCTGAAAACTTCGTCGGTATGCACTTCTTTAACCCGGTACACATGATGCCACTGGTAGAAGTGATTCGTGGTGAGAAGACTTCTGCTGAAGCGATTGCAACGACTGTTGTTCTTGCTCAGAAAATGGGTAAAACACCAATCGTAGTGAATGACTGCCCGGGCTTCCTGGTAAACCGCGTACTGTTCCCTTACTTCGGTGCATTTGACCTGTTACTGAAAGATGGTGCTGACTTCCAGCAAATCGATAAAGTGATGGAAAAATTCGGCTGGCCTATGGGTCCTGCTTACCTGATGGACGTGGTTGGTATCGATACTGGCGTTCACGGTGCAGAAGTGATGGCTGAAGGCTTCCCGGATCGTATGAAACCTGATTTCAAAGGTTCGATCCAGGTGATGTACGAAAACAACCGTCTGGGTCAAAAGAATGACGTTGGTTTCTACAAATACGAACTTGACCGTAAAGGCAAAAAAGCCAAAGTGGTTGATCCAACCGCATACGAACTTGTGGCATCTGTTGCAACTGCTGAAAAACGTGAATTTGATCCTCAAGAGATCATTGACCGTATGATGCTGGCTTTCTGTAACGAAACTGTTCGTTGCCTGGAAGACAACATTGTTGCAACTCCGGCTGAAGCAGATATGGCGATGATCATGGGTGTAGGCTTCCCTCCATTCCGTGGTGGTCCATGCCGTTATATCGACCAAACTGGTGTAGCTGAGTATGTTGCACTTTGCGACAAATACGCGCACTTAGGTAAGGCTTATGAAGCGCCGCAATCATTGCGCGACATGGCTGCTAACAACAAAAAATTCTACGGTTAAGGAGTGACGTGAATGGCTACTTTAAATCCACGTGACGTTGTGATTGTTGATGGCGTACGTACTGCCATGGGCAAATCGAAAAACGGTATGTTCCGCAATGTACGTGCCGACAGCATGTCAGCTGAACTTATCCGTGCGTTGATGATTCGTAACGAATTCGACCCGAATGAAGTCGAAGATGTGATCTGGGGCTGTGTGAACCAGACTCTGGAACAAGGTATGAACATTGCGCGTAACATCGCATTGTTAGCTGACCTGCCTAAGACTGTTGCAGGTCAAACGGTTAACCGTCTGTGTGGTTCTTCTATGCAGGCAATCCACACTGCGGCTGCACAGATTGCGACTAACCAGGGTGATATCTTCATCATCGGTGGTGTAGAGCATATGGGCCACGTAGGTATGATGCACGGCATCGACCTGAACCCTGCTGCATCTAAGCACTACGCAAAAGCATCAAATATGATGGGCCTGACTGCTGAAATGCTAGGTCGCATGAACAGCATTACTCGTGAAGAACAGGATGCGTTTGGTGTGGAATCTCACCGTCGTGCCTGGGCTGCAACTGAAAATGGTCTGTTCCAGAACGAGATCGTAGGTATTGAAGGTCATAATGCTGACGGTTATAAAGTTCTGTGCGATATCGATGAAGTGATCCGTCCGGATGCCAACATCGAAACTTTCCGTGCTTTACGTCCAGTATTTGACCCTAAAGGCGGGACAGTGACTGCTGCAACATCTTCAGCATTGTCTGACGGTGCATCTGCAATGCTGTTAATGTCTGCTGAACGTGCTCAAGCGCTTGGTTTGAAACCACGTGCTGTGATTCGCTCTATGGCGGTTGCAGGTTGTGACGCTGCGATCATGGGTTATGGCCCTGTTCCGGCAACACAAAAAGCATTGAAGCGTGCTGGTCTGACGATTGAAGATATTCAAACTGTTGAGTTAAACGAAGCCTTTGCTGCGCAAGGTCTGTCTGTTCTTAAAGGCTTAGGGCTGTACGAGAAACAGAATATCGTAAACCTGAATGGTGGTGCGATTGCATTAGGTCACCCGTTGGGCTGTTCTGGCGCGCGTATTACCACTTCTCTCCTAAACATCATGGAACAGCAAGATACTCAAATCGGTCTGGCGACGATGTGTATTGGTTTGGGGCAAGGTATTGCAACGATTATCGAACGTGTTTAATTCTTAAACAACGAGATTATAAGACCCCCCGCTTAGTGCGGGGTTTCTTTATTGCGAACTATTCATTCAAAGTTTTTTAAAATACACATAGCCTTATTTATGATAAAGTTGAATATTAAATATAAATTTAAAATAATTATGAAAAAATATTTAGCATTTACAGTTCTGAGTCTAAGCTTGGTAGGATGTGCCAGCACACCAAAAGCACCACAATCTGATTACTTTGCAAGAATTCAAAAAGAATTTAAAACCCAACCTGTGGCTATCTTGACAGATGCCTGCCTACTACGTAAAGAACTTGGTGACAGTCATATTTTACTGGATCAATCTAATCGTACTGCCGAAGCAATATCTCAATCATTGGTAAAACAGTTAAACCAGAATGCGGTTCAAGTGACCAAAACCTTCCAGCCAACACATTGCGGTTTCTTTGAAAAGCGTACCATTCAGACTTATAAAAAACGTAATACTTTAGAGTCGCAACCTGAATATTTAGGCACTTATCCTGTTTTGGCAGCCAACCAACCTGCAATTACTGATCTGGATGGTGCAAGTATCCAACTGCTGCTTCAAAAGAGTTTTAAAGCCAGCCATGGGCGTTATGCGTTAAGCAATAACTATCAACCTGTAGATATTGATATTACAGATCGCCTAACTGACCATCTCAAGCCTGTGTTAGGCACATCTAAGGTTCTGGTCATCCAGGTCTTAGGACAACAGCCTTCTTTAGGAAAACGGATTGGTAATATTGCCGGCACAGCTGCTTTCGCAGTTTTAACAATGGGTGTAGTTGTAGCAGATGATCCAGTACCTACAGAAGGCCAATACTATGTACTTTCTTATGTTGATTTGGATAAGAAACAAATTTTATGGTCTAAGCATCAAAAATTCGATGGAAAACTTTATCAGACCGGCCCAGTTAGCGTAACGACACCAAATATGCTAAAACCTTTGGGTCTTTAAAATAGAAATAAATAAAAAACCCTGTTTAATAACAGGGTTTTTTATTTAAAAGAATGTTATCCCTTTGTAAATTTAGTTGAATATTCAACCAATAAAAACTTATCCATCAGCCACTTATATTTGACAGGCGTATCATAACCCCACATTTCTCTCCTTTATTTATGGGGTTATGCATGAAAATGCTTAAAACACTTCTAGCAACTGCAATCGTTGCAACTTCAGCTTCTGCTATGGCTTCTGCAACAGTTTCTCCTGTTGCTGCAATGAAAGAACAAGCAAAAACTGTTGCCGCTCAAACTGCTCAACAAGCAACTGCGCCTGCACAAGCAAAAGTAGCGACTGCGACTGTTAAAGCACAAGACTCTGCTGCCAAAGCTACTGCTGAGAAACAAGCGGCTGTCGCTAAAGTAGAAGCAACTCAACAACAAGCTGCTCAAACTAAAGAAGCAGCAAAAACTGAAGCGGCTCAAAAAGTAGAAGCTGCAAAAGCTGCACCTGCAGATATGAAAAAAGTAGCGGATTCTAAAGTAGAAGCCGTGAAAACTGATGCAGCTGTAAAAACTGCTGAAGTAAAAGAAGCAACTGTAGCAAAAGCTGAAGAAGTAAAAGCAGCACCTGCCGAAGCAGCTGTAAAAGCCGAGAAAAAAGGGTGGTTCTCTTGGTTTAAAAAATCTGCTTAAGATATTTTAAATCCATAAAAAAAGATGTCCGAGTGACATCTTTTTTTTGTTTTTTGGCTCTTTCAGATTTAAAGTCAAAAATATAAAGACCTATAAATCTCTTATTAGACCTTTCGGGCTAGCATAGTCGCAAAATGCTGCTTGATCCGGTTGCCCTGCTCATCTACTCGGTGTAATTCACCGACATTTTCATTATATTTCACCAGATTCCAGCCTTCATAATAGGCACTAAGCTGTCCCGGCTTAAAACTAAACGGAAAGTCTGGCTGTACCGGAATATCATCGGTATCCATCGCACAGACAATCAGGTTATAACCGCCCGGCACTGTCGCCTGCTGCATCTGTGCAATAAGTGGTGGAATGGTATCGGCCTGCAGGAACATCATCACCACTGTACAGCAAATGAAGTCATATTGACCCTGAATACTGGGGTCAAGATTTAAATCCCGTTGCTGAACCTGAATATTCCCGATTTCTTCATTCTGAATGATCTGTCTTAAGGTCTGTAGACTATTTTCATTCACATCCCAGGCGTCGACTTCAAAACTGTTCTGACTCAAATACAACGAATTGCGGCCTGAACCACAACCGACATCCAGCGCACGACCACCCTTTAAATACGGCATAGCCGCCAGAATTTCCGAATGGGTCGGGCTTAGCTGATATTTCTTGTTAAAGTAATCCTCAGGTTTGCAGTAAAAACGCAGCTGACATTCTGCATCTTCACTGGCAGAAATAATCTTATGCCATGCCTGTGGCTCAATGAACGGTGGTTGCTGCTCTGGCGTAAATACATGTTCAGACTGTATATGACCTGACGGATCCAGCATGGCAAAATGCAGCTCACCTTTGAGCACAGTCAGCTTTGCCCAAGTGCCCGCTTTGGTATTGTGTGGCTGCTTGAACCCTTGTGGGATAGCTTGCTGCATCCAGACCGGAAATTCTTTATAACATTTCAATTGTTGCATAAAAGATTGTGCTCCCTATTCTCGCTTTCCGTCTGCAAACATGCTTCTGGATATTCATTTTTCTTAAGCATAGCTGGTTCTCTTACCAATGAGAACTGGCACATCTTTGATGTAAGCAATGCAACAAGACTAATTCTGACAGAAAAACATCATGTCATTTAGAGATAAGAAATCATAAGATCCTCATACTTAGAGTTTGTTCTCTGCCTCTTTAAGTGCCTGCTGATCCACTTGAGTCATTTGCTGATTGAGCTGCACTATTTCCTGATACAGCTTATTGAATTGCTTTAAGGGTGCATCTTCATAGAACATAAAGGTCTGGTTTTTCTTTTCCCATTTATTGTTTTTCAGCACCAGAAATAGCTGGTCTGCTTTGGCCAGACTCTGTTTTTCAATTTCAAAAATTGCATGGGCATTATCCTGCTGCTGATTGGCTTTCAGATTATCTGCCAGCTGCTGACGATAGCGGTTTTTAATGTCCAGCTGTTTCACCTGCTCTAACTGCTGGGTTGCCCGCTGTTGAATTGTCTGTTCATAACCATCGACAATTTCATGCACACGCTTCAGCATGGCTTCGGTTTCTTTATAGTCTTGGGCTTGATCTTTGGCTAAACGGTCAATGTCCAGAAAACGATCCCAGTCCGCTGCTTTGAGGTCACGTAAATACTGATTGCGAGCCTCGGCACGATCACGCATCTGACCCAGAATAAATTGGGCCATCACGGCATAATCCCCATCCAGACGATCATCTTCCAGATCAATCTGAATCGGTTTAGACCAATCCTGTGCCTGTTGCAAAATAGATCCAGTTTTTTCTTCCAGTACCGTTTCATATTCTTGCAAATCGGCCTGCTGTTTCTGCTCTACAGAATTTTGATAAAATAACCAGATCAAAATTGCCAGTACCACTCCAGCGATAATCATAAAAACACGGGGCATCTACACGCTCCAGGTCTGTCATCCAGATCTTGTTGATTTTTTACACTATGCTTATTTTTCCAGCATAATTCAAGACATAGAGCTTTTCACATTTGTGAACGTGCTTCCTCAATACTGAAAAAATGAATCCAGTAAAAAGCCTGAAGAAAGGAAATAAGTTTTTAACCCACCCTTTCTTCATGACGTGATCTGGCTATACCGAAACTGACTGACCTGATCAGCCTGGCCCATCGGATTGTGTGCTAGCGTGAACCAAAAGGCAGACTGAGCTCAAGCCGATTCGGATCAAACTGTTCCCGGACGATCTGGACATTGGTTGCATTCCGGTCAATACCGAAAGGTTGCAAAATCACATAGATTCCGTTTCTTGGATCTGAGGACTGCAAGCCTTGCGCTACTGCCAGTACATATTCCCGGAACACAGTAGGCAGACTGTCCAGATCTGGATTAGGCGCTGCTGCCCCCATGTCAATATTTGCAACGACATCACCATCGACACTATAAGCCTGGATATCGCGTTCAATTTTCATCAGGCGCATCTGCAAAGCCTTACGCTGGCTGGCACCTTCCTGATAAGGCGTTATTTCCGTCACAGCACGCATTTCAGGCTCTGCCATGACAGTTAAGGTGGGAAGTACCGTTGCTTCAGAATGAGCAGGAGCTGCATGACTCAGTACAGGGAGAGTAAAAGCAGTACAGGTCAGCATCAGGCCCAAGCTTTGAATGGATTTTAGGAGATTCATCTTATTACCCCTCGGTTGGAAAAGGGAAAGCGTCAGATTAAATCTTACAAGTAATACAGCTTCTTATTGTTAAGTTTGATAAACGGTCAATCGAATCCATTACACCCTCATAAAGCCAACCAGCAAATCAGGAGCAAAGCTCCTAAAAAATATGAATTATTCAGAAGTTAGATTTAAAAAAGCAAAAATCCCCAATATGGGGATTGATTTGCATTACTGGCTCATCCTTTAAGGAGATCTTGGAAATTGCGCTACAGGAGATGGATTGTTGTAGTTTTCTAATAAGCCCAGATTCACCTTGTCCAGATTAATCTGTAGTTGAAGACCGCGTCCTGGTTGCAAGCTGCTGCTACGATCGATCCCGACATTCTCCAGCAGTGTATACAGCCCTTGGGTTGGATCACCAGATTGTAAGCCCTGGGCAATGGTCATCACATACTGTTGCAGTGCAGGTGACAGTAAACTCAAATCTGGAGCTTGGGTCGGCTTAATATCGAGGTTTGCCAGCACATTTGGATTGACCATAAAATTTTCTGCATCTTTGGTTCCCCGGATTACCTGATGCTGTAAGGCAAGACGATTGGCTTCATTCTCAATAAATGGAACATAGCCAGTCTCATTACTCATTTCAGGTTCAGCCATAATGGTCATCGTAGGCAAGGTAAGCACCGGTTTCTGTTCTTCCGCATGCACTGCTATGCTAAATGTACCTAACAGAGCCCCAAATAAAGATGTTTTTAGACTATTCATGGGCTTTCCCCTACTTCAAATTTCACAACCTGAATGCCTTTATCGGTTGCTAAAGTCTGTATTTAATTTAATTATCTATTAGATTACCTTGATTATTTAGAGAACTCATTCTTGCTCAGATGAATGGCAAAACAAGTTAATTCTTAGGCTGAATCAAAAATCACAGGCGAAAAAAAAACCTCAAACAATGTTTGAGGTTTTTTCGAATATGGTGGCGAGACCCAGGATCGAACTGGGGACACACGGATTTTCAATCCGTTGCTCTACCAACTGAGCTATCACGCCGATGCGGTGTATTAAGCCGTATCTGGACACATTAGTCAATCGAAATTATGAAAAAAAAGATTGAGTGTCTGAATTTTGGCCTAAAAAAAAATCCCTGATGGGATCAGGGATTGAAAACTTTAAAATCGTTTTGAATATGGTGGCGAGACCCAGGATCGAACTGGGGACACACGGATTTTCAATCCGTTGCTCTACCAACTGAGCTATCACGCCGATGTCGCGTATTAAACAGTTTCAGCTCTTAATCGTCAAGTACATAACGTATAAAAATCATCAAATGTTTACTTTTCCATCGATTTGCATGTTTATACAGCAATATTTTCATATTTTCAGCAAATACCTGACTAATAAAATAAATTGAATCCGGTATTTACAAAAAAAGCAGCCCGAAGGCTGCTTGAAATTTATCTATATTTAAATTTTTTCAAGATTTGCCAGACAGCGGTGAATGGCTCCGCATCCCGGTACAAATGCTTTTACTCCTTTTTCCTCTTCCATGCGGCATGCCTCACTCACCAGCCTTTCTGCAACCCCGCGTCCACGGTTGGCCGGATGCACCACAATGTTTTCCAGGGTTCGACTTTCGCCTTGTCCTGTGCACCAGATGGCGCCGATGATTTTGGTGTTAAATTCTGCGGTATAAAGTAAGGTATACTGTGCAAGGTTTTGCTCTAGATGTTCAATGGCATCTGCCCCATCACTAAATTCAGGGCTAGTGTCATACAGTCGCTCAAGCTGGCTGCGCACTTCGTCGTTTTCTAGAGAAGTATAAGCATGTACGGTAATAGGCATTGATAAACCCTCCTGAGCAATCTAATATGCGGTGACGTCGTCACGGCGAAAATATTTTCTACATCAATCATTTTGACGTATTTGAGGAACGTGTCTATGACAGATCGTATCAGTGAAGTGGTAAGAAATACCAACGAAACCAAAATTCGAGTTCGTTTGAACCTCGATGGTACTGGTCAAGGCACTTTAAACACTGGTATTCCATTTTTAGATCATATGATTGATCAAATCAAGCGACATGGTCTGTTTGATATTGATATTCATTGTGATGGAGATCTGGAAATTGATGACCATCATACCGTAGAAGACTGTGGTATTACCTTAGGTCAAGCCTTCGCTCAGGCTTTGGGTGATAAAAAGGGCCTACGCCGTTATGGACACTTCTATGCGCCGCTTGATGAATCTTTAAGCCGTGTCGTGGTGGATCTGTCTGGCCGTCCGGGTCTGTTTATGGACATTCCATTTACCCGTGCCATGATTGGCCGTTTTGATGTAGACCTGTTTTCTGAGTTTTTCCAGGGCTTTGTCAACCACTCGCTGATGACTGTACACATTGACAACCTGAAAGGTAAAAACAGTCACCACCAGATCGAAAGTGTATTTAAGGCATTTGCCCGTGCACTGCGTATGGCATGTGAAGTTGATCCACGTGCTGCGAATACTGTTGCTTCAACCAAAGGTACCTTGTAATGACCCGTATTGCCCTTCTTGACTATGGCATGGGAAACCTACACTCAGCAGCCAAAGCACTTGAACACGTCGGTGCAACGGTAGATGTGACCAATGATCCAAAACTGATTGCCCAAGCCGACAAAATCGTTTTTCCGGGTGTGGGTGCAATGCGTGACTGCATGCAAGGCATGCATGAAGCCGGAATTGATGAAGTGGTACGTAATGCCGTGTTTAACAAACCGGTATTGGCCATCTGTGTCGGTATGCAGGCCCTGATGCAACGTTCCGAAGAAAATGGCGGTGCGGATGCACTGGGCATTTTTGCCGGTGAAGTCAAACACTTCCCGGAAATGGCGGGTTTAAAAGTGCCGCATATGGGCTGGAACCAGGTACATCAGGCCGATCCAAGCCATCCGATGTGGAAAGACATTGCTCAGGATGCCCGTTTCTATTTCGTGCACAGTTACTATGTGGAACCGCAAGATCCAAGCATTGTGGCAGCAACCTGTAACTACGGTATTGATTTCTGTACTGCCCTGCATAAAGATAACCTGTTTGCGACCCAGTTCCATCCGGAAAAGAGTCATACTGCAGGACTGCAACTACTGAAAAACTTTGTGGATTGGAATATCTAATCCAATACATTCAAAAAGCTCGCATCATGCGGGCTTTTTTTATGGGCTACAGTTTAAAATGTTATTTTTGAAAAATAATTCACATCCAACCTTCCTTCTCTAAGGTATGCTCTATTCAACCTGAATATTCATCAATGGAAGATGCTTTAATCATGGATACCCAGCTTAACGATATTCTGCCGAGTAAAGAGGCAATAGCAAATTTTCCACCTTTTCAAAATATCGCGCCTGAAAATATTGTGGTGATTAACAGCATTCAGCAATGTGAAGCTCTACGCGAAGAACTTGAGCAGATCGCAGTCTTTGGTCTGGACACTGAATCTAAACCCACATTCAAGGTCGGTGAAGTTTCTACTGGTCCGCATCTGATTCAGCTGGCCACTCTGGAAAAGGCCTACCTGTTTCAGATGAATGCTGCCATTTGGGATTTTCTGAAACCGATTTTTGCCAATCGAGACCAGATTAAAGTTGGTTTTGGCCTGAAAAATGATGCGCATCTTTTCCGTAAAAGAGGCATTGAGCTGAACAGTGTGATTGAACTGTCAAAGTGCTTTGGTGCGTTCGGCATTAAAAATCCTCTTGGATTAAAAAATGCGATGGCTTTGCTATTTCAGGTGAATTTTCCTAAATCAAAACGGGTTACGACATCGAACTGGGCGAAAAAACATCTCAGTCAGGCACAAATTGAATATGCAGCTGCAGATGCCTATGCACCTTTACTGGTCTTTGAAGAATTGCTGCACCGTGGCTTGGGTCCTAAGGAAGTTCCCAATACTTCACTAAAATTGAAAATTCGCCCGCATTCAAAAATTTGAACAAACAGAAGATCAGTTTTCTAGCGAAATATCATTTTGATATCAGACTCCATCAGGAGTATTGCAAAGAATAAAAAAATTGAAGAATAAAATCCTGTCACTCCAGCATATCTTCAGACAGGTTTTCTTTTTTCATACCGTTTAAGAGTTAGAAATTTCGACTTTATTTGCTAAGATGAACTCACTGAAATTCATTCTAAAGATTAAGCAAGGAGCGAAAGCATGCTGATCATCCCTGCAATTGACCTGAAAGATGGCAAATGTGTCCGTTTAAAACAAGGTCGTATGGAAGACGATACCGTATTTTCTGACGATCCGGTGGCAACAGCACAGCATTGGGTAAATGAAGGCGCTCGCCGCTTGCATTTAGTAGATTTAAATGGTGCTTTCGCAGGTACACCGATTCATAAGCCAGTGGTAGAAGCCATTGCCAAATCACAGCCAGAATTGCCTATCCAGATTGGTGGCGGGATCCGCTCACTGGAAACCATTGAGCATTATCTGGAAGCAGGTGTATCTTTTGTGATTATTGGTACAAAAGCAGTGCAAAATCCTGAATTTGTAGAAGAAGCATGCAAAAAATTTGCAGGCCACATTATTGTGGGTATCGATGCCATGAACGGCATGGTAGCAACGGATGGCTGGGCGAATGTGACTGATGTAAAAGCGACTGATCTGGCGAAACGTTTCGCGGATGCTGGCGTGTCTAGTATTGTTTATACCGATATTGCCCGTGATGGCATGATGCAGGGTGTCAACATCGAGCAAACCGTACATCTGGCACAATATTCAGGTCTGCCTGTGATTGCTTCAGGTGGCGTAACCAATATGGATGACGTGCGTAATCTAAAAGATCAGCCTGGCATTTTAGGTGCGATTACCGGTCGTGCGATCTATGAAGGCACTTTAAATCTGCGTGAAGCACAATTATTGCTGGATGAACAAGAAGCGCTATAATAGCATCTGCTGAAAAAGAGGTCTGTGGACCTCTTTTTTTATTGTTCAATTTTTTTGATCCTCTCTCCCATGTCAACATCCGTTTCCCAAACTCCCTCTATCTGGAGAACTAAAGTTCCTCAACTTGCTCTGATCCTGATTACCATCATCTGGGGTGGCAGCTTTATCACTGTACAATATGGCCTGAATTTCAGTAGTCCGGTGATCTTTGTCGGATTACGCTTTGCAGCGGCGGCAATTGCCATAACTCTGCTGTCGCTGAAGCACTTGAAAGGCATGACGCTTAAAGAAGTGGCAGCGGGTGCCATCATTGGGGCTGTGATTACGATCGGTTATGGAACACAAACGGTGGGCTTGCAAACGATTAGTAGCAGTGAATCGGCCTTTTTGACTGCGCTATATGTTCCCTTAGTGCCTCTACTGCTGTGGCTACTGTTCCGTAAAAAACCATATTTCATGACCTGGGTCGGTGCCCTGTTTGCCTTTCTCGGTCTGGTGTTTTTAACCGGTAATGGCTTTGGTGCCATCCAGCTGAATTTTGGTCAGGCGCTGACTTTGCTCGGCTCGATTGCCATTGCGCTTGAGATTATTTTTATCAGTCATTTTGCTCCGAAGGTGAATACCCGGCGTGTCACCGTGCTACAACTCATTTTTGCCTCGCTATTTTGTTTTCTGATGGCACCGATACTGGGTGAATCTCAGTTACCTGGCTTCCACTGGCATCTGGCAGGTATTTTGGTCGGTCTCGGTATTGCCAGTGCCTGTATTCAGCTGGTGATGAACTGGGCACAGGAAATGGTAGATCCTTCCCAAGCTGCAATTATTTATGCCGGTGAACCGATCTGGGCAAGTTTATTTGGACGTATGGCGGGAGAACGTTTGCCTGCGCTGGCACTTCTAGGCGGATTGATGGTGGTACTTGGGGTGATTGCCAGCGAATGGAAGCCAAAGTTTTTTAGAAAAGAAAAAATAGAAGAGTTGAAGGAAGATCTTTCCTAAGCTTATGAACTCCCCCTCTTAGAAAAGGGGGAGTTTTTTATCTAGAGAAATAAATATAGCTAATCTTATTTGGTATACATCGGTCGATTGTCATTCAGACGCATAATGCCGCGAATCGCGCGATAGACAATCCAGATCCAGGAAACAAAGACCACAACCAGACAGAAAGTGGATGCACCAAAAGCAACCCCTGCAAACAGGTCCGGATCTTCATGGGTAAAGAACAGGAATAGGAATGGCACAAAGGCTACAATATTCCAGAACAGATACCACCAGAAACTGCGGATTTGCCAGGTAAAGTGACTTTCAAAAATCGAACCTCGTACATCCGAGCGCTTCACATAGTTAATAATCAGTGCAATCACTGCCAGCAAGCCACCACTAAAAATGGCCACGATATATAAGATATAAAGAATCAGGGTTAGCGTGCGATTTGAGTCTTTATCAATTGAATAGTTCATCTACGCTCCTGTGGTTGTTTCTAGATATTCAGGCTGTTAAAGGGAGAAATCAGCCATATAATCAAAATGATGTTAAAAGCTATAGTACAAAAATAAATTTGCCGGAAGGGTTGTTTTTGTGTTTTATGCCGTAATTTTTGCTGTGCCAGCCAGGCTGCCGGCCACCCTCCTAGAAATGCCACCAGATGCAGGGTATTTTCTGGAATACGGCGATTGCCCAATTGTGCCGCTTCTTTATCCTGGGCATACAGCCAGTAACTGAGGACATTCATCAGGCTCACCAGTAACAGGATCATTCCACTCAACAATCCGGCTAAACTGAGTCCCGCCAGTACCAGAATATAGGCCACAGAAGCAACCTGCATCGGCTGTAGTTTTTCTGGCTGGCTTCGGCCTGATGTTTTAGTTTTTGTTTTTGCCGTTTTGGTTTGTGATGCTTTCAGGTACATAACCTGCTGGGCACGATAACGTCCCTGCTCATCTAGAATCACCAGATAATCTAGCGCACAACCAACAATTGGCCGTGGACCGGGACGGGCAAAATCTTTGATATGCAAAAACACGCGATCTTTGGCCGGATCATTGGGCTGAATAAAGCCATAGCCTTTGTCATCAAACCATTCTACCAAACGTCCCTGATCGCGCATTTTGCCTGTTCCTGTTTATTTTTAATTTAAGCTGTCACAAATTTTAAACGTTCAATCAGCATGTTACGCATCTCTTCCGGATTTTTTTGCAGAATATCTTCACCGGTGCGGCCTTCAGCAGCATTTTTCTGTGCCACCTGTAAACGCATCATCCAGAAACGGCCCGCAGCCATTGCCAGGTAAAGCTCCAGACATGATTTTTCATCCTCAGTCAATGGACGCACAGTTTCATAGGCTTTTAAAAAGGCATTGGCCTTTTCTTCATTTAAAGTAACTTCCGGATAATTGGTACAGAAGTCATTTAAAGTAATTGCAATATCAAACAGGAATTCATCTTTATTCAGTTCATAAAAGTCCAGAATACCTTTCAGCTGATCACCCTCAAACAGGGTATTGTCACGGAACAGATCCGAATGGATAAAGCCACGTGGACGATCCGGATATACTGCGGTTAAAGCTTCATACAGGCCCAGAAGTTTACCCAGTAAGACTTTATCTGCTGCGTTCAGACTCGGTTTAATTTCCTGTGCTACGTTATACCAGTAGGCATGGTCACGGACAAAGGCGCGCTCAAGTTTAAAATCTTTCAGTGCGACATGCATTTTGGCCTGAGCAATGGCAATCGCTTCCGCCTGCGCAACGGTAGATGGCATCGGATGCTCGCCCATCATGCGTGGTGCAATTTGTGCTGGCTTATTTTTTAGCGTATGAATGGCTTTGCCTGAATGGGATAAAGGCACAGGTACGGCCAGACCTGCCTGACCCAGATGCTGCAAGACCGGCACCAGTTCTCCAGCGGCCTGTTCATCCATATCTTCAAAAACGGTCAGCACATATTGCTGGTTTTCGCAGACCAGAAAATAGTTCGTATTCTGGATACCTCCTTGAATGGGAATCAGATCAATCACCTCAAGTCCATAAGGTGCTGCGAAATCCTGAACTTCCTTTAAAGTCAAAGTGGTATAAACCGACATAGAAAACCTGCGAAAAAACTTACATATTTTTGCTAGAATACCGTTTCCATCTACCAAGGTGTAGCGCTTGCGTGGGTGAGTTTCATAATCGGCTGTAATAATTGGAAAAATTTATGCTAGCTAAACGTATTATTCCTTGTCTGGACGTCGACAACGGTCGCGTAGTCAAGGGTGTTCAGTTCCTTGATATTCGTGATGCGGGTGACCCGGTAGAAGTGGCACGCCGTTATAATGAACAAGGTGCCGATGAAATTACTTTCCTTGATATTACCGCTACACATCATGGACGCGACACCACTTACCGTACCGTTGAGCGTATGGCTGAATCTGTATTCGTACCGCTTACCGTAGGCGGTGGCGTGCGTAAAGTCGAAGATATTCGTCTACTATTAAATGCAGGTGCGGATAAAGTCAGCATCAACTCGGCAGCCGTCTTCAACCCTGAGTTTGTACAGGAAGCCTCACAGCGTTTTGGCGCGCAATGTATCGTGGTAGCGATTGATGCCAAAAAAACTGGCGAGAATAAATGGGAAATCTTTACCCACGGCGGACGCAAACCGACCGGTATTGATGTACTGGAATGGGCAGAGAAAATGGCCAGTTATGGTGCAGGTGAACTGTTAATTACCTCTATGGATGCTGATGGTACCAAAGCAGGTTATGACATTCCGCTCATGCGTGCTATCAATGACCGTGTGACTGTACCAACGATTGCTTCAGGTGGCGTAGGCAACTTGCAGCATCTGGCTGACGGGATTATCCATGGTGGTGCCGATGCAGTACTTGCTGCTTCTATTTTCCACTTTGGCCAGCATACCATTCCTGAGGCCAAGGCTTATCTAGCTGCTCAAGGTATTGAAATGCGTCTTTAAACGACAGCATTCAAATGAAAAAGAGTGTGAATATCACGCTCTTTTTTTATGCATTATTCTTAGAAATCATTTAAATTCTGGACAAAAAAAAGGAGTCTTGCGACTCCCTATAAAAACCAAGAAGAACTACAGCACTTGGTATCTTTGACATTTACAATATAACTCAATCTGTATGCAGGTTGATAAGACTTTCAATCATCAACAGACGCAAATATAGGTGAAATCCTGAGCACAATATTGACAATATATGCAGAATTTATTGACAAATCACGACAGGGTTAACCAAAGTGAGAAATGGTTAACATTTTATGTGGCAGATTACTCGAAATTTAAGTTATTTAATCACGATCTTTAGCCCATTTAGCCGGGAAATAACGCTGGGTTAAGTGGGTTAAGCGCATAGAGATCTGTTCCGGCAAGACAATACCAAGGGGATTTTTTTCCTGTAAATCTGCTGAGGAAATCACCCGGGTTCCCATCAAATAATCAAACCAGGGCTTGGTTACACACCAGTTGGCGTCTTGGTTACTATTCATATGGTGATCATAATGCCAGGGAATTTTTTTTCTGGCCCATTCTGGCTCCAGATGTGCTCGCCGATGCATATAGAAATAATTGCCTGCACTATACAGCGTGGCCAAAAACATACCTTTGGACAAGGGATAAAAAGCCAGCCCGAATACGCTTGCTGCGACGGCCAGTGAACCGATTTCATTGCGGATTCGCCAGTTTTTCAAACCTTCCACATAGGCATAATCAGAAAATCTGGTCTTGCGAACTTCACGATGATGTTCCCAATGTGAACGCATGCTGTCCGGCACTGGGCTATAACGTGTCTGCCCTGCTCGATGCGTACCATGCAGCACATATTTATGCGCAAACCATTCAAAGCCATTGGCTACGACCAGTCCTGCTAGAAAGCCTTTCCACATGATCTTTTCCTCCCTGTTTGTTTACACTATAGGTCAAACAAAGGGCTAGATATTGACCGATAATTTCAATATCATTGACAAAAAACGACAGAACAAAAGAATTAAAAAATGCACGTTCCCCAAGATTATGTCGGTTCGGTATATGGTGGTTTAGGACATTTGCTTTTGGACTATTACCAGCTCAAACAACTGGACATCCCCAAGAAATTGTTTGCGATCCAGAACCTGGAGCGTTTTGATTATATTCTCTGGCGCGATCTGCTCAGCCAGCTGGACCAGGAGTTGCAGCGGCCGGCACTCGGCCTGGAAATCGCGCAACTGGTGCAGGCCAAACATCTGGGTATTATTGGCTATCTGGCATTATCCAGTGAAACGCTGGGCGAAGCCTTTATGCGTTATCATGACTATCATCGCCTGATCTATGATGGCAGTCCTTTACAGGTCAGTCTGGATCGAGATTACCTGTCCATTTCCTGGAGCGAGATTCCGTTTAAAGTGAGTACGCAACTCACAGATGAGATTGCTATCGCGCTCATGACAGAATTTATTCGCTCAAGCATTCTTGACCAGCATCAACTGCATCTGCATGAAGTCCATTTTCAACATCCGGTCAATAAAAATATTGCGGTCTATGAACAGTATTTCCGCTGCAAGGTCCGTTTTGGTCAGGCCAGAAACCAGGTACTGATTCCTGTGAGTGAAATGTCTACGCCTTTAAAGAAAGGCGATCAGACCTTACAGAAATTACTGATGCAACAGGCAGAAGCGGTGCTGGAAAAACTCCCGAACTCCACCCAGATTGATCAACGCTTGCAACAGGCGATTCTGGTGGGTCTGCAGAAAAATATGTTCCAGATTGAACATATCGCCAAACAGATGAATTTTTCTGTACGTCAGCTACAACGTTACCTGCAAAAACAGGGCCAGACCTATCAGCAGCGTATGCAGGAAATCCGCTGCATGATGGCCATGCAATATCTGAAAGATCCTCATCTGAGTCTGCAGGAAATCAGCATGCTGCTTGGCTATTCTGAGCAGAGCGCATTTCAGCGTGCCTTCAAGCAGTGGACGGCTCAGACCCCACAACAATGGCGCTCAGAATACCTGGAAACCCAGGTGCAGGAAAAATTTCTGGACTATCCTGCTACTGCAGAGATTAATGTCCCATATCAGATTTAAAAATTTGAATAAAATAAAAAAGCTCCTCATCAAAGGAGCTTTTTTCTAGCCAGAATAGTGATTAAGAAATTTCTATAAAAATGGATTTTCAATTTCATCTGCATCATTGCGTTCAATTTTTTCTGGCAGATCCGGTATTTCTTCGAGCTGCTGCACAATATCATTTAACAGTGCCTGCAAGACTTTGGCTGCCTTGAGACCAGCCTGGTCTTTGGTAATTTGCAGATTGCCATACAGACTGACACAGTCCAGATCATTCTCAACTGTCAGATCATGAATCGCATGCGATTCGGTTCCATTTTCAAATGCTTTAAACATTAATTTCTACTCTGTTTTATTATTTTTACTCACCTGTCTTCAGCATGCTACCTGAAGCCTGCTTTTTACAGCAAGCTCCTTTTCACTATTTCAGCAGCTGCAGGATGTATTGCAATAAGGCCTCAATCAGCTGTTTAACAATCGTGTCCTGGGTATCATGATCGATCCCGCTCTTATTGACTGATGAGCTGGTATTGCTTGTACTGGCCGAACTTGAAGCCGACGGTTTGAACTCACGCTGCAGTTTTTCTAGATCTTCTTTCGGCACATCTTCAGCACACTGGCTTTCTGCATCCCAGTTGGAATAGGCAATTTTCTGGTTGGCCTTCACAGCATTTGCAGTCAGTGGCAGATGATAGGTATTGCGTTTCTGTTCTTCAGTTAACTGAGGAAACAGGTTAATGCCAAGCTGCTCTTCCAGATAGCAGACACTGACAATGCGAACCTTGAGCGAATTATCATTAGGTGCATAGTAGGCACCAATGGCACCAGTTTTCGGCATGTAGATCGCTTTATACACGGCAGTTGGTACAATTACACCTTTGCCAATAGTTTTCAGCTTTTTGGCAGCAAAGACCGGGCCAGTAATCACATACACGTCCTGCTTCTGCTTGGTCACAATTGCTCGGGTCGCTTCTTCCAGCTCGCGCCAGACCTGCTGATTGTTCTTTGGTGCCTGCGGGACCATATTGGCCAGCGAGAAACTGTCAGACTGTGCAGCTTTATTTGGCATATCCGCATTTGGCGCCATATGGCCTCGGTCATAGCCTGAACCCCGGTAGTCAGCCAAAGTCGCACGATGAGCAGCATTTAGTCGTGTTTCTTCATGGAAGTTGTCTTCACGTGGAATTTTCTGGCTCAGACGCTTCGGTGTTAAGGCCTCCGCCACCCAAAGTGGCGTTTTGGACACCCCAGAATAACCCACATTAAAGCCATTAAAACACAGTGAATAACTGTCTTTTTTCAGGCTGTCTTTCATTAAGTAAGGCGGGATGTCCCGGTAAAACTGTTCCAGACAGCTCGAATTCGATGTAGACGGCAGAGAAATCCACTGACTGATTTTTTCCTGGCCAAACGCAATCGCGAAACTCCCGGAAGCGACCATTGCCAGGATCACTTTCACGCTATTTTCATTAAAAAACTGAAAAACTGAATTCTTCGACTTACGCTGCTTCTTTGCCATGCTACACGTGCTTTTAAGATCAAAATCGGGGGTTTTGCGAGCTTAACAAGCCATGTATATGAAGTATATCTTACCCTCTTTATTTGCCTAATAATTACACAATCTACCCCTATATTCTTAAATCTTGTAACAAAGTGTCGTTTTTTTAGTGAGCTTTCAGCGCGGTTTTTTAACCTTTAAGTAGCTTTGATTGTGACCTCTTCTTGAGTGTGCAAAGCTATTTGACTACTCAAATTACGTACAATTATTAGCAATGGAGTTAATTTATGAATTCCAAACTATCTAAGTTATTAGGTCTCGGAATATTTACAAGTGTGATCAGTGCCGGCGCATTCGCTGAGCCTCCTGTACAAGCGGGTGAAACACTTGAAAGCTTGTCTAAAGCTAAAATTAGTACCACTGTAAATGGTCAGCAAGCCTCACTGGAAAGCCTGGTGAATTCTGGACAGATCCGTCTGGTAAACCAGCCAATGTCTGCACCCGCTCAGCCAGGCCAGCAGCCACAACAATCAATGCCAAATCAGCCAATGCCAACACCAGGCATGCCTGATGCACCTGTTGCACAACCAGAAATGCCGGATACCAATCCAGCTCCAGCCAATCTTGAGTCTGAACCAGCAGCGCCTGCTACAGAACAGGAAATGACTATGGGTGAAGCTGTAGAGCAACCAGTTCTTGAAGAACAGCAAGCTGCTGCACCTGAAGCAGCTGCGATGACTGAGCAAACTGAAATTGCAGTAGAAGCTGAAGCTGATCCTGCGGTAGATGCACCTTTAAACGCCGCCCCTGAAATGCCGGTTGAGACAGAAGCAACAGAACAATAATTTGTTATAAAGCTTTCTAAATTCTCTCCCCTAAAAAAACCAGAGCCTAGCTCTGGTTTTTTTATTTTTACATCTCGATCTGGCTACCCAGCTCCACTACCCGGTTGGTCGGAATCTGGTAGAAGTCGCTAACCGGACTGGTATTACGCTGCATGGAAACAAACAGTTTTTCCCGCCAGGGTGCCATTCCCTCTCCCACCGTATGCATAATCCGTTCCCGGGAGATAAAGAAACTGATCTGCATCAGGTCATATTCAAAGCCCCATTCTGCATACGCATGCTGCAATGCTTCCGGAATATTAGGCTGATCCTTAAACCCGTAATACATTGTCACTCGATAAAAATGCTCACTGAGTTTTTCCAGTTTAATCCGTTCTTCATCGCCTACAAAAGGAATATCTCGGGTAATAACCGTCACTAGAATATTGCGCTCATGTAGCACCTTGTTGTGCTTGATATTGTGCAACATCGCATGCGGCACAATGGTCGGGGTTCCGGTCAGGAAAATCGCTTCACCCGGCACAAACTTGGTGCCTCCCCCAATTGAGATACTCTTAATAAACAGGTCAATTGGTAGCGCATCTTTTTCCAGACGGTTCAAGACCAGTGCACGACCATCTTTCCAGGTCATCAGAATCGTAAATAATGCCGCCCCGAGCAGGATCGGCACCCAGCCACCTGAGGCAATTTTTAAAGAAGTTGAGGCTACAAAAACTAGATCCAGCATCAGGAATGGTGTGGCAAATAACACTACTTTCCAGATTGGCCAGCGCCAGAAACCATAAGCCAGAATGCTGATTAAAATGGTACCACACAGCATAGTCATGGTGACTGCGACCCCATAAGCACTCGCTAAGCGGGCACTATTTTCAAAGAGTAAAATCAGAATCACCACAGAAATAAACAGCATCCAGTTAATGAAGGGCAGATAAATCTGACCACGCTCTTCGGCTGAGGTATGTTTTACGCTCAGGCGTGGCAAATAACGCAGTTGAATGGCCTGATTCACCATAGAGAACACCCCGGTAATGACGGCCTGTGAGGCGATCACGGCAGCTGCCGTTGCCAGACCAATCATTGGATATAGGCTCCATTCCGGAAGCAGCATATAGAAAGGATTTTCCAGTGCTTCAGGACGGCGCAGCAACAACGCGCCCTGCCCAGCATAATTTAGTAACAGACAGGGCAACACAATAATAAACCAGGCCAGACGAATCGGCAGGCGACCAAAGTGCCCCATATCCGCATAAATGGCTTCACCACCAGTCATGGTCAGAATCACGGCGCCCATGGTCAAGAAGGCTACAAAAGGCTGATCGACCACAAAATGATAGGCCCAGTATGGATTCACCATGGCCAGTACTGTCGGGGTCTGGATAATACTCCACAAACCGAAACCACCAATTGACAGGAACCACAGTAAAGTCAACGGACCAAAAAATTTGCCCATGGTTCCAGTGCCATGACGTTGTACCAGAAAGAGTCCCGCAATAATCCCGATCGATAAAGGCTCTAACCATTGATTAAACACAGGTGTGGCAATACTCAGCCCTTCAACCGCAGATAACACAGAAATTGCCGGGGTAATGATCCCGTCACCAAAAAACAGCGATGCCCCAATAAAGCCGAGCGCAATCAGGTAAATTTTCTTGTCATCAGAAATGCGTGTGGTTCGCAAGTTGAGAGCCAGCAAGGACATGATCCCGCCCTCACCGTTGTTATCGGCACGCATGATAATAGTGACGTATTTGAAGCTCACCGTCAGCATGATGCACCAGAAGATCAAGGACAAAATGCCCAACACCGAAGCTTCACTAATGGCAAGGTGCGACGTTAGGAAACATTGGCGTAGTGCATACAATGGACTGGTTCCAATATCTCCAAAAACAACCCCAAGCGCAGCCAGCGTAATTACCGGGAGAGCTGCTTTCTGTGCAGTGCTTTGCATATATCGTCTTCGTTTTTAACAAGCATTTTTGCGAATCATAGCATTGCGCTCAAAGTTTTTCCGCAAATCAATTGTTTCAAGCTTGGCAGACTGGCTTTTTTTCTATATCATCCACGGCCATGGTGAGGTGTCCGAGTGGCTGAAGGAGCACGCCTGGAAAGTGTGTATACGTTTATAGCGTATCGAGGGTTCGAATCCCTCTCTCACCGCCAAATTCGACTTTTACGGTAGTTTACCGTAGTGCAAAAGGCTTGATCCTAAAGGGGTTAAGCCTTTTTTTATGCCCGATGCACTACGGGGAATAACGGTAGTATACCGACAACTTTGTCGGTATATTTGTCGGTATAAATCCAAATCAGCTAAGTTTTGACCACAAACTTTCCAAAAGTGCTGATTTTATACCGACAACCAGGAGAAATCAGGATGGCAAAACAGTCTAATAAACTGACTGCTAAACAGGTTAAAAATCTTAGCTTTGATGTAAATGGTGTAAAGAAGCAAAGACACCCTGACGGCGGTGGACTGTATTTATTGATTGATGAAACAGAAGCAAAATATTGGCGCATGGATTACCGCCGGCCAGTAACTCAAAAATATAACACCCTAGCAATTGGCACCTATCCAACAGTTAGCCTTGAGCAAGCAAGATCTAAACGTGATGAATTTAAGAAGATGCTGTTAGATGGCATCGATCCAGCTGAGCAACGTAATAATAAGAAACGTGAGCGACTTCAAACCTTAGAGAATACTTTCAGTAAATTTGCTGCAGAATGGCTAGAGATCCGTAGACATGAGGGAAAGGTAGACCACGAAACAATTCGCAAACTGAATAAAGATATATTGCCGTTTATTGGAAAGTTACCGGTTGCAGAGTTGACCACTGAACAGCTGGAACGTGATGTAACCGATGCTCTGGTAGAACGTGGTGCCCTTGAATCAGCTCGGCGTGTTAAATCAATTATAAACATGGTGCTGAAGCTTCCATTGAAGCGCAGGCTCATTACGTACAACCCTGCCCCGGATATCATTCTTCCCCAGCCAACTAAAGGCAATCATAACGCTGTGACGGATGAAAAGGAGTTGGCAGATCTATTGCGTAAAACATGGCGTTTAACCAAAGACTTTCCACGTACCAGGATCAGAACCGAGTTAGCGATAAAGCTATCAGCATATATCTACCAGCGCCCTGGGGAAGTCAGAACCCTACTTTGGGAATCGGTAGACTTTGAAAATAGATGCCTGTCCTTTGCAGCAAGTAAAACCAATCAAGACCACATCGTACCGTTATCAATTCAAGCGTATGACATTCTCAAAGAACTTGAAGAATTGCGGACCACTTCAAAATACGTTTTTCCAAGTATCAAAACTTCATCTGAATGCATGAGCACAGACACCCTTACCCAGGTATTAAAACGATTGGGTTTTAAAGGGAAACATACAGCTCATGGATTCCGGGCAACGGCGCGAACACTCCTGGATGAAGAAATCGAATATAGAACCGATATTGTAGAGCACCAGCTCGCTCATAAGGTTAAAGACCCTAATGGCACAGCATATAACCGAACCAAGTTTTTACGCCGTCGACGCGAAATGATGCAGCTCTGGGCAGATTATCTCGACACACTTCGTCAAGGTGGGGATGTGTCTAAGTTCAAGCCAAACAACGATAGTGAAAATTTAATTCACTTTAAACCTAATACCAAGATGGCATAGCTCTGCTGCGTTTTCTAAAAGGATAAATGGCCATGAGTAATATTAAAGATATTAAAAATCCAGCTCCTTTCTATACATTGAAAGATGCAGCGAAAGAGTTAAACCGTGCCTTGGAAGTTGATTACTATGATGCCAAGAAGCTATTGAATATGGCCTTGGTATATGACCTGCGACTCTACATTTTTGTAAGAGGCTGGGAAGGTTATGCAGCCTACGGCGAAGAAATGTCAGAAGCCTGGGAAGAGTATGCAGATGTAGATAAACATGGGGGGTATACACAGCTGCATTTCGATATGGATGCCACATTAGAGGCCATTATTACGGCAAGACTTAATTTAGCTTTACGTGAAGGATGTCTGCTTGAGGCACAACTAGAATTAATTAATGAATTAATTTTAAGAAAAAATATTATTGCTGATGGCAGCTTAGGTATCTTTTTCAGCAATATTCTAGATATTCAGGATTCTTTTACAGGAAATCCCAAAAACCTTTTTTTAGAAGTCTTTAAACAACGGCCTTCTCATGAACTGATACACGAGCTCGGTAAATGTACACTTTCTGCAGATGTTATTGCTTCTGTAGAAAACATTAATATTGCTTGGATTCAGCTTTTAAAGGAAAACAGGTTTTTTCACCATAATGCTGTCACACCTCCCCCTGTAATCGATACTACAATTGAAAAAGAAGGAGAGCCTGCTGTTTTCCAAGCAATATCTAGAACAGATCTTCTAATAACCCATTATCAACTTTCTAGAATTATTGAAGGCTCTTTAACACTTAGAGGTAGAAAAGTTGAAACGATTGAAACTTTAATTGAAAAACAAGTTCAAAAGCCCCGAGGAAAAAGCCTCGCCAAAGAACACGCACAATTAGCAGCTAGGACTATAGCTAATTATCTATGGAATCAAGATACAGATAAGAAAATCAAAATTAAAGAAATGGCTATCACAGTTTATGCTGAGCTACACCGGACTGAGCATCACACTCAATTACCAGATCAATCAATATCATTAAAAAAGTGGATTGAAGATATTGCTCCTGAATATGCTAGAGAGCCTGGAAGAACCAAATAGAAATATATATCAAGTGAAACTTAATATAGATCAAGTGGAACTTTCCATCTATTAACATATAAGAACCAACAACATACTACCTCTAACGCCGTTGCAGTACGGCACATAGTTAGAGGTTTTTTTCATGTCTACTCAACAAAAAACTACGGCGCCAAAAGGCTTTTATCGCATGTCACAACTTGCAACTACGGCTGCACGTAAAGAACGCAAGTACATCGCTAAAGACGGAACAACTCGGATTATCAAAGCACGTCCTGAACGTCAGGGTCTGCTCCCGATGGGTGAAACAACTATCTGGGACAAAGTGCGCACTGGTGACTTCCCTACCCCAATTAAGCTAACCGAACGCATCACCGCATGGCGTATTGAAGATATTGAAGCATGGATGGCTTCTAAAGGGTTGGAGGCTTAATTATGAATACTTCCATCACTTCTTTTTTGCCATCACAACAAATGCTTAGTTCAGATATTTCAGCTATTACTAACATCCGCTTAGATTCTGTCAAAAGAACAATCGAACGTTTAGCTGAACGGCGTGTCATTACTTTACCACCAACGGTGGAAAAGCCTACAGCCGGGCGTACAAGCACTGAATATGTGTTTACTGGAGAGCAAGGAAAGCTTGATTCAATCACTGTAGTTGCGCAACTTTCTCCTGAATTTACCGCAGCCATTGTAAAGCGTTGGTACGAGCTTGAGCAGCAGACTCCAGCATTTGATATCAGCAATCCTCAGCATCTCCTACAAGCGATTGAAGTCCAGGCAAAACAGAATCTACAGCTAACGTCAGAGAACCAGGTGCTAACCAAGGCAATCGAAACTATTACCCATACTGAGCATGGAGTAAAGTTCCAGCAAGCATGTAAAATTTTGAATGTAAAGCAGCAAGAACTAGCCGAATGGCTTCGGAAACATAATTGGGATAGGTATCTAAACAATGCCAGGGCTTCAACTTATTACAGTGAAAACCGCGGCTACTGTGAAACTAAATACTCACTTAAAGAAGGCGTAAAACCCTCCGGCCAATCATATAGCTATACACAGACTGAGTTCTTCATATTGCCAAAAGGTATGCAGATCCTAGCTAAAAGGTTTGGGGAGCGGCCATGAATTTTCAAAATATTTTCTGTTTAAGGCTTCTCAAATTAAAAATGATCGGCTATATTGATCGTGTTCGGTGCAAAATCATCGAATTAGCTTTGGTCGGCTATGAATACACAAGCGCATACAGTCCGCTACGGGCTTTTTTTATGCGTAAAATCTCTATGCTTCTGCATCTCTATGGTGAAGCTGGAGAGGGACATCTTCGGATGTGCAGGTCTCTTGTGTACCTGTCGACCAACCCTTTTCAGCTTTGCCACCCTCACTTGGTCGTGACTGGTAAAGCTCCTAAACAAACACAAGGAGCGCATTCATCATGAACGCTAAAGTACAAATTCAATTTCCAGAACAATCAATTCCTTTTTACAGTGTCGCTGATATTATCAGTGCCTATTCACTTGCATCTGAAGCTGCCACACAACTTCGAACTTTGGCTAACCAGATCAACAAAGCAACGGCTTTCGTTAAAGCATTTGTAGAAAAAAATGATAGAGCCGACTCCTCTGCTTTTGCTGAACTAGAAAATCTAATCATAATTTCCCAGCAGCTTGCTAACAGCCAGGCAGATACCTATAGCCTTGAGCTTAAGAGACATCAACAAGAACCCGATGATCACTACAACGCGGGTGATCTGCACGATGCATATTCATTAGCTTATGAAACCACATCCTGGCTTGAGACCATGTTCTATCAAGTTAAAGATGAAGTGGAAGTAGTCAAAGAGGCCATTAAGCAAAATACTCATGGCGCCGTCTTTGCAACTCTTGAACGCTTAATTCATATTGCTGCCTACTGGGCAGAAAGTCATAGCAATACATTCGACATTGAACGCGAAAAGTATGAAGCAGAATGGGAGGCTACTAAAAATGGATAAGCCTTCTATCTCCTCAGAAAAAATCAAAATACAGCCAGAGCCAACTGTTAATCAGCCAACACTGCCTCCATCAGCTGCATATGTTGAATCAGTACGCATTACTCCTGAACGTCTTTGGAATACGGTACTGAAAAATGACCATCAGCAAGGAGGGCGTAGTGAGCATTGATGCAACACGCTGGGCTTGGACTGCTCCGGTAAATAATTCATCACAACGTCTCGTTCTGCTTTCGTTAGCAGATCGAGCTGGTGAAGAACATACGGCTTGGCCAAGCATAGATCGCCTGGCCAAAGATACCGTGCTGGACAAAAAAACAGTTCAAAAAGTTATTTTAGAGTTAATCAACTTGGGCCTAGTTGAAGATACAGGTGAACGCACGGGACCTACCAGACGTGTTCGCGTTCTTAAGCTCAACGGCGTGAAGGGTCGCGAGGACCATACCCAAAATTTAGATGATGCCAATACACCCAAAAACGGGAACATTAAACAATCCCAAAAACGGAATGATTCCAAAAATGGGAATGATCCCGAAAATGGTGCTTTGAATAACCCCAAAAACGGGATGTTGAATGATCCCAAAAACGGGGTGCAGAATCTATCAGGGAATCTACCAATGAATCTCTCTCAAGAGCATGACTGGATTCCTGATGTGGATCAGTTGATAACAAAGATAAAGATGGCAGGTCATGGCAACAATATAGACCTAATCTTTGGCCTACCTAGCTTTGAATTCGAGCTGAGTGCATTCAACTCTTATTTTGATAACAGCGGACTATCTGACAGTAAAAAACTTCATAAGTTCACGGCTTGGATCGTAGACAAGTTTGAACGCTACAAAAAGCAGAATCCTGAATATGGCATTCAGTCTCCGACCGGA
The DNA here is from genome assembly GCF_013419975.1 of Acinetobacter sp. YH12041. Taxonomy (NCBI): domain Bacteria; kingdom Pseudomonadati; phylum Pseudomonadota; class Gammaproteobacteria; order Moraxellales; family Moraxellaceae; genus Acinetobacter; species Acinetobacter sp. YH12041. The sequence continues at coordinate 166,744 of NZ_VOZC01000001.1, read as the reverse complement.
CAGCAAGCTAATACTGCTCAACCATTTCTTAATTTACCGACTAAGCCTAAGAGCCTATTAGGAGGTCCTCAATGAATACACCTATTCATAATCTACAAATTGAACAAGCTGTACTTGCAGCGCTGATGACTGTTTCAAATTCGTATAGCCAAGTTGAAAATCTACTGACCGAGGAAGATTTCCACGCTACACGCCACAAACTAATTTTTCAGGCCATAGTAGATCTTGATTCTAAAAATTCACCATATGACGCCGTATTGGTTAACCAGTGGTTAGAAATGCGTAACTATTCTGAAGCTGCCGGTGGTGAGCAATACATCATGCAAATTTTAGGTGATGCCCCTTCCAGCTTTTATAACCTGGTGTCTTATGCTGAAAAATTGAAGGATCTTACGACATGCAGGCAAGTTGAAGCTGAAGCCATGAAGGTGATTAATCATGCTCGGAACTTAACTGTGAGCCGTGGTGAGCTAGTCCAGAATGCACAAACTGCTTTTGCAGATCTGAATACTGAATCTGGAAGTGAATCACTCTTTCATATTCATGATGCTGCATCCAATACATTTCTTGAGATACACCGTAAGATTGAAGCTGCAATTGCTGGCAATTCGATGATTAAAGGAATCCAGACTGGTATCTATGACCTGGACAAAAAACTAGGCGATGTTGAACCTGGTTGCCTAATGGTGGTGGCTGCACGACCTGCAATGGGTAAGACGACTATGCTTCAGCTCATTGCAAATAATGTAGCAGTCATACAGAAAAAGCCTGCTTTAATCATGTCTGGAGAAATGCCTAAAGAACAGATCGCTATGCGTCTCTGTTGCGCGATTGCACCAGCAGATATTGGAGTAGTACGCAATTCCCCTCATCTGCTACCTAAAGAGGAATTTACAGCATATACAAACGCCGTTGTGATGCTTCAAAAGGTACCAATGCAGATCAATGACACCTCACGACCATCTATTGCCAATATCCGAGAGTCTATTCGTAAAGTAAAACATCAGTATGGCTCTGTCGGCGTGGTCCTTGTTGATTACCTTCAGATAATGAAGACAACAAAACAGTTCGCCCGGGAAGATTTAAAGATTGCTTATTTTACCGGTGAGCTAAAAGCCATGGCCAAAGAGTTTGATTGCGTCATCGTTCTTTTATCTCAGCTCAATCGTGAGTTAGAGAAACGACCAAATAAAAGACCTATGATGTCGGATCTGCGTGAATCAGGTGCAATCGAACAGGATGCTGACCAAATTATTTTCTTATATCGGGATGAAGTTTATAACAAGGAATCTCAATACCGGGGTATTGCTGAAGCTATTGTAGGAAAGAACCGCCACGGCGAAGCTGGTACAGCATACATGCATGCTCAATTGAAGTACTGCCAATTCACCAATCTAGATCATGATGCGCTTAATCAAATTCAGGGGAATACAATATGATGTTTATTCAAGGTGATCGCGTAGATTCTACAGCATCAGGTAAATCATTGACCGAAAGATTCAAAAACTTAAGAACTAAAAAAAAGGTAAAGGAGTTCATCGTTAAACGCCGTGGCTATAAACGTCCAGACTTCAATCGCATGATCTTGGATCTGAGTCGTTTAGGTTGGACACACGAAAAGATTGCATTTGTCTTACCAGTGTCTGGGGCGTCTACTGTGTCTGAATGGGCACGTGGTAGCGTACCTAACTATGAAAATGGTGAAGCACTTATTGAGCTGTGGCGAGCTGAAACAGGTGTTAGTCGTGAACCTCGTGAAGGAGAATGGGGAACGTATCAATATAAGATTGGACAGTTAGATCTTTTATAAAGTTAATTGTTCTTATTTTCAGGCTGTTTATACAAAACAGCCTCAATCAAAATTATGTATCAGTGATTTGCTCTCTACTTATCAAAGCATCATTTCAGGGAAAACTTCATCGGCTGAAAATCATCAATATGAACTTTTTTAGCTTTCAATAAATCCTCTCTTTTACCATCTACGAGTAAGACGGCGCGCCTAACCTGAACTGTCCAGGTACGATCTGCTCCGCACATTGTTTCAGATTCAAGAAAAACATTTCCAAATGCTTTACCTTGAAGGTTTTGTATATCGCCGTAGGTTATTACATTCTCAGAAGTCCCCTGCACTCTGCCGGATTTGTCCTTTGCCACCAGGTCTAAATACAGTTTGTCATAGGTCCCAAGAAAATCATGGATCGTCACATCCACCACGGCGGAACAGATCCCTGAGTTCACATAGCTGGTCTTGGAATGCTGAAGTGTAATTGGGGTAGCCAAAGCCACTGAGCTTATAAGACTCATTAGAGAGAACGCTATTATCTTCTTCATGATGTGAAATTCCTTTTTCTACTAAAATTATGTATGCGGTGTTATCAGAGGCTGTATTTCAAGTGATTCAAGCAATCCACTGTTTCTTTCCCAGGTATCAACTGCTTTGATCCCGTAACGGCTGCTTGAGCGTCCATGCGCCTTAATCACTGGCTCAGGAAAATTCTTTTTATTTCGCCAGCTGATCAAAGTACCTTTAGTAATTCCATAGCGCTTCAATAGCTCAGATGTTGTGATGTATAAGGTCATCAGCTATTACCCCTTAAACTATATCCACAAATGCAGGAAGTCATTATGGTAGTGCACTCTGTATAAGGCTCATAAGAGAGTCCATATTATCCCAACCAGCGTCTACAATTTTCATTGTTAGATGCTTTAATCCTTCTGCAGGTAGTTCTTTAACAGCATCAATCATGGTGGTTTTACGTTCTGGACTAAGATCGGAAATCATAATTTTTGCAGCAAGAATGGCTCTAAGTTGCTCGGTTTCGAACTTGATTGTAACTGTGCCAAGAATTGCGGAGAGTCCGCCGTCATCAGCTAAAAAGTCCATACCTTTGTGACTTAGCCTGGTATTTCCCAAGGTCCAGCTTCCTATACCGTCCAGGCTATTAGTGTAGTGAATACTCTTTGGTTCTAATAATCCATGAGATTGTAAGTAGTAGAGATTCGAATAAAGCTTATGCTGATTTTCTTTATCTCGATAATCAAGATCAGTCCAAAAGTTATATGCAGCTGGGTACACCTCAGCCATCTTTTTCATAATTTCGAGTTGGAATTCGCGGTCTAAAATCATATTCAATTTCCAAAAAGTTCTTTTCTATTTCATATCCAATAAAATCTTGGCACATCCATTCTGAGCATATGATTCTTTAGATTTGGAAAAATATTTATCAGATCCTTTGGCATCTAAATCATAGGTTATGGCTTTCGTATTATCCCTAACCTTCTGAAAAATAGCCCCGAGCATAAAATCTACATTAGGCGTCAACTTTAACTCGGGGTACATAATGCCAGGGATATATCTTCGTTTATCGTCCTGATTGATTTTTGCATTTAATAAGCCTTGCACATATACGCGTCCATGATCATATCCATTCAATAGAAATGCCTCACTTGCCTTTTGATCCCCCATGAGATCGGCCCACACAGAACAAGTAAAACTTTCGAAAGCGAGAATAGACTTATTGGCCAACTCTTTAGATGTTAGTACTTCATACGTGGCATATACATCATCTGCATGGCTAAATGTGCTGATAGCACTAGCAAAACAAATCCCCATCAAAGCTATTTTTCTTTTCACTTCAGTTCACTTTTTTATCTTACGCTCAAATACCATACAATAAAAAAGGAGCCGAAGCTCCTAATTCTATTCAGATAAATCCCACCAGTAACTATTACCTAAGTTCTCCAGGCGCTGCTGTGTTCTTGGTAAATAATCAGGATCAATCATATTCTGCATTTTAGAATACAGCATTCGATCTACGACCAGCTTACTGTACCAAAGATTCTGTAATGGAATATTACTCTTCAGGGTATTGGCCACTTCCATCATCCGGGTAGATTCTTTCCCCTCAATGATGTTGTTGCCCATACCAGTTAGCAGCATACCCAACTTCATGCTTTGGCCTAATAATGGGCCGCTGATAAAGTCTGATGCACTTCGACCGGTTGGATCTGACAGTGCAGACATGATGTCACCCAGGAAAGAAAGCCCACCACCTTTAAGAAGTGACTTACCAAAGAAATCTATCGTGAATACAGGCTCCGGATTCTTACCATTGGCCAAGTTCTGAGTCTGGACGATCAATGCACCTGCTAAAGTTTGATAAGCCAGTAGCGAAGCTAGGAACGTCACTCTGCTCTTAATGTCTCCCTGGGCAAAGGCACGATGACCAATACGGAACATATAAGCCAATGGGAAGCCTTTGAACTGGAATAAGGTTCGGCCCAATTCCCCTTGGATAGTTCCGGCTTCACCTAAGTTAATGATGCTGCGCTCACGTACACCGGCCTCAATGATAGCTACGGATTCCTCATTGAAGATATGAGTCTGATACTTCATTGCAGCCTTATAGCGGAAGTCAGCAATGGCGTTCGCACTATCCTGCTTGTCCAATGGCAAGAACTGCTTAATCACATCATCTGGTGCATTAAAAAAATCATTCTGCGAAAGTACCGCCGTCCCATCTTCACGCTTACTCGGCTCCAGCTGCTGCCATAACTGCCAGTCACGTTCAGTAATACCGTTCCCCTGTAAGATCTTAAGATCATCTGCACCAAGATCCTTCCAATCCGTTTTACGTGTCATTTCAGCAAGCTTATTCATATGCACCAGATTAAGCGCTCGTTTCGCTCCTGCAGTGACGGCGTTCAGTCCTGATAGTTTCATAGTTGTTGCAGCAAAAGCCTGCATACGTGCATTAAAGCGGCCTGACTTGGTAGCACTGCTGACAATATCAGCATCACCAAAACGAGTCATTGAACCGGCCATTTCGTTAATACCAAGGCCAAACCGCAATGCTTCATCACGTGTGGCACCCTGTTTCAATTGCTTTATGTATTCAGGGAGGATCGATTTGGTATAGGACAGGCCCAGCATATTAGCGACCTTCTTCATACTTGCATGGTCGCCAAAGGTTGTCAGCGTGGTGCCACCTAATTTAGATGCAACCATTAAGGCACGTAGTCCACCCATAACGTTACCTAAGGTTGAATCAATCGCCCGGGTATTGGCATCCAGGGTGTTATACATCGACATGGCCCGATGAGCCTGCTTATCAATCTCACCATGTTTCATGCCATTCTGTGGATCTGCTTTCAGTTTGATCTTGGCTTCATCCAATAATGACTCAAAGGTATGACGAGGATTGGACCCAAGGTTCTGCATCATGGCCACTTCTGTACTCATGCGGTGAGTATGGTTTTTCAGAATCTCATGAAACCCTGCTTCATCATAAGTTCCATATTTCTTCTGATACGCCAGCCAAGCGTCACCATCCTTGAAATGCAAGGCCCTAGACTCTTGGTGACGATTCGCCATCTTGGAGCGACCACCTACAGGCGATGCCCCTGCTTTGGCCTGTTTATTCAGTATCAGTAAGTCTTTGTTAGCGCCGTTGGTTGAGATGGTTTTATAAATCTCCTCAAGCATGGATTTAAGCTCCAGCTCATCCATCAACTCACCAGTCTCTTTGACATACTGATTACGATCTACTCCAGCCAATGCATCATTCACCCACTCTGATTGATCTGTTAGGGCTACTTTCTTCTGATCATGTGAGGTCATAAAGCCAAAGTTATCGAGCTTCTTAATATTCCCACCAGCCCGGTTGAAGGCTAAACGCATTTCCTCCAGGGCTGCACTTACTTCCTTGGCCATCGCCGTAATTTCTGGATTATCAGACTTGCCACCAAACATGACCCGGATAATGTCGTCAGTCATTGCCTTGTTCACTGACATACCAAAGCGCTCTTGTGTCTTGGTAAACACATCAGCAACCAATGACATCCAGCGGCTATGCAATGCTTGAGATTGTTTCTCTATAGACTGGATACCACTCTGATCCGAGAAGTATGCAATCTTCCGCATTAAAGCTTGGACCGGGTTTAATTTAGGATGGTTATAGATTTCGTTCTGTAGCTGGGCCTTGATGATGGCATCACGTGCAATATTCTGATTGTTCTTGGCAATCTGGACGGCGAGATCAGTAGCAGTTTTCTGAGCTATCGCTTCCGCACGTTCAGCCGGACTTTTGAAAAGCCAGTCCGGATCTGTGCGCGCTAATACGTTCTGAGCACGTATATACAGAGAAGAAATACGGTTACTGTCAGCTGCACTTAATTTTCTTTTCCCTAATGCCTTCGCGACTTGTTCTCTACATTCAGCTCTCATGCTGCTTCACTCCCAAATTTTAATGCACAGCTTGCCAATGCCTTAACCGCTTGGATTTCATCTTTCGCGATTTCTTCTTGCTCTCTGACATAGTCCAGTAGATCCCGGGAGGACATTGTCACAATCTCCTCGTTCCCATTCTCGTCTAAACGGGTAAATGTCACTTCCATGTCTGGATCCGCTTCCAGAATTGAAACCGCTTCACGCCCGTCTGGAGTCTCGGTAAATGATCCGTACTCGCCCTTACTGGCTTTGGTTAAATCCGGTGCACCCTCGACCTTCGATTTGCCCGGCTTCCAGAATTCGCGCTCCAGTGCCTGAGCTGCCTTGTGCTGGACGGCTGTTAGTTCAGGGCGATTAGCTTTTCCATTCGCAGGGTGAGCAAACAGGTCACTTCCGTTTCGAGTAGCCTTCACAGGACTGATAGAGCCATCCTGATTGATTTCACGTTGGAATGTTGTATTGGATGCTTTGTTATGCAGCTCTTGAATAACCCGACCATCATCCAGCGCTTGCTCTCGTTTCAGGTAGTTCTGCGATCTGGTTGGAGTCCAATTATCTACTCCTGCAGCAATTGAGTCTTGCTGTATATCCTGTCCAGGTTGACGGCTGTTAATATCGACAGTATTCGCTTCAGGCTCAGCCAAAATAACGCGCTGTTCTTCTGGCATCACGTGCTGGAGGTCAGAATCCAATGTATCCAATGTGCGGGTGGCGCTATTACTTGGACCAGATAGATTTATCTGCGGCTCTACATACGGCGCTCGATAGGCACTGCCTTCTGAATATTGGTAATGCGCCGTAGCCTTTAAGTACTCCAGATCCTCTTTGGTCAATGGAGAGGACAATGCTTCAAACTCCTCCTGGAGTGATTTGACACTATGCTCATCAGTAGTCAGTACAAATGGCATTGCCTCAACTTCAGCATCGGTTTGATATTTATAGGCCGGTGGTGCAGCGATATCAGATTCAAATTCAGGGAACTCAGATTCACTTCCTCTTACCACTGTAGAGCCGCTATCAGAAAGACTTCCTACGCCTTCATACAGCTTGGCTACAGCATCCCAGCGCTTTTGATACTTGGCCTTTACCTGGCCTACAGTCATGCCATTGAACTTGTGAGCTGCTGTAATTTCTTCTGCTAATTGGCGGGCGCTTTTCTTGTCAGTTCCCTTACTCCAGCGTGTAGCTACATCGACAAACAGTTCATTATCCTTGGCTTTCATGAACACTGGTCCACCGCCTTCACCAAAGAAATGCATGTAGTAAAGCTCTAGACCATTAGGATCACGGCCAAAGTTTTTACGGAAAATCTTGGCATTGTGCTCGTAGTAATTCAGACCGGCCTTAATCTGCTCATTACCATCAAATTTATTCTTTCCACCCATAGCAGCGAACGTGCTATCAATGGTCTGGAATAAGCCAGTAGCAGAGGATAGTAATTTCCCGTTCCTGTCCTTAGGCTGGATGGTTGGATCGAATGTCCCGCCGTTTTCAATATGGGATAAGACCAATGCATCAACCGGATTAATGCCACGGCTTGAAGCCTCCTGAGCTATCACTTTTGCCCATGGCTTTTTATCTAATATAGGATTGGTAATGGCCTGAGCTGTATGCTTCTCTGTGCTTATAGGATCTGGTCTGGAAAGTCCTTTTGGAGTACCTGAAATCACATTGTTTAATGGCTTGGTAATTTCCTTCGGTGCTTTTGGTGCTCCAGTTACAGGGGCCTTTAAGCTGACCAGCTCATCATTCAGTGCACTTTCCATAGCGCTATCCAATGCATCAAAGTGCGAATTGGCTTCTTTAGGATTTGTAGGACTGAATGGGTTTACACTTTCTGCATGCTCGATATTCGCCTGGATATGAGCAGCATCATTCATAGCATCCACATTACTATGATCTTTGACTTGTTCTGGTCGTAATTTCCCTTTATTCGCCCATAGGTTTAGCAGTAGAGCCATACCTCCATTCGTTGCCATGGTAGTAGGACTTAAGGCATTTTCCTTTAACGCCTCTCCATATTGAGCAACTTTCTTATTTCCGCTGTTTTCTAAATAAGAACCTTCGACATAGTCACCGGCTGACCCTGCAGCTGTAGATAAAATCGTTGTTCCTACGGCATCTGCCACCACATTTTTAGCGACCCCATGAGTAGGAATAGCAAACCCCAGAGCATCGGTGACTCCTTTAATAGCTCCACCGGTTCGGGCCGTATTTATATCTGCCCCTTTATTCAGTAAGTCTGATTTCTCTGCTTCAAAGGTCTGGTACCCGAATAGCCCAGAATTCAATGCTAAGCCAGGTACACCACCAGTACCTAGTGTAGTGACGGCGTTCCAGCCAATACGGGTAAAGTCTTTGGTTAGGCCGTAGGTAAACTCACCCACACCCCCAAGATCATCAGGTTTAAAAATCTCTAAGTTCTGTGCTCTTAAGGCAGCCGCTTTCTTATCACCACGGATCAGGGAATCTGGAGCAGTGGCCGCCTCAATAGTCCCCATAGCCACACCAGAAATAGTACCCAGTGCGCCGTCACTTAATGCCCCACGTTGGCTTTTAGGCTTGTAGCGAGGGTCATCCTGATTTAACGATAATTCGTCATCTGCTAAAAAATCCATATCTACCTCATCGAACCGTAAAAGCTAAACGTTTTTGTCTTTTCTTGTCAGTGGCATCCATGATGTATTTGGTGCCATTCTTGAAGTAATAGACGTATGGATTCTTAGGGTCTTGCTCTAAAGGCAGATCCAAAAAGAAGTCTTTGTCAGATCCACCATAGTTACGGGCATTACGAGAGTTAAAGCTCTCCAGCTGCTCACGGAAAGATTTTTCACCTACAGTATGGGGTCGCAACACTACCGATTTACTTCCGAAGAATCCCCCTGAAGTGAACTTGCCCCCTGTGACATTCTTAGCTGCTTTATTAAAAAGCTCTTCATCAATGGTCTTGTTTAGAATATTTCCCTTTGAATCGGTGACCTTTTCGGATTTCTGAACCAAATAAGCATAGTTGGCTTTGATTGAATCCAAATAGATTTGAAAGTCTGGTTTACCTGGTGAGGTAATACCGGCTAAATACGCTTCTGTATGCTTTGTTAAGCCACTTTCATCGACCTTGACCAGCCCCTTTTCAATCAGATCCTGCCCAGTAACGATCTGGCCAGCAATATCTTGCAGACCTCTGTTATTGAGCGAAGCTGATAAACGATATGCACCACTATCACCGGCAATTCCATTAATCATGTCTCTGGAGGCATTGGCATTGCCTGCGCTGGATTTATAAAGACTGGTAAGCAAACTTAATTTGTCACCTGGTTTGGCTTTTTCCCAGAACTGCTTTAATTCAGATTGTTGCTGTGTCGAGAATGGATTTAAGGATCCTACCGTGCCATTCAATACGTTATTTGCGTGAATAGATTTAATATTCTTAGACAAAGCTGCAATGGCTTCAGGGTTACCACTTAAAATTGCATTGGTAGGTACTACCGTTAGATCCTGACCTGTCTTAATCGAGTAGGCCAAAGTGGAGTTATTTTTCTCATAATTGAGCATGTTCTCATGAGTCTTCGACAGAAGATTCAATTTCCAACTGACGTCTTTTGGATTGTCCTGCGCCGTATTCTGAGCCTCTGAACGTCTCTTGCTCAAATAGGCTTCACGCTCATCTGGTCCTAAGCGCATGAACTGCTGAACTTCCACCAATGCGCCAGTGTACTGAGTAAACTCAGCCTCGTGTGATGTCCCCTTCACTCGTGCCAGACGTGATTTAAGAACAGCCTCGCTAGGGATTAAGCCAGTCTCAATATCTGCTTTGAGTTCACTAACTGCATCTTTAGCATCATCGTCTAATTGTTTTTGCTGCAATGCAGCTGCTCGATTATTTTGGTCAATCTGGGTCAGTGCTCGACCACTCCAGTAGACAGCCTGTTCTTGAGTCAAATTAGGATGTTTTGCTATTACAGCTTCTGGAGTTGAGAGTTCAGTCAGCTTTTCATTGTCCGACTTATTTCCTAAATAGAATGCAGCCACATCATTACTGGAGCGATTATTTTTATATTCGTTAAAAGTATCCTGAACATGAGCCAGCGGTAAACCTTTGGACTGTGCATACAAAGCCAATCCATTCCAGACCTCTTTTTCAGAAGCATTGGGATTCTTAAGGTAGTTTTCTCGCATGTCCTTGAGCTGGACAATTGCCTGTTGTTGTTCTGATTTCTGCGCGATCGGCAAATACTTGGATGCGCTCTGGTAAGAATGCTGTTCAAAGTAATTATTAAAGCTTTGCTCGAATTGTTTTGGAACAACTGTCTTGTACTGGTCCTTTATTGATTCCAGGCTTTCCTGTCTTTGCTTTACTGCATTATCGTAGGTCAGTTCTCCACTCTGCATTTTAAGCAGTAAATCATTATCTACAACGCTGATATCAGCACCAATCTTGGATGACTGTAATGCAAAATCAGCCTTTTCTGTTTTGTCCTTTTCCTCTTTACGCGCCTCAAGTACACCATCAATGGCTTTACCAATACTTCCGAGTCCGGTTATTGGTGTGTGCTGCTGCAATGTTGGCCGTGATACTGCTCGGCCTTGTGAACGTGGAATTAATGCCATTTTCTTTCTCGAAGTAATTTACTCAATACTTCAAAATTAAATGGTTATGTGTCCTCAAAAAATGGGTGTGTTCAGGCAAAAGAAAGGGAGCTTAAATAGCTCCCAAAATTAAATTAATTTGTATTTACTCATTAGCCGAATGCCAGCTCTCTTTCCAACATATAAAGACTGCAAAACGGATTTAATAAACTGAATTTTTTTAGTAATTTTCAGCAGCTCAAAATCAAGAGCATTTCGATTTACAAGCCGTCTAAACTCATTATCAGGGTCAAGATAATGCGCCGTTATGATTAATGCATTCGGGCTGACGTTTAGCTCCTCGAGGATCGAAAATAGGTTGTTGTGATAGAAAGCCTTATTGTTCTTAACTGTTAAATAGATAAGACGATGAAGAAGCTCCTCCAGGTGAGAAACAACCTTTAGCAAATGCTCTTTGTAATTACTCTTAAACAATTGCCCTGGCTCTTTCCCATTAATTTCTCTTTGGAACTCATCAATCAGGTATTCAATCCCATTACATAACTGGATTGATCTTTCCATATCATCACAGTCTAAAGGCTTATAAGCCGGAACTGTTGGTCGTTGCATGCTTATATGCTCCAGTTATTAACCCTTGGGATATCTTGGTTTGTTTTATCAGTGAGCGCTTTCCAAAGCTCAATAAATGCTTCTCCTGCTTCATAGTTGGGAGTACCGTTACGCATCCATTCAGCCACACTACTAGGACCGGAGATTGGTAATAGATACGCAATCTTTTCGTTAGTCATTTCATGATATTTTTTTAGCTCATCAATCATCTTTTTATAATTAGGTGCGCCGTACTTAACTTCTGCTTTGAGAAACAGAAGATTTTTGGGCACTTCAAAATTATTAAGCTCAATATAAATTCCCATAGCCCCTCCAATAATTTTCAAGTTATTAAGAGGTGATCTAAGTCATCAAAAAATGGGTATATTTAGACAAAACGCGCGCGCGCGCGAGGGTGACCGCTCAACACTATATTTTTAGCCTTTTACCTCATCTGGTAATCAGTGCCATCCTTCAATCTCCTTTTACCACTACGGCGTATCCAAGCAGGTCAAATGATACTTTCTAGAAGCACCCCTAAAACGCTCTTATTCGCCGTATTAGCCCCTTAAATCTTTTCCTGTACCTTTGTTTGTTTTTCTTACTAAAGTTGCTCAGTGATGAAATAGGTGTGAAATTCCCCTATGGATTTACCCATCTTTAGATATTCCTCATTAAAAAAGAGAGGAATCGTCAAAATAGCAGTTTCGAAATACTCTAATGAACACTTGAAAGGTTGAACTTTTCTTCTCAGAGAAACTGACAGATTCTTTGGTAGATTCATTGATAGGTTCTGCATCCCAAAAACGGGTACATTCAAAATCCCAAAAACGGGATCGTTCAAAATCCCAATATTGGGAATATTACCGTTTTCGGAATGATCCCAATATTGGGTAGATTTCAATTTCCAAAGATTATTAGAGATTGAAATAGATTAGTGAGTAGCTTTAGTTCTCGATCGACTCTTTTTATTTATATAAATCTTGTCTGCATTCTGGCATGCCAATTCAAACTCTTTCATATTCTGAGCCTTTTTAGCAGTAAACCGTACATAGTGAAGATTTTGAGGGAAATACATTTGATTTAGCTTCTTATGGTTTGGATCCCTACTATTTAATTTTGATCTGGTCTTGGCCTGTAACTTTCCAATTTGGTGCCGGGTACCATGGAAATTACCATGTGCACTTAATCGATATGTAGCTTCTTTTAATCGATCTGCCTTACCTGTAGAGATTAAATCAATCTTCTTATCTAACTCCCTTTCAGCCGACTCCATAAAATCTTTTGATAGATACCAGGTGTAGCGGACTTTCTTCTGAGAATAACGCTGGAAAAATTCCAAGTGCTTTTTGCGAACTCCACGTAATACCCTGGTCAGTTCTTTTAATCGGTCGTTATAACTGGCATTTACATCAAACTTAATCCCAAACTGATTTAATAAAAACTGACTTACGGAGGTTTTATTCCAGCGAGTATGTTTATTTTCGAGAAAAGCGAAACCAAAATTTTTATTAATGCCGGCCAGCCGATTTAATTCAAAATTATCGAACGGTTTAAATATCCGGTAAGTTGAATTCTTATTACTATCAATTGTCTTTGTTCGGATTGTCTTGGTATTAAATATCACTCCAAATTGTTCCGGGTGATAATAAGTCTTAGCAAATTGAGGCTTAAGATCGCCGAACTCTATATACTGCCCCAGCACATAATCTCCATAGCGAAGCAGCTTCTCTTTTTTGACAGTCAAAATACTGTTGAGCTTTTGCTTTTGCACCATGCTGGAATTTTTAGCGAGTATTTCTTTTAGCGTCAGCTTACTTCTTCGTGCTTCTCTATAGCCTGTGGTAAACAACCAAAATTGGAATACATCATTCCTTGCCGGATCATAATTGATGACCAAACTCCACACTGGTTCCCCATAATCTGATTTTCGCTTGCGTAAAGATTCATCCAGATTGAGACCATACTCCAGGATCAACTTCGGAATGACCGTATGGAACTTTGAAAAGCTCACAGAATCAGAGAACCAAAACTTTGCACTGCCGTTAGAAATGCACTGCATGAGGCTTAAAAGGCAGTCTGTTTTCGTTGTAGTGTAGTAGATCATTATTCATTCAAAAGTGTCTTTTTATGCGGAAAGCATAAAAGTTTATCTTTGATTGAAAAAGCATAAAAAATACCATTCTCAGAGATTAGCCTATTTCTTAAGCATTGATGGTTTTTCTATAAATAAGAGTTCCTGTGTATAACTAAAATACAGGTACACCAGCAATAGCCAAAGGATCAGAGATCTACATCAAAACTATCTCTATTCTGTCCAGGAAGAGCTTCCTTAAATTATTAATCTTGCAAGTCAGTGTTAATTTTGAAATTCGAATTATGTAGACTAAACTCAAGTTTATTTTTTCATTTAATAGGAACAACTAAATGCCCACAGAGCAGTCATTAACTCAATTGCAAAGTCTCTTACGTGAGTTATGCAGACTTCCTGCTGAAACTGACTGGGTTGAATTTAAAAATAGTAATAAAGATCCTGAAATGATAGGAGAATATATATCTGCTTTATCAAATTCAGCTGCTCTGATTGGTAAACAAACAGGATATGTAGTTTGGGGGGTAAAAGATGATGATCATCAGATCATTGGCACAACTTTTAAACCAAGTGAAATGCTGCATAAACAACAAGAATTGGAAAGCTGGCTTTTACAAAAGTGTAATCCAAAAATTTTTTTCCAATTCCATGAATTCTTATCAAGCGAGAATCTTCCGGTTGTTATCCTTGAAATTCAAGCAGCGACTAATACTCCAGTTCAATTCGATGGAACTGAATTTATTAGAATAGGTTCATATAAGAAAAAATTACGAGATTTTCCTGAACGTGAACGAGCATTGTGGAGAGTTTTTGATAAAACTCCATTTGAAAAACAAGCAGCAGCTGAGAACTGTCGTGATGAGGATGTGCTCCAAAATTTAGACTATCCCCAATATTTTGAATTAACTAATCAACCCTTTCCCGAGGGAAGAGATGCAATTCTAAAAGCTTTGGAAGCAGATAAGCTTATTGTCAAATCGGCAAATGGTTTGTGGAATATTACTAATCTTGGAGCAATACTTTTTGCTAAAAAATTAAAAAATTTTCAGCATCTGGGAAGAAAAGCAGTTCGTTTAATTCTTTATAAAGGTAATAGTAGGGTTATTACTATTAGAGAATTAGAGGGAAGTAAAGGATATGCCGTTGGCTTCGAAAATCTAATTGAATACATAAAAACTCTATTGCCTGAAAATGAAGAAATAGGCAAAGCATTTAGAAAACAAGTTCCAATGTTTCCTGACTTATCAATTCGAGAATTAGTAGCGAATGCTTTAATACATCAAGATTTTTCTATAACTGGAACAGGTCCAATGATAGAAATTTTTGATTCTAGGATGGAAATTACTAATCCTGGTGTACCTTTAGTTGCAACAGAAAGATTCTTAGATGCTCCACCTCAAAGTAGAAATGAAGCGTTAGCTTCATTTATGCGGAGAATTAATATATGTGAGGAGCGTGGTACTGGCATCGATAAAGTAATAACTGAATCAGAGCTATACCAATTGCCTGCACCAAGTTTTGAATTAAGTGACCAACATACGCGGGTAGTACTCTTTGGTTATCGATCATTCACAGAAATGGATAAAGAAGATCGGATAAGAGCCTGTTATCAGCACTGCTGTTTGAGGTATGTAAACCGAGAGCATATGAATAATACGTCATTACGAGATAGGCTGGGAATTGATTTAAAAAATAGCGCCATGGTTAGTAGGGTGATTAGGGATACTTTAACTGCTAATCTAATAAAACCGTATGATTCAGAGGCGGGTACGAGAGCAATGAGATATATACCTCATTGGGCCTAATTAAAATTGCTTGACCGTTGCTTGATTAAGAGTTGGCTTTTATTAAGATGTTAATCACAACTTCATGATTTATAATGCTTAATAACCATTTATTTGCTTGATCGTTGCTTGATCAAGTACCATATTGAGTCTTAAATTGATTGTAATCAATCATAAAATTTCTCCTAATGCCATCTTATTCAAATACATTAGTCTTTAGTGATGCTGCTCTCTTCGATATCTAAAATTCATATCAAGAGAAGCAGCAAGCTACTTATATCTTTTTCTTCTATAAACCTTATTTGATATATCAAATTTCACGTATCGATTGTTAAGGAATCAAATTTACGATACGTGATCTGATATTTTTCCTTTTTTCACTTGTCGGTATATTTGTCGGTATATTTAAAATTATTAATTTTTATATTAATAACATTCAATAACTTAAATAATATTTACGACTTCCTCTCTCACCGCCAAATATCATTATCATGTCGCCACATGATGTCTCAAAAGGCTTAAATCTTAAGGGTTTAAGCCTTTTTTGTTGCCTAAATTATGAGGTGATGCGTTAAAAATAAAAGAATAACAATACAAGTTACATAAATGATGCCGGATGGCTGTTGAATGACACTGAGGAATATTCGAGCATGATCTTATCTTGGTAAAAAATGATGGATCGCTATGAAAGATGATGAAAAGCCCCTAAATTTTGATGATGATAATGAGCCTCTGGATTTCGAAGATGAGGAGTTCACTGACGATAAAAAAGAGGATGAAATGTACAATCCGATCACCAAGGATGGATCAAGTGTAGATCCTGCGGATGATGGCACACGTCATCTTCGTCCTGAAGATGGTGATCCGCTAGAAGTCGAGCCTTAAACCCTAGCCCAATTTTATATTGGGCTTTTTTTATAGTCTAAAAGCCTAAAAGTGAGCATCTTGGACAGATGAATTGAAAAAGGATAATTCGTTTTACTGGTTATTTTTGAGATGAGTATTGCTTGCCTTTTCTTTTGATAGATTTAAAGATGTAAGGATATAGGTTGAGATATATTGAAATAAATTCTCTGGATAAAACCATGATATATCCATTTTTATTAATTTCTTAACTTTATGTTCTTCTTTTAGTTTATTTATATGATGGAGACAAAAACTGGCATAAAAATAGCTTAATTTAATTGTCATCATCGCTATGTTATGGTGGAATCAAAACAGGATAAAAGGAGAATAAAAACCAAAAGATAGAAAACGTTATTGCTTGAGTCTTCCTTATTTGGGTTAGAAAAAAGTGGAAACACTGCTATTCGGAGAGTGGACATGAATAACAGCGCAAACTACATGAAACAGATAAAAAATGCCAAACGCGGTGGTTATACCCCGACCATTGCCAAAGACGTCAACAAACATAAGATTCAAAAAGCCCTAAAACTAATTGAACAGTGGAGAAGTCTCGCTCAAGAACTCAAACCTCAAATGCAGTTTGATATGGCCTTTACTTTAGAGGAATGCGCACAAGACCTGGATCGGATACTCAAAAGCAGATAATTCCCTTTTAACTCATTCGTAATAGATTTTAAATATCAGACCTTTAGCCTTGCCCATATCACTGATGTGGGCAATTTTATGATTTAAATGTAGATGCCTGAGTGAAGATGATTCAATGATCAGCAATAAAAAATTGGTTATAAGATTGAACGGTTATTTTTTGGCTTGCGCCCTTAGGAAAAATCTGTAAAATGCACTCCACAACGCCGGCATAGCTCAGTTGGTAGAGCAACTGACTTGTAATCAGTAGGTCCACAGTTCGAATCCGTGTGCCGGCACCATTTTCTTAGCCTCGCTTTTTAGTGAGGCTTTGATGTTTCTGGGTTTGGCATTTTTATATAGCTGTTTTTTGCCTTGAATACTCAGATCGCCTGTGCCGTCACCTGCACATATCTTATAATCCCATCCTGATATAACTTCTGACAAAGCTTTGCCGTCATCTGGATTTTAAACTGATCCAGTCTTTTGCCTTTTTGTTTCAATTTCTTTGAATTTAAATTCTGATTTACATAATCAGCAAAACCTGAAAATACCGCTTCGGACAGATCTTCAATCTGAATATTCTTAAATTCAAAATTTTCCAGACAATGATAAAGCTCATTTTTCAACATCAGGTTTTTTAAATTGACATCGGCGGATGTCAGCAGAAACTGATATTTACGCTTTTGCAGCGCATTCAAGCTGTTCCATTTTTCAGACAAGATCAGATGATGAAAGCCAATCCGTGCATTGGTGTTCAAAACACTGCGTACCTGATCTAGAAGTTCGGGAACGGAACTATGATAGGCAGCATCCAGACACAGCACCACATCAAAGCGCTGGGAAAAATGCATGTCTTTTAAACGCAGGAAAGAAGCCGGATAGATGGCATTGAGATCAGGTAAATGTTGCTGAATATTCGCCACACAAGCAGGCTGAAGTTCTACACCGGCCAGATATTGCACCTGATAGTGTTGCTGCCAGTGCAACAGGCTGGCACCCTGGCCACAGCCCAGATCCAGCAATTTATCCTTTGAATTTAAACCGACCATTTCTGCCAAATGGTCGGCCAAAGTTCGACAGGCAGCTACATAATCCTGCTGCCCTTCCCGCCAATAACCCAGATTGCTCCAGGGCAACTGCGACTGGTCTCCCAGCAACGAAGCATCAATTGCATATTTATGTTGAGGAAGACGCTGACGAAGTGCCTGAAACCATTGCATCAATCAATAACCGAGTTGGGGTGCTACCTCGATCTTAGGTTTAAGTCCTTCAAATGGCAACGGTGCCCCCATAATTGCAGCAATTTTCATGGCAGAAGTCACTGCAGATTCCAAGATTGGTAAACCGTCCGATGACCATGAGCCGCAGTAGAACACTTTACGGTTCATTTCCAGATGACGATGCTGTAATTCTTTATTGAGGGCGATGGTATTAGCATCCACCACCGCACGGGTCAAGGTCACTGATGAAATCACTTTTTTCGGATCAATCTCAGTCACAGGGCGCCAGGTCTGGAATACCGGTGATTTACCCACCAGACTCGGTTCAACCGCATTCAGCCAAACCGTAAATTGCTGACGGGTAAACTTGCGATCCATCATATAGCTGAGTACAGCCCAATCCTTACGCTTTGGTGGCATCACGCTGCTATCGCGGTGAATGACCAATTCACCCTGTTCAAATTTGAATTTCTTTAACAGCTCGATATCACGACCAAACTGTTCATGATCCAGGAATTCATCAATATGATTGGTTGGTGTCGCCACCACGACGCGATCGAAGGTTTTCGACAGACCCGCTGCATTTTCTACCAGTACTTTGTCGCCCTGCTCTTTCACTGAGACAATTGGTGCACCACTTTCAATGTGAATGCCTTCAATCAGTTTGTCTACCAAAGCCGGAGTACCGCCCTGCATACGTAACAAGGCATCACCATCCGTTAGCTGACGCAGGAAAATCAATAGCGGTTTGGCTGGCCATTCACCAATAGTTTTCGGGTTACAGGTACAGATGGTATACAGCACCGGCATCACCGCACCATGCCAGAACACTTCTTCAATCTCATTGCGATTGATAAATTCTGCCAGGCTGATGTCCTGATTTTTGGATTTAAAGAATTTTGCCAAGGCTGTTTTGAGTTGCAGCAAACCTTTAACCAGACGCCAGCCATATTGCTGGATGCCTTTGCGGTTATTGATAATCGGAATATTACCGATCCGGCTACGTGATGTGGTTAGCCAGGTTTCTACCCGGTCTTCAAACAGCCAGCTACAGGCCATATAGGTACGTACCGGGTAAGTTTTAATGCCCAGATGAGTCGCCAGACTTAAGGTATTTTTCCACAGATAAGGATTCATCACACGTAAAGGTGCGTCAATGAGGCCTCCTTCAAATTCGAGACTATGACTGTCCATGCCGCGACCTTGAAGCGCTTCAAAAATAGTAATGCGATGTCCTGCGTCCTGAAGAATTCTGGCAGTAGCCAGTCCAGCCATGCCACTACCAATTACTGCGATATCCAATCTGATCATCCGTCATTGAAAAACTAAAAGAAATTATGAACCATGCTTTCAGCAAATAGGTTATTAAAATCTTCCAGAATACTTTTTTTTCGTAAGTCTAGGTTAACGCAACTTTACAAATAAATTACATTTTTTGAATAGCAAAAAACGTCTTTATATAGAGTGACTTAAACTCTCGTCATATTTAAATATTTAAAAATAAATCTTTAAAAAACAAATGGCTTAATTAACCGATTTTTTAATCATCGGTTTACAAAGACTGCGAAATACCCTATAATATGCAGCATAAGAAAGAGATAAATTCATAGAGATAAACAAAATGAATTTATCCCAGAAACTCGTAAAAACGACAAGAAATTCCAGCGCATTAGAAAAAAAGCCTCTGCTTGTGCAGAGGCTTCTTTGTTTTAAGACTGACTGTATTATTCGGCCTGTACCGCGATTTCACCAAATTTACCCTGATTAAAATCTTGAAATGCCTGAATAATTTCTTCCTTGGTATTCATCACAAATGGGCCATAGCCTTGAATAGGTTCATTCAGCGGCTCACCGGTCAAGAGCAGAAATTTAGTGTCCTGATAGGCCTGTAGCTGAATTTCAGGATCATCATCGCGCGCAAACATGACAATAGAGCTATCCAGGACTTTTTGACTGCCATTTACCACCAGCTCACCCGCCAGTACAACCAGCAAAGCATTATGTCCGAGAGGTACATGTAACGTAGTTTCATACTCTGCTTTTAGCTCGCCGTCCCAGACATTTACCGGACTAAAGGTATGCGCAGGGCCATAATGACCTCCGAATTCTCCGGCAATCACCCGAATATGTCCTGCACCTTCATTCATTTCAATCCGTGGAATCTCGGCTGCAGTAATGGCCTGATAACGTGGTGCAGTCATTTTGTCTTTGGCTGGCAAGTTGACCCAGAGTTGAACCATTTCAAACAGACCGCCCTTTTGAGCAAAATCTGGGGAATGAAATTCTTCATGCACCACCCCGGCACCTGCGGTCATCCACTGCACATCACCAGTCTGAATCGTACCGCCACCGCCACTGGAGTCCTGGTGGGTCACTGCACCCTGATAAGCCAAGGTTACAGTTTCAAAACCACGATGCGGATGCGAACCTACACCATGCTGCTCAGTAGTCGATGCAAAATGATACGGCGCTGCATAGTCCAGCAGTAGAAATGGGCTAATGGCCTGCCCCAGACGATCATAAGAAAACAGGTTTTTCACCGGGAAGCCGTCACCGACCCAGTGCATGTTTTGATTACGGTAGACACCAATGACTTTTTTCATCTTTTACTCCTATATACAATAGGATGAACATGCAGCCATTGTATGCTTTACAGGCAGTACTCGATACTAGGCTACTGAAATGCAGTATCCCAAATATAAGACAATAGTAGGTTTAAATCATGAAAATTGTCACCAATAAATACTGAATTTTATTTTAATTTTCCCATTATTCTATTTTTGAGATTAACTGTCCCGGAACTTAGACTTAATTTGTCCTATTTTTATCTCTAACATGCAATCACCGCATGTCGCCATCAGTGGCTGATCTGCTCACCTGATTTCATTAGAGGAAAATAAAAATGGCAAAACCCTATGTGCGTTTAGACAAGGACAATGCAGCTGTATTGCTGGTCGATCATCAAACTGGCCTGCTATCGCTGGTACGTGATATTGACCCGGACAAATTCAAGAACAATGTGCTGGCACTGGCTGCAGCGGCAAAATATTTCAATCTGCCAACGATTCTGACGACCAGTTTTGAACAGGGTCCAAATGGTCCCCTAGTACCTGAATTGAAAGACATGTTCCCGGATGCACCGTACATTGCCCGTCCTGGCCAGATCAATGCCTGGGATAATGAAGACTTTGTCAAAGCAGTAAAAGCTACAGGTAAGAAACAGCTGATTATTGCTGGTGTCGTGACTGAAGTCTGTGTGGCTTTTCCTGCTCTGTCTGCACTGGAAGAAGAATTTGACGTATTCGTGGTGACTGACGCTTCAGGTACCTTTAATCATCTGACCCGTGACTCGGCATGGAATCGTATGTCTCAGGCGGGTGCGCAGTTGATGACCTGGTTTGGCATGGCTTGTGAACTGCACCGTGACTGGCGTAATGATATTGAAGGTCTGGGTACTTTATTCAGCAACCATATCCCAGATTACCGTAACCTGATCAATAGCTATAACCAGAACACAACACAGAAATAATCTGCTACAACTTAAAAAAGCGGCCCATGGGTCG
The DNA here is from genome assembly GCF_013419975.1 of Acinetobacter sp. YH12041. Lineage (NCBI taxonomy): Bacteria > Pseudomonadati > Pseudomonadota > Gammaproteobacteria > Moraxellales > Moraxellaceae > Acinetobacter > Acinetobacter sp. YH12041. The sequence goes on along the minus strand of NZ_VOZC01000001.1, from coordinate 145,148 downwards.
CTTTTTAGTATAAAAATCAAATGAGATTTTGCTAGAAAATATATAGCCCAAGTCAGATTTCCCCTATGATGGATATGGCATAAACACAGGGCGATTGAGGTGAAACGTGCATTCTTTTGATGACTATTATTATTTCTACCTAGTGGTAAAGCATGGTGGTTTTAGTGCAGCCAGTGACGCCTCTGGCATCACCAAGTCCAAACTCAGTCGTCGTATTCTGGAACTGGAAGCACGTTTTAACGTTACCCTGATTCAGCGTTCAACCCGGCATTTTAAAGTGACACCACTTGGTCAAGAATTTTATCAGGAATGTGAAAAGCTGATTCAGCAGGTGGAATGTGCCCATAGTGTCCTACTCAAGCAGAAAAGCGAACCGCAAGGTTTGGTCAAGCTCAGCTGCCCTTCAGTGATGATGCGTTTCCAGATTCGCCAGTTACTGAATGAATTCTTAAAAGCCTATCCGCAAGTACAGGTCGAAATGGAAATCACCAGCCGCCGCGTCGATGTACTGCATGATGATATTGACCTTGCCATCCGCACCAACTTTGAGGCCAATGAAGATTCCAGCATCGTGGTTCGGGATGTGATTAAAACTACGCATTGTCTGGTCGCCAGCCCGGAACTGCTCAAGAGTCAACAGCTACAATATCCAACTGAAATCAATAATTTTCCTACTATCGTTCTCGGCACTCAAAAACAGCATTATCAGTGGCATCTATATCACACGAATAACAAGGAACAAATGGATATTCCACTGGAACCGCGAATCAAAAGTAATGATCTGGCTGGTGTGTATTATTCTGCACTGGATGGCTTGGGCATTGCCGATCTGCCTTATTTAACCGTGGAAGAAGATCTGAAAGTAGGTCGCCTGATTCACATCCTGCCAGAATGGTGTTCCAATATGGGTACTGTCCAACTGGTCTATGTCTCACGCAAAGGCCAGCGTCTGGTCATGGAAAAACTGATTGAACATTTGGTTGAAGGCTTGCGTGCTGCGGCAGAAGGTCATAGAGGTTATACCATTTAAGTTTGTTATTTCAATTCCGGTAGACAATAAAAAACCCAGCGCTGAGGGCTGAGTTTTTTCAACTTCGATAACGTGTTATCGAATTAGATTTTACCGACCAGGTCGATTGAAGGAGCAAGAGTCGCTTCACCTTCTTTCCATTTTGCCGGACATACTTCACCTGGGTGAGCGTGTACATATTGAGCCGCTTTTACTTTACGAAGCAGTTCTTGCGCATCACGACCGATACCACCCGCGTTGATTTCAACGATCTGGATTTTACCGTCTGGATCGATCACGAAAGTACCACGATCCGCCAAACCATCAGCTTCAATCAGCACTTCAAAGTTTTTCGCCAATGTCCAGGTTGGATCACCAATCATTGGATACTGGATTTTACCAATTACGTCAGAGGTGTCATGCCAAGCTTTATGCGTAAAATGCGTGTCTGTAGATACTGAGTAGATTTCTACACCCAGTTTCTGGAATTCAGCATACTGATCAGCAAGATCGCCTAATTCTGTTGGACAAACAAATGTGAAGTCAGCAGGATAGAAGAATACTACAGACCATTTGCCTTTCATGTCCTGCTCAGACACTTCAATAAATTGGCCATTGTGGTAAGCAGTTGCATTGAATGGCTTAACTTCAGTATTGATTAAACTCATAAGTTTATTCCTATCTATTCGTGAAAGTGTGTGTTCATTTGATGTAGTTAAGAATACGCAAAAACCACCAACAGGTAAAACCGTAACTTTTCATAAAAACTATCGGTTTTTTAGATTTATAATTCCTTTTATTTTTATCTTTCTGATTTGTTTAATCGATTTTGGCGGCTTCACTTTCTTGAAAATGCTGTATAGATTGCCAGGCCGATTTTGCTAAGGCTGCCGCATAGTATTTAGGGCAGGTTTGAACTCGACCAGATAACCAGCTCCGGCAATAACTTTCAGTGGGTCCAATGATCAGTGACATAAGCAGTTCTAAGGGAACAGCTTGTAATTGCCCGATATCTGCCTGCTGAGCCAGCCATTGCTTTAATTCCTGATTGCGCTGCTGATTCGACTGCTGTAACTCCTTTTTGAAATCACTGCTTTGAACTGTATGATGCGCGGCATAAAGAAAGCGGGCAAAATCAGGATACGCTACGACCCAATCGATATAACTCTGAATCACCGCCTGTATGCCTTGTTCAATACCCTGAACTTGTGACAGAGCCTGCAAACGCTGCTTTGACTGATCTGTGAGCGCTGCAATATACAGTGCTGCAATGATCCCCTCCTTGTTTTTAAAATGATGATAGATCGCCCCGATACTGGTATCGGCCTGATCACGAATCATTTCAATCGTAGTCGCAGCAATGCCTGTACGCAGAAATTCTGTCAATGAGCATTCCAGAATCTGACGTTTGAGTAAAGCCCGTCTTCCCTTAAAAATCCTTTCCAGCAATTCCATGTTTTGCATCTTTAATATTTAAATCCTCTCTATTTTTAAAAGCAGGCTGGCAGCCTGATGTCTGGTTTTTGTCAGATGCGCCAATACAGAATAATATTCTGTATGAGAATATTATTCTGATTAAAAAATAATATACAGGAAGTTATAAATGAGCCAAGCCCTAAAAATCTGGAAAAGCCTAGAAAATAAGCCAGCCGGTAAATATCTTTTTTCTAAATTACTTTGTCTAAAAGCACCCTATTTCGGCAGTATTTCTCCACTGTTTGAAGATTTAAAGCCTGGATATTGCGCAGTGAGCATTAAGAAACATCGTGCCGTGCTGAATCATTTAGGCACTGTACACGCGATTGCCATGTGTAACATGGCTGAACTGGCAGGCGGCACCATGACCGATGCAACCGTTCCGAAAACTCATCGCTGGATTCCCAAGGGTATGCAGGTCGAATATGTCAAAAAAGCCACTACTGATCTGATCGCGATTGCGACACCCGCCGAGCCTAACTTTATATGGAACGAAGGCAGCGATTATCTGGTCAATGTAGAAATTAAAGATACTGCAGAAGAAGTCATATTTCGGGCAGTGATCACCATGTGGGTGTCCGTGAAAAAATAGAAGAACCTAGATATGAAAAACCCGCCAAATGGCGGGTTTTCATGATGATTTGCCTTTCTGATATCGGGTTAAAAAGGAAGATCATCATCCAGATCGGCTGCAGGTGCTGCTACTGGAGCAGGTGCAGACTTCGGCGCATAACCACCCTGGTTATTTTGGTTATTGTTGCCATAACCACTGCCCTGATTATTGTTAAAACCGCCTTGCTGAGGCGCTGAGCCATAACCGCCTTGTGAATTATTGCCATAACCGCCAGCCTGGTTATTGTTATTAAAACGTGGCTGGTTAAACCCGTTATCGCCCTGCTCGCCTTGTGGACGACCAGAATCCAGCATTTGCATTTGCTCACCACGGATTTCCGTTGTGTAGCGTTCTTGACCGCTTTGATCTGTCCATTGACGGGTACGTAATGAACCTTCGATATAAACTTTAGAACCTTTGCGCAGATATTGCTGTGCAATTTCACCTAAACGGTTATGCAGCACAATACGGTGCCATTCGGTTTGCTCTTTACGTTCGCCCGTATTTTTATCAGTCCATGAATCGCTGGTTGCGATAGAGAATTGAGTGAGAGAACCACCATTTGGGAAAGTTTTGGTCTCAGGATCTCGACCTAAAGTACCAACTAAAATGACCTTATTAACACCACGCATCAGACGTACACTTCCTATTTATTTCTATATTTTACTTTATAAGAGTTATGTTTAAATGGCTACCTCTTTACCTAACAAGTGCGTTAATTGTTGTCGCGAAACATCATCAACCTGCTGTTTATCGACCTTGACAAAGGCGACTTGCTGTTCAGACATGACCACAACCTCTTCAATACCACGAATCGCCAAAAGTTGAGAAGTCCATTCATCTGTTTGTTTACTCTCTGGCAGACGAAGCACGAGCGATGAAAGATAGCGTGGTTGAGCCAACCCAAAACTCATGAGCAGCCAAATTATAGCAATAGCCGATAAAATACTCCAACCGAGCGAAGTGTTGTTGAGTAACAACAATTGTCCACCGATAATCCCGCCAAAAAACGCGCCCAGGAACTGACTGCTGGCATTCACGCCCATCGCAGTAGCTTTAGATTGAATCGGGGCTGCTTTGGATAGCCAGGAGGGCAGTAAGGCTTCCATGACATTAAAAGCAATAAAGAATAATCCCAATCCACCGATCAGCACATATTTAGACTCAAAACCAAAAATCATGATCAGCAGACCCAGGATAATACTGCCAATCGCTGTCAGGAAAATGCTGCGCATCTTGCGGTATTTTTCTGCCAGTACAATGCTTGGGAAGGCAAAAAACAAGCTCACGACCAGCAGCGGCAGATAGACCCAGCCATGGCTCGATAATGGCAGTTCAGCAACTTCAATCAGTTGCGATGGCACATAAATAAACATCGCTGTAAGTAGCAAATGCAGGGTGAATACTGAAATATGCAGACGGTTCAGGTCTCCCATTTTCAGGACCTGTTTTAGCTGCTCTACATAACCTTGCTGAAAATTTTTATGATGACGAGTGACTTTAGGAACCATCAACAGCATCGCAATCGCAGCCAAGCCCATTACGGTAGTCACCCAGAACAGACCAGAAATGCCGACCAGTCCTGTCACCCACGGCCCCATGGTAAAGGCCACCACAAAGGACAGGCCGATACTCATGCCCATCACCGCCATGGCTTTCATGCGGTTTTCTTCACGGGTCACATCAGCCAATAAGGCCATTACCACTGCTGAAACTGCCCCACCACCGGCAATCGCACGACCAATGATCACGCCATAAATGGTGTCAGACATTGCAGCAATCGCACCACCTAGAGCGAATAGTAACAAGCCTAAAACCACCAGTGGCTTACGGCTATAACGGTCCGCAATCAGGCTAAACGGAATCTGTAAAATGGCCTGTGTCAGGCCATAAATACCCACCGCCAGACCAATCAGTGCCGGCGTAGCATATTCATATGACTGCCCTGCTACAGAGAATACAGGGATGATCATAAACAACCCTAGCATGCGCAGTGCGAAAATACTGCTCAGGGCAAAGGTCGAGCGACGTTCTAAGGCATTCATCATAAAGTCTGGCGATCGAGTTAGTTAATCTTGATGCGCAGATTATAGGCCATTCTGCTCAAAGGAATGCATGAATTTTATTTGAAATAAAGATGAGGGCTATCTGAAAAATAAAAAAGCGTAGCCGGAGCTACGCTTCTGTTCAGCGATCACAGGACTATTTGCCTGCTTTTAATAACTGACGCTTGGTATATTGGATTGAAGCAATGACTGCCCAGATAATGAAAGCCACACCGATTAGACCAGTTACCACTTCAGGGATATGTACACCGGTACTGCTTGCCAGCATGATAAATGCCAGAGCACCAATCGCATAGTGTGCGCCATGTTCCAGATAGATATAAGCATCCAGCGTGCCTTTATCGACCAGATAAATAGTCATGGAACGTACGAACATCGCACCGATGGCCAGGCCTAACATGATGATTACCACGTCAGACGTAATCGCAAAGGCACCGATCACACCGTCAAAACTGAAAGAGGCGTCCAGCACTTCTAAGTACAGAAAGCCACCAAAACCGGCTTTCACCACGCCAGTCGGTACACCTTCAGCATCGTGACGAACGGCATTACCCTCTTCGTCTACTTCCGGTTCCCCGCCTAGCATATGGCTTAGGACCTGTACGCCGATATAAATCACGATCCCCCAGATCCCGGCCAGAATAACATCCAGACGTTTTGCTTCTTCAACCTGGAAATCCATGATTAATAAAGCAATCAGGGTAATAAAGACCGACATCGCCGGAACGTTTGCCAGATGCGCCAGACGGCGTTCCAGCATGCGGAACCAGTGGGTGTCTTTTTCTTCATCCAGGAAGAAGTTTAGGAATACCAGCATCAGGAAGGCACCACCAAAGGCAGAAATTTCGGCATGATGTGCCATCAGTTTGGCCGAATATTCTTTGGGTGCATTTAAGGCGAGCTGCACCACTTCCATAAAGCCCATATCCGCAGTTACGGCCACAATGACCACCGGGAAAATCAGGCGCATCCCGAAAACTGCAACCAGAATCCCGACCGTCAGGAAAATCATTTTCCAGAAATGATCCCAACCGCGCAGGACGGATGCATTGACAACCGCGTTATCAAATGACAACGACACTTCCATAATCGCCAGAATAGCGGTAATGGTCAGTGCTGTGAACATGGTTTGCAGGCCCGCTTCCGGACCATGGGTAAATCCCCAATAAGCAGACAAACCAAGGCACACGATCGAAAATACGATTGAGAAACCAAAGTGTTTCAACATATATATCGACCTTAGATAAATTTCATTAAATGCATTTCTTTAAACGTAGAGAAATACTAAGACTAAAAGTTGTCCCAATTATGAAACTTTTGCCGCATAAACCAAAGCACTTCCTGAACCATTTTTAAGTATTTTCTGCTTTTCAGATTTGCTGATCTTTTAAACAGATTCATCTTTGCTATAGTGCTGGATGTTTTGACTTCAACTGCTAAGGATTTCAGTATGGGTTTCTCTCAAGACGTATGGCAACGTAATCTCGGACTTTATCAAAAGACATTGGCGCTGCCTTTTAACCAGCAACTGGCGCAGGGAACATTAAGCCGTGAAGCTTTTAGTCATTATGTAATTCAGGATGCGCATTATTTACTGGCCTATGGTCGTGCACTGGCAGTCTGTGCAGCCAAAGCTTTTGAAGCAGATGACGTGATCCAGTTTAGTGAGGCCGCTAAAACTGCCATTGTAGTCGAACGCAGCCTGCATGATGGCTTTATGCAGGATTTTGGCATCAGCAAAACCCAATTTGAAAATACACCTTTGACTCTGGCCTGCCATCATTACACTTCTTATTTACAGGCAACGGCTTGGGCAGAAAGTTATCCGGTGGTTCTAGCTGCCCTTTTGCCATGTTTCTGGATCTATGCAGAAGTGGGTAAGGATATTGTCGATAAGGCAGCGCCGAATAATCCGTATCAGGCCTGGATTGATACCTATGCCGGTGAGGATTTTCATACAGCGGTACGCAATGTAATTGCTACTGTGGATCGGGTGGCAGCGCGGGTCGATGCCGATACCCTGGAAAAAATGCATCAGGCCTATACCCATGCAGCACGTCTGGAATGGCTGTTCTGGGATAGTGCTTATGAACAACGCCAATGGCTAGGTCTGGATGATTAATTTTAGTTTCTATTGACTGAGTCCTGTTTAATACAGGGCTTTTTTATTTTTAAGCCAAACCCTAAATGATGGAAAGTGAAGCTAATTTCGATGGAGTTATGCATCATGAAATTTCATCCATTAGATGTTTGGAAAAGAGCAAATCTAATCTACATTTTCCCCCAGTTGCTTTAGTACTGATCTTTTGACCAATATCCGACACAACTTGACGTTTAAAATACTTTTATTTGCACTTGAACATTTTTCATTCGGTATCATATAAAGGTTTTTGATGAATTTTCTAGGATCATTGCATGAGCCAAAGTCACATCCGTATTCGAGGTGCACGTACCCATAACCTGAAAAATGTGAACCTTGATATTCCACGCGACAAGTTTGTGGTGATTACGGGACTGTCTGGTTCAGGTAAGTCCTCACTGGCATTCGATACGTTATATGCGGAAGGTCAACGCCGTTATGTAGAATCTCTGTCTGCCTACGCGCGTCAATTCCTTTCGCAAATGGAAAAGCCGGAAGTTGATTCGATTGAGGGTTTAAGCCCAGCCATTGCTATCGAACAGAAATCGACTAGTCATAACCCGCGTTCGACTGTAGGTACCATTACCGAAATCTATGACTATTTACGTCTGCTCTATGCACGCGTAGGTACACCTTACTGTCCGGAACACGATCTGCCCATGGTGGCACAGACCGTAACTGAAATGGTCGATGCGGTTAAAGAACTGGAAGAAGGCACTGCGCTGTTATTGTTAGCGCCTGTCGTGCGTGAACGTAAGGGTGAGTACACAGCGTTATTTGAGCAACTGCAAAGCCAAGGCTTTGTGCGTGCACGTGTCGATGGCGAGATCATGGAAATTGATCCGCCACCTGAGTTGGACAAAAAGAAAAAACATACTATTGAAGTCGTAGTTGACCGCTTTAAGGTACGTGATGATCTTGGTAACCGGATTGCAGAAAGTTTTGAAACTGCACTGCGTCTCGGTGGTGATATCGCGATCCTGTCTTGGATGAAAGGCGAAAATGATGATCGCGTGTTTTCTGCCAAACACTCCTGTCCGGAATGTGACCGCGCTGTGGCAGAACTGGAGCCACGCCTGTTTTCATTTAACAATCCCTTCGGTGCCTGCCCGGTCTGTGATGGTCTGGGTACCCGCAGCCATTTCAGTGCAGACAAACTGATTCCCAATCAGGAGGTCAGCATTAGCCAGGGTGCGATTCGTGGCTGGGACCGTCAGCGTCCATATTATTATGGCATGCTGCAAAAAGTAGCTGAGCATTTTGGTTTTTCTCTAGAAACGCCTTGGAATGAACTGGATGCCAACACCAAGAAGAAATTCCTTTACGGTACCGGCAAAGAAAAAATTGACCTGAGCTATATTGATGAACGTGGTCGTCGTCATAACCGGGTGATGCCATTTGAAGGTATCTTGCCGCATCTGGAACGCCGTTACCGCGAAACTGAAAGCAATTATGTGCGTGATGATCTGGCGCAGTATCTCTCTAATGCTGCCTGTGATGCTTGTGATGGTTCACGTCTGAATGAAATCTCGCGTAATGTGAAAATTCTGGACAAGACCATTGCCGACGTTACTCGCATGTCGATTGGCGATGCCGAGAGCTATTATCAGGGCATTAATCTGGAAGGTGCGCGTGGTGAAATTGCGGACAAGATTTTCAAGGAAATCCGTGAACGCCTGCATTTCCTAGTATCTGTCGGTCTGAACTATTTGAGTCTGTCCCGTTCTGCCGAAACCTTGTCTGGTGGTGAAGCACAGCGTATCCGTCTGGCTTCACAAATTGGTGCTGGCCTCATGGGTGTGATGTATGTGCTGGATGAACCTTCGATTGGTCTGCATCAGCGTGATAATGATCGCCTGTTACAAACCCTGATTCGTCTGCGTGATCTCGGTAATACCGTTTTAGTGGTCGAACATGATGAAGATGCAATTCGTGCTGCAGACCATATTATTGATATTGGTCCGGGTGCCGGTGTGCATGGTGGCCATGTGATTGCAGAAGGTACCTATCAGGAACTCGCTAAAAATAAAGATTCCCTGACCGGTAAATATCTGTCTGGCAAACTGAAAATTGAAGTGCCGAAAAAACGGGTTCAGCCACCAAAACCGGAAGAACAGATCAAATTGATGGGTGCTGCCGGGCATAACCTGAAGAAAGTCGATCTGACCATTCCTTTAGGGATCATGACCTGTGTCACCGGTGTTTCAGGTTCTGGTAAATCTACGTTGATTAACCGGACTCTGTTGCCACTGGCAGCGACTCAGCTGAATGGTGCAACCACGCTGACTGCTGAGAAGTTTGACTCAATTGATGGTCTGCAATTTCTGGATAAAGTTGTTGATATTGACCAGAGCCCGATTGGACGTACGCCACGTTCAAACCCAGCAACTTATACCGGCTTGTTTACTCCAATTCGTGAACTATTTTCACAGACTCCGGAAGCCAAAGCGCGGGGTTATACCGCCGGCCGTTTCTCGTTTAACGTGAAAGGCGGACGCTGTGAGGCCTGTGAAGGTGATGGCATGATCAAGGTGGCGATGCACTTCCTGCCTGATATGTATGTGCCGTGTGACGCCTGTCATGGCAAGCGTTATAACCGTGAAACGCTAGAAGTGAACTACAAAGGCAAGAATATTTCCGATGTATTACAGATGACCGTTGAAGATGCCATGCATTTCTTTGATGCGATTCCAGTGATTCATCGTCGTCTGGAAACCTTGCATCAGGTTGGTCTGAGCTATATCCGTTTAGGTCAGTCAGCGACGACCCTTTCTGGTGGTGAAGCACAACGGGTAAAACTGGCACGTGAGCTGGCCAAACGGGATACCGGTAAAACCCTGTATGTCCTGGATGAGCCAACCACTGGTCTGCATTTCCATGATATTGCCAAGCTGCTGGACATCCTGCATGAGCTACGCAATAAAGGGAATACCATTGTTGTGATTGAACATAACCTGGATGTGATCAAGACTGCAGACTGGGTGGTAGACCTTGGCCCTGAAGGTGGTGCTGGTGGCGGTATGATTATCGCGGAAGGCACTCCTGAAGATGTCGTAAAGGTCAAAGTTTCACATACAGGGAAATTCTTAAAGCCATTGTTGAAGTAATTTAATCCTCCCCAACCCTCCTTTTTCAAAGGAGGGAGTGCCCCTCTTTTTAAAAGAGGGGCTTTTATTTTTCATTATGCAATTAAGCGAATATTTTCAGCCAATTGTGCCAGCGTTTGATCATCCGCCCTTCGAGCATCATGTGATGAAATATATCCCTCATAAGCATCAAAATACTTATCGATCGAAGAATTAATTGGCTGCCAGTTTTCATGGGTATTTTTAGTCTGATGCATTGGAAATAGCTTGGCATGCACATGATCGACGCCAAATCCCTCAAACACCATTGCTGTTCGGCCAACGTCATCAAAATAACGATCCAATTTTAGAGCTACCTGCTTGGTATATAAAACCAGATTTGTCAGCACCTGGTCACTCAGTTCAAAGGCATAGCTGGAATAATGCTGTTTTGGAATCACCACGCTTGCGCCCAATGTATTGGGAAATATAGTAAGAAATGCCATAAAATCATCATTTTCATCGATTAAATGACATGGCAATTCCCCTTTTACCATTTGACAGAAAATACAATTTTTACTCATTTTAAGATCCCCTAAATTTTTATATTCTTTAAAAACTTCAATGAAATTTACTTTATTTTTTAACAATATAAATTATAAAATTATGACTCTTCAGAATGTTTAGCTTAAAAAATTCAGTTAAGTGGTTTAAACCTCAGCCACCACATTACGTCCTTTCGCTTTAGCCTTAAATAGCGCGTCATCAGCCTGTTCCAGTAAAGCAATCCATGACTCTGCACCAATCGCCACCCCAATACTCACCGATACATGAATATCTTCATCAGCTGAGGTCAGAATAGAATGCTCAGCGACTTCAGTACGGATTTTATTCGCTAGCATGAAAGCATGCTGCATCTCGATATTTTCAATCAGGACCAGAAATTCGTCTCCGCCATAGCGAACCAGTAGATCCGAAACTCGAATATTGGCTTTTAAGCGCTCTGCAACCAGTTGAATGACCTGATCACCAATAATATGCCCATACTGATCATTGACCTGTTTGAAGTGATCAATGTCGATAATCATCAGGCAGGTTCGCTTAAATTGGGTCGGATGCACTTCCATAAAACGGATATATTCATCGAGCGCAAAACGGTTAGCCAGTCCAGTCAGGGAATCGGAATGGGCAATATTTTTCAGTCGAAATTCTAATGCTTCACGCTCTTGCAGCGTATGCTGCAGTTTTTGAATTGCTGTAAATAAGGATTCAGTAGGCCGGTCTGTTTTTAGTTTTGATTGTGCTTGCTTCCGTTCAGACCCAGTGGACAAATCAAATAAAATTTTACGTGCGCGAATTAAAGGAATAAAGATGCGTTTACGCGCAAAAATCATGGTCAAAATTGCCGTAATCAGGGAAATTCCAGATAAGGCCACTGTCCAGATCAAATGATTCAGACCATGGCGCATTTCCTTAATAGCCACATCTTTGGTGTATTGCAGTAAATAGTTCTGCAAATCAATCACTGTTGTAAATTTATCTACAATGGCTTCAGTCAGCTGGGTTCCAGTTAAATAATAAGGACGCTGCTGGCGGCTATCTTCAATCAGTCGCTCCACAATCGGTAAACCTTGCTGGATAAATTCAGTTCCGACCCGCTGATGTAAACGAATAAATTCATCAGTTTTGTCCTGAACAGGCTGTAGCGTATCAATAATATCCCAGAGGTAGCGTACCTGATGCTGGACCTGCAAGGAACGGGTAATGTTTTGCTCTGGAATCTGGGTTCCAAATGTCACATGTGCCATGACATTTGACGCTACCCGACCCGATTGATCCCTGAGATCAGATAAAAACAGGATTTCACTCATGTAATTATCCAAACGGGCAGATGGCGTAGCAGAGGCAATCACTACTCCTTTCAGAATTTTACGACTGCTATCCCAGGCACTAAACATGGCGAGAATGGCCTGATCCATTTCCTGTGCAGTACGTTCCGGGCGAGGTATTTGAGTATAGAGATCGACCTGCTTACGCCCATATTGCAGACTAGGCTTTAACTCAGATAAAAGTTGCTGGCTTAGGTGATTAAAACCAACCTGATCAAGTGCCTGAGCCGTAATTTGCATCTGTTGATCGACTTCCTGACGGTAATCGCTTAACTCCTGCTGATGTTTGGCAAATTCCTCAACCGAGCTAGACATTACTTTGTTGGCAGGTGCCCGTTCCCGGGAGATTTTATTGGAGAGATCGGTGACCTGTTGTAAGGCATCAAGCTGCTGATAGGTTTGTTTTGATTTTAAATAATGTTGACTACTATCAATAATTAAGGGAATACAAATACACAATAAACATAAAATAATGATCGACATCGACCAGTACAGATGTTTGCTGATTTTCTCAGAGCGCAAAGTATTCATCTTGATTTTTAGTCCTTCACATGAATCAAGGACTCCCCATTTAATAGTAGATAGATTATACAAATAAACGCCTACTCATCATCAATATTTCTTCCCAATTGCTTTGATTTTCAGAAGGTTTTTCTTATGTTCTTAAAGGTTTTAACTCTTTATATTTTCAGGATTTTTCATCTGTTATCACTAAAATATAAATAGGAATGAAAATTTCATAATTTAAAATATAAGAAAATTAAAAAACTCGCTTTCTGAACTATTTACACGTGCAACAATTAGGTGCATAATGCACTGCATTAGGGCGAGTTAAATTATTCCTCAGCAGATTTTTTGATTTACCCGCAAATTTTGGCGAAAAAACCTCAATTTTATATAGAAATTGAGGTTTTTTTTTGCAACTTTATAGAACGAAGCAATTTTTAAATTGAAATAATGCACCATTAAGGTGCACTTAAGAATCATCTTTGACGGCTTTCTATACTAGTTTTTCTAATCTTCTTTTATGAACTAATTCGTAGACTGATGCTTCTAAAAAATTCAGGCAAAAAAAAAGCCCAACCTTGGGGAAAGCTGGGCCGATAAAAACAAAAATATGTGGAGAATCAGTCAAATTATCATGTAAAAACATGAACTCTAACCTGATTTTTTTATTATCAGTCAATTTGGTAACAATGTAAAGCACATTAATTTACTAGGATTTATGACATATCACAATTTATAGACAAAACAGTGAAATACATCACATTATAACCCTGATTTTGTCGCTAAACCGACCAATTCTTTCATAAATTTGTTTTATATTACAGTTTTTATGCTTTTCTTAAATTCAGTGTAGTAAACATGATTATTTTCATGATAAGTAAATTGGTTTTTTGAATTAAAATCCATTATTCAAACTAATTAAACAATCAAAAAATCCTTTATTAATTCATTTTCCTGATTAGATCTAACAATTTATTTTGTATACAACATTGTTATTTAAGCTTTTTTCTAAAATAACTAAATTTTCTAATTAGAAGACTATTAAACAAAATCAATACAATGATTTTGCACAAAAAAATAGCGATTTCAAATCAGATTGACTTAATAAATTGTTACAATACAATACGTTTCTGTTGTACATCTTTTGTAACAAAATGGTAAATATCATGAAAAAACTCGGTTTAGCCACTGCTTTATTATTAGCCATGACCGGTGCTCAAGCATATCAATTTGAAGTTCAAGGTCAGTCAGAGTACATCGACAACACTGCGAATGACAAAGACTTCACTGGCGCTGTTCAAGGTACTTACTACTTCAAAGATGTAGACGCTTCTAAAGGTCCTTTAGCTGAAGCTGCTTTCATCAACCAGGCATCTAATGTTTCTGCTGCTTATACATACGGCGAAAACGGACAAGAATTTGGTGATCGTACTGTACACCATACTTTTGGTGCAAAAGGTGAAGCTTACATCCCAACTAAAGTTGTTCCTGCTTATGCAAGCGCTTCTTATAGCCATACAATTACTGATGGTAAAGGTGGCCAAAATGATGACAATGGCGACCGTTATGCATTAGAAGTAGGTGTACTCCCTATTCCTAACTTCCTGGTAGCTGTAGGTTACACAAGCGTTGCAGACCAAACTTCTTATGACGCTTTCAATATGTTCAACAACGGCGTTGCTAAAGCTGCTCTTGAGTCTCGCACAATCGATGAAGACCAAGATGCAATCACTGCTCGTACTAAATATGTAGGCGCAATTGACGGCACTAACATGTCACTTGGCTTCGAAAGCGGCTTGGTTTATGGTGAAGATACTGCTTACAACCTAGGTACTACTTTGTACATCAACCCTAAATTAAGCGTTGGTGCATCTTATATGGAATCTAGCTACGCTAACTCTCCAGACAAAGCTTGGGGCGCAAACGTAAACTACTTCATCACTCCAGCAGTTGCTGTAGGTGCTAGTTATGTGAACTCAAACTACGAAGCAAATCTTGCTCAAAATGCTGTAGTTCGTGATACACAAACTGTAGGCTTAAATGCTAAATTCCGTTTCTAATTTCTGAATTAGTGACTGAATAAAAAAAGGACGCATCAGCGTCCTTTTTTATTGGATCAAATATTTATTCTGGAGAACGGACCAGACTTAAAAAGTGCAGATGACGTTCATATTGATCAATGATGTCCTGGATTAAATCTTCCTGAGTCCATTCCATCACATCATAATTTTGCCCCCCTTCCCTTAAAAAGACTTCTGCCTGATAAGACTGCGGAGAATCTGCATCCGGCATAAAGCTCGGTGCTAAAGTCTGGGTAGCAATGACCTGATAAATAAAGTTCATTTCATTCTGATGATCGACACGTAACTCGATCCCGTCTTCCAGTTTAAAGATTTTCACCTGGATGTGACGACGTTTTAGCTCAGCCTGAAAACTGTTAAAGGCTTTGCTGACCATCGTATCAATATAATCACGTACTTCATCATGCGTATGCGGATAATGCATAATTAAACCGAGTCGCTGTTGCCAGCTACGCGGGTTCTGAATGGCCCGCGGGGTAATACGTGCAGCTTGTAGCGCATGCATTTTCGTTACATCCAGATGCAGGGCCTTAATCAGTCCCCAGCAAATTAGCAGCATAATGAATGTGAACGGTAAGGCACTCATAATCGTAGCCGACTGCAGGGCTTCCAGCCCGCCCGCCAGTAACAGAATGATGGCCAATAAAGCCATTAACACAGTCCAGAACAGACGCTGCCAGGTCGGTGAATTCTCGGTTTTAGCAGTAAGATAATCCGTGACTAATGATCCTGAATCTGCTGAAGTGACAAAGAACAGGATAACCAATACCGTAGCAATAATACTGGTGACTGAATTAAATGGCAGATTGCCTAAAAACTCGAACAGCGCTACAGAGGAGTCACGTTGTACTGCTTCAAGCAGATTAGTATTGGCTTCATGCATGATACTGAATAATGCAGCATTGCCCATAAAGCCCATCCAGATTAAGGTAAATCCGGTAGGAATCAGTAGAACCCCAACAATAAACTCGCGGATACTGCGGCCTTCGGATACTCGGGCAATAAACATCCCGACAAATGGCGACCAGGAAATCCACCAAGCCCAATACATAATGGTCCAGCCACCAATCCAGCCACTAGGCTGATAGGCATACAGATTAAAGGTCATACTGAACAGGTTTGCAACATACTGTCCAGAATTCTGAATAGTAGTCTGCAGAAGATAGATGCTTGGCCCGGTAACAAAAACAAAGATGAGTAACAGTAAGGCAAGCAGCAGGTTCAGTTCAGCCAGACGTTTGATGCCCTTATCCAAACCAAAAAATACGGACATTGATGCCATTACAGTGACGGCGATAATCAAAATAACCTGGGTACTGGGTGTCTGCTCAACTCCAAACAGATAATTTAGTCCGGAGTTAATCTGGGTCACCCCAAAACCTAAAGTTGTCGCAACGCCGAACACCGTCCCTAAGGTGGCAAAAGTATCTACCCCGTCTCCGATCGGGCCATGAATCCGGTTACCGATCAGTGGATATAAAGCAGAACGAACTTTTAAAGGCAGATTATGTCGATACGCAAAATAGGCCAATGACAGACCCACAATGGTGTAAATCGCCCAGGCATGCAGGCCCCAGTGGAAGAAAGTCACGCGAATAGCTTGCTGCGCGGCCAGTACAGTTTCCGGTTCACCAGCAGGCGGTGTGACATAGTGCATAACCGGTTCGGCAACACCGAAAAACATCAGGCCAATTCCCATACCTGCGGTAAACAGCATGGCAAACCAGGATGCCTGGCTGTATTTTGGCTGACTATGGTCGGGCCCGAGTTTGATTTTCCCCATATCAGACAGGGCAATATAAATCAGGACAATCAGGAAGATCGCCACGGAGAGGACATAAAACCAGCTAAATGAAGTGGTAATCCACGCATTCATTTGCTTGGTCAACAGGTCGAATGAATCAGGTGCCAGTATTACCAGTCCCAAAAAAATGGCGATAATCACCACTGTACTAATAAAGACATTCGGATTGATATTGGCAAACCAGGATGAAGGTTTGGAAGGCATAGATCCCCCATTTTTTTAATAGATTGGATGCCGGGAGGCTTGAATCATTATTGATAAGTAAAAACATTCTGATCGAGAGAATTACGATCAAAGATACGTTTTGGACCTTAAGATTTTAAAATATTCAGGAAAATAAAGCCGTTAAGTTACTGTAACCAAGCTATGCAGCTCTGTACGTTCTATTCCTCAGGCTTTCTATGCTTATGTTGTATATGAGTCTGTTTAGGAAGATGGGAAATATACTGTAAGGCAATCAGACGGGAAACAATCAAGGCCAGATACATTACCCCGACAAACATTTGGATAATGGCAAGCATCCGTGCGACCGGGCTGACCGGCATCACATCAGATAATCCTGTAGCAGACTGCACACTAAAACTCAGAAAGAGCAGATCCAGCCACGGCTGATAAGCTTTTAGATCTGGGTCCGAAAAGCTGTAAGGTACCCATAACTGGCAAATGCTATAGAGAAAAGCAAAGCCCCAAGCCAGCAATGTGAAAACTGCTCCCGCTGCAAATAGTTCGTCTTTGGTCAGATAACGGTCATGAAACATATAACGTAACAGGCCATACGCTGCACTGAAGTAGGCACTGGCTTCAAACAGATGCGCGACGATCATGATCCAGGTATAGCGCAGCCCCAACACAATTAATGACGAAAAGAAGATGGCCCCTGCGACAAAGATGAGTCCCAGAATGGTAAACATCGGAGTCTGACGAATTACCTTGGCAATCACCAGCAAGACCACCACTCCCAGCATCCATGTACCCGCGCGATAAGAAACGCTGTCATAACTCAGCATCGACAGAATCAGAATCAGTAACTGCAGGCATAGCAGCCAGGCAGAAGGCAGATACTTAAAATGGGTCCAGAATCGTAGCAAGGAGTGCTTCATGAGATTTGTCTTGATGTCCTATCGCACATCATTATTGTTATCGCTGGCTTAACATAGCATGATCTGGCTAATGGATAGAAACAGGATTGTATAAAAATCATTGAAATCTCAGTTAAAAATGGGCGTATTGAACTTTAGATAAACTATCCCAACGTCTTCTTCATTGGGTAGCTCAAGTATTCTATCGCTATAAAAAAAGCCCCCATCAGGAGGCTTTTTTAGGACATCAGATCTTAGTGATCAGATGCACCCGAGATTCCAATACCTGTTTGTGAGCGAACAAACTGTGCATCGAAAGCTTTGCGTTCTGCCTGTGCTTTCACTGAGCGGTCTGTGATGGAGAAGAACCAGCAGCAGAAGAAAGACAGTGGCATTGCAAATAATGCAGGACCATTAAATGGAACGACTGGTGTATCTGAAATTGCGAAAGTATCTACCCAAACGGCTTTAGACAGTACGATCAGTACTACCGCAGTCACCAGACCAACCACGCCACCAATGACAGCACCACGTGTAGTCAGGCCTTTCCAGAACATAGACAGAACCAGTACCGGGAAGTTGGCACATGCGGCTACCGAGAATGCCAGACCCACCATGAAGGCAACGTTTTGCTTCTCGAACAGGATTCCCAGGATCATTGCAAAGATCGCAAGACCAAGAGTCGCAATTTTAGACATGCGCAGTTCAGATTCAGGGGTAGTACGGCCTTTCTTGAATACGTTTGCATACAAGTCATGTGAAATTGCTGAAGCACCTGACAGGGTCAAACCTGCAACTACCGCAAGAATAGTTGCGAATGCTACTGCAGAAATGAAGCCCATGAACAGGTCACCACCAACAGCATCTGCCAGGTGAACCGCAGCCATGTTGTTACCACCCACCAGCTCTAGCTTGCCTGTAATTGCCATTTTCGCAATGTCCAGGAACTGTGGGTTATTCGCTACATATAGAATCGCGCCGAAACCGATAATGAAGGTTAATAGGTAGAAATAACCGATAAAGCCTGTCGCAACAACCACTGATTTACGTGCTTCTTTAGCATCTTTTACCGTGAAGAAACGCATCAGGATATGTGGCAGACCTGCTGTACCAAACATCAGCGCCAGACCAAGAGAAATCGCATCGACCGGATTCGAAGCCAGGTTACCTGGACCCATAATCTTGGTTGCATCTGCAAGGCTCAGGTCATGTACTTTAGAGAAAACCTGAATCGATTGTTCAAACATATTGGTGAAACTAAAACCTACGCCTTTCATGACCATGAAAGCCATAAACGTCGCACCAGACAGTAGCATTACTGCTTTAATAATCTGTACCCAAGTGGTCGCCAGCATGCCACCAAACATTACGTAAGCCATCATCAGCAGGCCAACAATCACCACAGCAATATTGTAGTTCAGACCGAAGAGCAACTTGATCAACTGACCTGCACCCACCATCTGTGCGATCAGGTAGAACGCAACTACAACCAGTGAACTTAATGCAGCCAGAGTACGCACCGGTTTTTCTTCCAGACGGAACGACACTACATCAGACAGGTTAAATTTACCCAGGTTACGCAAACGTTCTGCCACCAGGAATAAAACGATTGGCCAGCCCACCATGAAGCCTAGTGAGTACAGCAGCCCGTCAAAACCTGACAGGAACACCATCGCGGAAATACCGAGGAAAGATGCTGCGGACATGAAGTCACCAGCAATGGCCAGACCGTTCTGGAAACCAGAAATCCCGCCGCCGGCAGTATAGAAATCATTGGTATTTGTGGTTTGTTTGGCAGCCCATTTGGTAATAAATAAGGTTGCTCCAACGAAAATCACAAACATGATAATCGCGTGCCAGTTGGTCGCTTGCTGCTCCGCAGCACCCAGATCTGGTCCAGCAAATGCCATTGCCGAGCTGAGCAAGGTCAGCGCTGCAGCAGCAAGCGCTTGATATGAAATCCCTTTCATCTTAGTGTTGCCCCTTTTCTTTTGTAATCGCTTCCACTTCCTGAATTGCTTCTCTGTTCAGCTGATCAAGTTTGTTATTGGCAATGTAGGAATACACCCAGCACAATATAAAAGACAAAATAATGATACCGATACCTAGAGGTACACCCCAGGTCGTTACACCGCCAGAAATTGAAGACAATAGAAATTCTTTGTTGTAGCCAACAAGCAACATGAAACCGACATAGACAAATAGCATGATGCCGGTTAAGGTCCAGCTCAGCGTACTTTTTCTACGTACCATTTCTTTGAATTTGGGATTCTGTAGAATTCTTTCTACTTGTGCCTCATCCATAGTTACACTCCTGTAGCCCCACCATGGGCTTACTATTTTTTAATTCGAATTATCACTGTTGCAAAATAACAACATTTAGAATGACTTGTAATTTAGACTTTGGTCGTTAAAAAATGATCAATTTAAACTGCTGAGTGCATGATGCGGTATCATAGCGTCATGCACAGTACACATCAGGCTATATGAACAGTTGGCTCATCATAGGGGTGCTCGCCCTCTATATCACTCTACTCTTTACTTGCGCTTTCTATGGGGAAAAACATGCCAGTCGGCTGAGTACCCGTGGCCGCATGCTATTGTTTAGTTTAACTTTAGGCGTCTACTGTTCTTCCTGGACATTTTATGGCGCGACCGGTGCTGCGGTTCGTGAAGGGATTATTTTCCTGCCGATCTATCTTGGTCCTCTGCTCTTTGTCGCGATTGGTTACGATATCTGGCGCCGTCTGGGACGGGTACGCCAGCATCATGCCATTTCCTCTATCGCCGACTTCGTCGCTGCACGTTATGGTAAGAGTGGGCCTCTGGCTTCGCTGGTCACCATTCTGGCGGTCATTGCCATCATTCCCTATCTGGCCTTACAGTTGCGTGCAATTGCCTTGAGTGCGGCGGTCATTCTGGAACCTTCAGCCGGGATTGCCAGTACGACTAATAGCGTGCTGTTCCTGACTGGCGTCCTGGCGATTCTGGCGATGATTTTCGGTACTCGGCAGATTGCCAACACCGAACAGCATGGCGGTCTGATGCTGGCTGTCGCCTTTGAGTCTTTCGTCAAGTTATTTGCCTTGCTGGCCGTAGCCTGTTTCTTTATTTTTGAAGCACCAGAAAATCTGCCTCAGATCAGTAGCGATATTCAGTCTACCTTCCATGATGTACAGCTGTTTGGCGTACCGGAAAGCTTCTGGGTTCAGACTTTGCTGGCTGCACTGGCGATTATCTGCTTACCGCGTCAGTTTCATGTGGCTGTGGTTGAATTACGGGATGAAAAACATATCCGTGGTGCACGTCGCTGGTTTGCCATTTATCTGATTCTGACCACGCTGGCAATTATCCCGATTGCCAGCTGGGCACTGCATGCGGCACCTCAATACCTAGCGATTCCAGATGTCGCAGTGCTGTCTTTACCGCTTAGCTATAATCAGGACTGGCTGACTTTATTGGCCTTCCTAGGGGGCTTCTCGGCCTCCACCGGCATGCTGCTGGTATCTTCAGTCGCCCTATCGATCATGCTGAGTAATGACCTGATCATGCCAGCGCTCTGGCGTTTAAACCTGATCTCACGGCATGACAAGCGTTTACCACTGGTACTCAAATTTACCCGCCGGATCTGTATTCTGGCCGTGATGTTGATGGGTTTTTTGTTCTTCAACTTCTTTAATGATATTGACCAGCTTTCTGTTTTTGGCCTGCTGGCCTTCAGTGCCGTGGCACAGTTCGCCCCTGCTCTGATTGGTGGTCTGTATTGGCGTGGTGGGAGTAAGCAAGGCGTGTATGCGGGTCTGTTGACCGGTTTTGCACTGTGGTCGTATACCCTGCTATTACCAACGATTTTGCGCAGCCTGCCAGAAGCCTATCAGCAGTTCAGCCAGAGTTTTCTGGAACAGGGTCCTTTGGGCTGGAACTGGTTACGTCCTGAAGCCCTGATCGGTTTCGAATCTTTTGATCCTTTAACGCATGGTGTGGTCTGGGCACTAGGTCTGAACACATTCCTATATATCTGGGTTTCCCGGATGTTCCGTCCAAGTGTGGCTGAACAGATTCAGGCGGAAAGTTTCTTCTACTATGAAACCAAGCCGCTTCCTTCTCAAAGTCCATCTACTGATGTCAGCTACTCGCATCAGGATGTGGCCCGTTTAAAAGTTGGTGACCTGATTACGCTGGCCAAGCGCATTACCGGTGAAGGTCCAACCATGCAGGCCTTCCAGCAGTTCTGTGCTCAAAATAGTGTGGAACTGAATGAAAATAGCAGTGCCAATGGCATGTGGTGGCGTTTTACCGAGCAGTATCTGGCCGGTACCATTGGTGCAGCCTCGGCACGTACCCTGCTGACTACCGCGATGGTCAATAATGGCCTGGCCCTCGGTCAGGTGGCGAATATTCTGGATCAGGCCTCACAATGGCAGCGTTTTAACCAGAACCTGATCATGACCATGATCGACCATATGACCCAAGGGGTGAGTGTGGTTGATGAAAATATGTGTCTGGTCGCCTGGAACAACCAATACCTGAAACTGTTCGACTATCCAAAAGATATTGTTTATGTCGGCTGTCCAATCGCTGACCTGATCCGTTATAACGCTGAACGCGGTGAATGTGGTCCGGGCTCGGTCGAAGAACATGTGCGTAAACGGATTCACTGGATGCAGGTCGGCAGTGCGCATGAATTTGAACGGATCCGTAAAGATGGCCGCGTGATTCAGATGCGGGGTAACCCAATTGAAGGCGGTGGTTTCGTGACGACCTTTGCCGATATTACTGCCTTCCGTGAAAATGAAGCATTACTGGAAGCCCGGGTTCAGGATCGTACCCAGCAGCTCGCTGATGCCCTGTCTGAACAGCAACTGGCGCGTGAACAGGCTGATAAAGCCAATATGTCCAAGAGCCGCTTTATTGCTGCCGCCAGTCATGACCTGTTACAGCCAATGCATGCTGCACGTCTGTTCAGTACGGCGCTGGAGCAAAGTGTACAAAGCGAAGAAGATCGCAAGACCCTGCAGCAACTGGATCGTGCCCTGCATGGGGCAGAAAGCATGCTCTCAGCTCTGCTGGATATTGCCCGACTGGAGGGCGGTACGATTCAGCCGAAACGCCAGGCTTATCCACTGCATGATTTATTAAGTGATCTGGAACTGCAATTCAAATCCATTGCGGCACAACGTGGCATCAAACTGCGAGTGCATGATGCCCAGTTCTGGATTGACACCGATCCACAATGGATTCGCCGGATTATCCAGAACTTTGTCAGCAATGCCCTACGTTATACCGCCAAAGGTAAGGTCGTGGTCGGTGTACTGCGTTCTAGCAACCGGCCAAATCATATCCGGATCGGGGTTTGGGATACCGGTCCCGGTATTGCTGAAGAACAGCGG
The DNA here is from genome assembly GCF_013419975.1 of Acinetobacter sp. YH12041. Classification (NCBI taxonomy): domain Bacteria; kingdom Pseudomonadati; phylum Pseudomonadota; class Gammaproteobacteria; order Moraxellales; family Moraxellaceae; genus Acinetobacter; species Acinetobacter sp. YH12041. Next base: position 122,029 of record NZ_VOZC01000001.1, on the reverse strand, counting down.
ATCAAGCTGTTCCAGGAATTCGAGCGATGTGGCCATACTTCGCCTTGGGGTGAACAGGGTCTGGGGCTTGGTCTCGCCATCGTGCAGCGTATGACCGGACTACTGGATTATCCAGTTCATGTTTCTTCCGAGCTGGGCAAAGGTTCCTGCTTCATGATTGAAGTACCACTGACCGCAGCGCCGAAAGTCATTGCCGCCCCTGTTCAGGCTGTGCCATTGAAGTCCAAGGCCTTTAAGATTCTATGTCTGGACAATGATGAAACCATTCTGGAAGGCATGTCGACCTTATTGACCAAATGGGGCTATCAGGTCTTTAAAGCCACTGAACCAGAACAGGCAGCCGAAATGATCCAGCAGGAAAATATTCAGGTCTGGCTGGTGGATCAGCATTTAAACCAGGACAAGATCGGTCTGGACTTTATTCTGGAACATCGCAGCAGTGATATTCCGGTAGCATTGATTACTGCAGATTCTGATCCGGAACTGCCACAGCGCCTGAAGGATTTAAATATTGTCCTGCTGAAGAAACCATTGAAACCCGCTTCACTCCGTTCCTGGTTATCCGGTCTGAAAATCTCGGGCAGCTAGAACTTTTTATTTTCATCTCAATGCCCATTTTAATGATTTAAAGTGGGCATTTTTTATACCAAACAAATACCTTTCTTTACCTGACTGGCAAAAAAATCAGGCCAATGTGCCAGAAGCACCAAATTTCACATAATTCCTGCTGATAAATTGCTCAAAATTATCATTTCAGCATTCTCTATGGCAAAAGCCACCAATTCTATTAATATACATGTGTACACCTAGTTACAATTATTTAAGTTGCTGTTTTAAATTAATTTTTAATCCTATTTTATGGCAGATAGAACTTTGGTCGTATTTTTAATACAACAGGCTTAGCTCTAAAAATAGACAATATAAGAAACGATCAGTTTCCATCTGACAATGCCTAAATCCTTTTGGCAGCTGGTCTATTTGCACTGCTAGATAGGAGTTATAAAAATGAAACTCGATGAATCAATTGCTCAGCTTCCCGCACAGACTCAGCAATTCCATCGCCAATATGGTGCTAATGCCTTATTACCCAGCATCGACTGGACGCAAATGTTTAAATACAGCAAACTCGACGATACCCAGATTCAGGCACTTGAAACCCTGTATCAGCATGCGGTTCCTTTAGCCCTGCAAGTTTTTGATGAACTGCATTTTGATGTCTTTGAACCTTATGCCTACAAACCGCAAGGTTTAGGTTTATTTGAACGTTTGGCTGAACAGGAAAACAAGCTGATTGAATCTCTGGAAGCAGAAGCTGAAGATTTACCTGTACAAACCCGTCATCAGATCTGGAGTATGTTGCTGCGTGGTGGTGCCGTACTGGTCTTTAAAGCGTGGCTCGGCAAAGTGAAAAATGAAGAAGATTGCCTGGATACCACCCAGTTTGATGAACTCTCTGACTTGCTCTTTATCAAAACCTGCCCGCATGAACTGGCAGAGCACCTACAGGTCGATCCGAATAGCACAGACGAGCATGTATTCCTGATGTATGAAGATGAAGTTTATCTGGACCGTTTTAACAGTCTGGAAACTGCTGCCCTGTTTGTAGACTTAGGTGTGTATGATGCGACTTTCCTGAGTCTGCGTGATGATCGCGTAGCAGAATACCTCATCTCCAAAGGCTATGTCACTCAAGAACAGATTGATGAACTGCAATCCGCACTGAATCCAATGTTCTGTACCGATGTCACCCAAAAACAGGATTATATTGCTTAATCTGGCAATATATTCGCAATAAAAAAGACCTCAGATGAGGTCTTTTTTATTTTGTAAGTTAAATCCCTTACATTTTCTTTTCTTCAATATTCAAGGCATTGATAGCAAGCACCGCCTGGGTACGGTTTTGTACACCCAGCTTACGGAAGATTGCTGTTACGTGCGCTTTAATCGTAGCTTCAGAGACATCCAGTTCATAAGCAATCTGTTTGTTCAGCAGGCCTTCAGCTACCATCATCAGGACGCGGAACTGTTGTGGTGTTAGCGACTGAATCCGTTCTGCCAATGCAGTTTCGTCTGCAGCACGCGGATCGAAATTCATGTTGGCTGGCAGATTGGGTGGTAACCAGATTTCCCCTTCGAGGACTTCACGAATCGCTTCACCAATATGGCTTGGATGTGCAGATTTTGGAATATAGCCCATTGCACCATGTGCAATCGCACGCTGGATAATGCTGGCTTCTTCGTGAGCAGAAACGACAATAATTGGAATCGAAGGATATTGGGCGCGAACGTGGACCAGAGCAGAAAAGCCCGATGCACCTGGCAGGTTTAAATCCAGAAGGACAAGATCAGGCTCAGGACCATTTTCTAGACGTTCATAAAATTCATTGACTGCTGCAGTTTCATGAATCTGCGCTTGTGGCAGACTATAACGAACAGCTTGGATCAGAGCATGACGAAACAGTGGATGATCATCAACGATTAAAATATTCATAGGACGTGAGAGAGATCTTGTGCACAGTAGCTCCTATTCTAACCACACAAGCCAGTTTATGGATATGCAAGATCACCAATTTTTTAAATAATGTGGAGTTTTTCTTTAATTTTTTTAAATTTTGGCTTATTTCAATAATTCTTTAATTCTCATCACTTTTTTATATATGATTTATTCCTATTCTGCATAGCTTATCTTTATTCAATATAAATATAGTTATCAGTTATTTATCCAGCTCTCTATGTTTCAGAAGCAAATTTTCCGCTTATATAGAAAAATCAGATAACTTTTCAGCATTTCGTTATTTTACACCTACTGCGGCAATCGGGATTAATAGGGTCATTCCGAGCTTAACCATTTTTAGGTACTTCACATGTCCCATTTTTCCGAGCAAAAACCTTTAAACATCGTGGCTGTTTCTGGCGGCCTGAATCACCCATCTAAAACCGAAGCACTGGTTCAAGCCATTCTGGATGAGCTGGGTGAGGCGACGCCAATCAATGTACATTTCATCAAGTTCAGCGAAATTGGCCAGCTTTTAGGTGGCGCAATTTACCGTAACCAGTTACCGCAACGTGTGCAGGATGATCTGGCAGCCGTTGAAGCAGCAGATGCCCTGATTGTTGGTACGCCTGTTTACCGCGCTTCATTTACGGGCCTGTTCAAGCATTTCTTTGACTTCGTAGAACAAACGGCGCTGGTAGATGTACCGGTTCTTTTAGCAGCTTCTGGTGGTAGTGACCGTCATGCGCTGGTTCTTGAGCACCAATTACGCCCATTATTCAGCTTCTTCCAGGCACAAACCTTACCAATCGGGGTATATGCCACAGATCGTGACTTTATGCCTGAATACACCATTCACAGTGAATTACTTCGTGCCCGTATTACCCTGGCAGTGGCTCGTGCCCTACCGATCCTTGAATGGGCGCCAGCAAAGGGGCAGCGTGCTGAGGTCATTAAAGAAAAATCTCAGCAAGCCAACCAGAGCCTAGGCATCAACAAGCAAATCGAACAGGAAGAAGTTTTACCTTCAGCTGCAGTGCCAAGCCTGGATGCCGCAGAATCCCGTTTGCACAGCAAGAAAGTGCCAAAGACTCAAGTGGCTTAATGGCCACTTCATTCAGAGGGTAAGAATAATGTCACAAGATAAAAATATTGTATTTGCTTACTGGGTTCCAAATGTCAGTGGCGGTCTGGTGGTCAGCGATATCGAACAGCGTACGGACTGGAGCTATGACTATAATGTCCGTCTGGCGCAAACTGCTGAGAAAGCAGGTTTTGATTATGCCCTGACCCAGATCCGTTTTACTGCGGGCTATAACGCTGAAAACCAGCATGAATCAGTGAGTTTCAGTCACGGCATCCTGGCAAAAACTGAACGTTTAAAAGTGATTGCCGCGATCTTGCCGGGCCCATGGAAGCCTGCGCTGGCAGCGAAGCAGCTGGCAACCATTGACCATCTGACCAATGGCAGAATTGCGATTAATGTCGTAAGTGGCTGGTTCCGTGGCGAGTTTGATGCAATCGGTGAAGAATGGCCGGAACATGACGAACGTTATGCACGTTCAGAAGAATTTATTCGCAGCCTGAAAGGGGTCTGGACTCAAAACAATTTTAGTTTTGATGGTAAATACTACCAGTTCAAAGACTATACCTTGAGTCCAAAACCGGTACAGAAACCGCATATTGAAATCTTCCAGGGGGGAAGTTCCCGGGCAGCACGCGATATGGCATCTCGCGTGTCTGACTGGTACTTCACCAATGGCAATACACCTGAAGAGCTGAAAAAACAGATCGATGATATTCGTGAAAAAGCCAAAGCGAACAACCACTCTGTGAAAATTGGTGTGAATGCGTTTGTGATTGCACGTGATACCGAAGAGGAAGCGCAAGCAGTACTGCGAGAAATCGTGGCCAAGGCCAATGTTCAGGCGGTGAAATCTTTCGGTGAGGCAACGCGTGAAGCGGGCGCAGCGAGTAAGGAAGGTGAAGGGAACTGGGCCAAATCTACTTTTGAAGATCTGGTGCAATATAACGATGGCTTCCGTACCAACCTGATCGGTACACCTCAGCAGATTGCGGAACGTATCATCGAACTGAAAAAAGTTGGTGTTGATCTGGTTCTTTCAGGCTTCCTGCACTTTATTGAAGAAGTGGAATACTTCGGTGAAAAAGTCTTGCCACTCGTGCGTGAACTGGAAACGCAGCAAGCTGAACAGCAACAAGAAGAACAAGAAGCTGAGCTCGTTTAAACTATAATAATGCTCAGCATAACGATTCATTCCCTCAAGGCTCGGCTTGAGGGATTTTTTTTGTGCAACACAGTGTTCTCGGCATAGAGATAGCCGCCTGCTTCATTCTTGACTAGAATGAAGCCAAACTCGATGAGATAGAAATTTAAATTATGTATACCGGTATCGTACAAGGCTTGGAAAAAGTCGTGGATATTCGCCAGGGCAATGGCTTCATTACCATTATCGTGAGCAACGAAAATCAGTTTTTTCAGGATGTCTTTATTGGCGCCAGTGTTGCGATCAACGGCGTCTGCCTCACCGTAACGACTATTGATCAGAAGCTAAACCAGATTCACTTCGATATCTCCGATGTAACCCTTGCCCTCACCACCTTAAAATCTCTTCAAGTAGGTGATGAAGTGAATGTCGAACGCTCTGCCAAAGTCGGTGCAGAAAATGGCGGGCATAATCTGTATGGGCACATCGAAGGCACAGCAATCATTAAAAATCTGGAACATCGGGGTGAAACCTACCATATCGATATTCAGATCCCGGATGGCAATATCAAATACTTTTTCCTGAAAGGGTTTATTGGTCTGAACGGCTGCAGCCTGACCATCAATCGCGTCGATCGCGCCAATAGTGAAATTTCGATTGATCTGATTCCCGAAACTTTGCGTCTGACCACCTGGAAAAATGCCAAAGTAGGTGATGAAGTCAATTATGAAATTGACCAGACCACGCGTACCTTGGTGGATACCTTAGAAAATATTCACCAGCGTTAAATGAAAGAGCCGCTTATACCATAGGCGGTTTTTTAACTGATCATTCTGCCCATATCTACGTTTCTATACAGAATTTTCAGGTGGAATGAATAAAATAATCTGATTCCGATTCAGAACGTTATTCCCATGCAGTTGATCTGGTTCCGCCAAGACCTCCGTATACATGACCATGCCGCACTCTGGCATGCTACTCAGCAAGGACCTTGCATTGCGCTAGCAGTCCTCTCTCCCGAACAATGGCAACTGCATCAGGATGCCCGGATCAAAATTGATTTTTATCTGCGCCGGCTCAAATATTTAAAACAGCAGCTACAGCAACTGAATATCCCGCTGATCATATTGAATATTCCTTTGTGGGAAAATTTAGCGCCAGAAATATTGAATCTGTGTCAAACCCTGAAAATTGAAAATCTGCATACCAATATTGAAGTTGGCGTCAATGAACTGGAACGTGATGCTCAAGTACAGCAATTACAGCAACAGCAGCAAATCAGGGTCGAGTTCTATCATGATCGCATCCTGTTTCCCCTTGGCAGTATCCGGAATCAGTCTAATCAAGCCTATCAGGTCTATAGTGCCTTTAAGAAAAAATGCTATGAGCGGCTAATTCTGGATGTACCCGCCTGCTATCCAGAGATTGAAGCTCAAGATCCAATCCAATTATCAACTAAGCTCCCCAATGTTGATCTTGAAAAATTCTCAGCGGATTATGTGGTAGAGCATGCTGCCCAACTTTGGCCTGCGGAGGATCGAACTGCCTTGGATCTGCTCGATGATTTTATCGAGGATAAAATGGCTCATTATAAAACCGACCGTGATCTGCCAGCAGTTGATGGTACCAGCCGCCTCTCCCCTTATCTGAATATCGGTGTTATTTCAGTTCGCCAATGTATGCAAGCTCTTTTTCAGGATGGCTATTTCCAGATTGAGGATGTGGGTCAGCAGACCTGGTTAGATGAACTCTTGTGGCGGGAATTCTATCTACAGACCCTGTTTGATTTTCCACGTGTCTCCAAACACCAACCATTTAAGCAAAATACCAATAAGATCCAGTGGCGCAATGCCCCCGAAGATCTAGCTGCCTGGCAGCAAGGCCAGACCGGAATTCCAATTGTCGATGCTGGCATGCGGCAAATGCTGGCAACTGGCTGGATGCATAACCGGGTCAGGATGATTACTGCGATGTTCCTGTGTAAGAACTTGCTGATCGACTGGCGACTGGGTGAAAGCTGGTTTATGCAGCATCTGATTGATGGCGATCTGGCTGCGAATAATGGCGGCTGGCAATGGTGCGCATCAACCGGCATGGATGCTGTGCCCTACTTCCGGATTTTTAATCCGGTCAGCCAGTCCCTGAAGTTTGATCCCAATGGAGACTATATCCGCCAGTGGGTGCCTGAACTGGCGCATCTGGATGCCAAATCCATTCATGAACCTTATGCCAAAAATCCTGATCTGGAACTGGATTATCCAAAACCGATTGTCGATTTAAAAGCCTCTCGTGTACGAGCCATAGAAGCCTTTAAGCAGATTTAGAAGAAACTATCACTTCATCTAATATGAAAAGCCTCCAATATTGGAGGCTTTTTATTTTCATATTAAGAATAAAAACTTGGATCAGGCACTTTCCCGGTCAATATCCATTCCCCAACTTCCTGATATTTATAATCTACCGGATCATGTAAGGTCTGGGTGCGAACATTACGCCAGAAACGGTCCAGATTCAGTTTGGCTGTGGTCGCACGCGCGCCCATCACCTGAAAAATATTCTGGGTGATATAGAGAGATGTATTGGTGGCCGCGATTTTGGCTGTAGCAATCGCCACTGAAACTTCACCACGCTGCTCGGCAGTGAGATCATTGCCCAGATCCCACGCGGCCTGTAAGGTTTGAATCGCTTTATCTGCCAAGAGACGTACACTTTCGAGCTGCACATAAAAATCGGCAAAATGCTTCTGGGTAAAAGGGTCATTCACAGCCTCTTCTACCAGTGATTTAGACCAGGCTTTTTGAGTCTGTACGGTTTGTTTGGCCACTTCAAACGCACCTTCTGCTACACCGAGGAACATGTGTACAAAGATCAGCTGGGCAATTAAAGGACGTAAGCTTGAATACGGTGTACTCAGTGGACCGGGATTTAACAGCAATTCATTTTCATGAATTCTGACCTGCTCAAAATGGCTGGTGCCGCTATCGGTCTGGCGTTGACCCATATTATTCCAGTCACCGAGAAAACTTACGCCCTTACGTGCTGTTGGAATCACCCCAATGAGTAATTTTCCAGCATCGTTATAGCCTGAGCACAGTAAAATATCGGAATCAATGGAGCCCGAACAGAAGCTTTTATGCCCATCAAAAATATATTCTTTTTCAGCAACTTTTATTGCGGTAGTACGACGGTCCAGTGGATTTAGGGTATTGCCCCAGAACAGGTTTTCCCGAGCGGTCTGTTCAAACCATGGGCCATATTGTTCCGGTTGGGAAAATAATTGAACCGTTGCAATCAGCAAATGATGAAACCCATAAACATGTGCTAATGAACTATCGACTCGGGCAATGATTTGAATGGTTTTAAAAATTGTCTGCCAGTCTGCTTCCTGACCGCCGTACTGTTTTGGAATAGACAGGCCCAGTAAACCGCTCTGACGAATCAGATCACGCTCGGCTTTAGGATTACCGCCCTGCTTGTCACGAGCTGCGGCTGTTTGGGCAAAAGTTTCTGTCAGTTGCTGGGCAATTTGCAGGGGAGATTGATCTAGATATTGTTGTCGTACATTCATTCTTTTGACCTAAGTTCAGCATAGTTTTAGCTTAGCAGATTGCAGCTTGGCACTATATTCGAAAGCATGCAGAGCTTATTCCTGAGACAAAAATACCGGCAAATAATGCCGGTATTTGAACGTCCTAAACTTATGCCTGATTACGCTGCACTTCAGCGATCAAGTGATCCACGACCTGTGGTTCTGCCAGGGTTGAGGTATCACCCAAACTGTCCAGCTCATTGGCAGCAATCTTTCTTAAGATCCGGCGCATGATTTTACCTGAACGGGTTTTAGGTAAAGCAGGTGCCCAGTGCAAGGCGTCTGGCGTTGCCACTGGCCCTAAAATTTTACGTACCCAAGCTACCAGTTCACCGCGCAGCTGTTCAGTACTTTCAGTTCCTGCCTGCAAGGTAACAAAGGCACAAATCCCCTGACCTTTGATGTCATGCGGCATACCCACTACGGCAGCTTCGGCAACTGCCTCATGTGCAACCAATGCACTTTCAATTTCTGCCGTACCCAGACGATGGCCTGAAACATTGAGTACGTCATCGACACGACCGGTAATCCAATAATAGCCATCTTCATCACGACGTGCGCCGTCACCAGTAAAATAGGTACCCGGATAGGTCGAGAAATAGGCGTCAATAAAGCGGTCTGGGTCACCCCAGATGGTGCGCATCTGACCGGGCCAGGAATCCTTAATTACCAGATTTCCTTCCGCCACCCCTTCAATTTCCTTGCCTTCTGCATCGACAATGGCGGGTTGCACACCAAAGAATGGTCGGGTTGCAGAACCCGGTTTCAGGTCGGTCGCACCTGGTAAAGGCGTAATCATGAAGCCACCAGTTTCGGTTTGCCACCAGGTATCAATCACCGGACAGCGGCTTTCACCGACTACCGAGTAATACCAGTTCCAGGCTTCCGGGTTAATCGGCTCACCGACCGAACCTAAAATTCTCAGGCTGCTACGATCACTTTCCCGTACATAGGCATCCCCCTCACGCATCATGGCACGAATGGCTGTCGGTGCAGTATAGAGAATGGTCACATTGTGCTTGTCGACGATATGTCCGGTACGTGCCCAGCTCGGATATTGCGGCACTCCCTCGAACATGACCGTAGTCGTACCATTAGAGAGCGGACCATACAGTACATAGGAATGCCCGGTAATCCAGCCGACATCGGCAGTACACCAGAACACATCATCCTGTTTAATGTCAAAAACTTCGCGGAAGGTGCAATTCACATAAGTCAGATAACCGCCTGTGGTATGTAGTACGCCCTTAGGTTTTCCGGTTGAACCCGAGGTATATAAAATAAATAGCGGATCTTCTGCATTCATCGGCTCAGGCGGACAGATCTCATTGACGGTCATGATTTCCATGTGATACCAGAGATCACGCCCCTGTTGCATTTCTACCGGATTGCCGGTGCGATGTACAACGATGACATGTTCAACCGATTCGGTACCGGCGACTTTCAGGGCTTCATCCACATTGGCTTTCAGTGGAATAGCTTTGCCACCACGCATGCCCGAATCTGCGGTAATCACCATTTTGGCCTGACTGTCTTCAATCCGGCTGGCCAGAGAATCAGGTGAGAAACCACCAAACACCACACAATGCACTGCACCAATTCGGGCACAGGCCAGCATGGCAATTGCGGCTTCCGAGACCATTGGCATATACAGCACCACCCGGTCGCCCTTTTTAATTCCGTTCTTTTTCAGGACATTGGCGAAACGGCAGGTTTCATCATAAAGCTCATGAAAAGAAATAATCTTGTGACGGGATGGATGATCCCCTTCCCAGATAATCGCTGGTTTATAAGGATGTTCCTTAAGATGGCGATCCAGACAGTTGGCACTGACATTGAGCTGGCCATCTGCAAACCATTCAATTTTAAAATTGTCTTTATCAAAACTGGTATTTTTAACCTGGGTAAAAGGTTTGATCCAGTCCAGGCGCTGTGCCTGTTCAGCCCAGAACTGATCCGGTTGTTCAATGGATTGCTGATAACGCTCAAAATACTCTGTATCAGTGGTACGTGCGGTTTTCTTAAATTCTACTGGTACTGGATAGATTTCTTTCATTGTTCGCTTCCTTGATCTTGTTCTATCTCATCACGAGAGCTTGATGGCATTTTGTTGATTGTTTTTTATGCATAATGGCAGTATGTACTGCATATTTCAAATCCGACAATCATGCTTTCGTCGTAGATTATTTATTCAAATTCAATCAGAATAACTTCGGATAATGCTCAGCTATGGCCAAAGTCAGCTAGATATTGCTATCGTCAAATAAAATGAGTCGCCCACTCTCGCTGTATTTTATACAGGCTTAGGATCTTGCCCATGAATTCAACTGAACCTTCCTATTTCCCTCCTCCTTTTCCTGCAGCAGATCATCCCCTATCGATCAGGGGCCGATTTGGACGTTTGAGTTTTATTGCCTGGTCTGCATTTTTACAGTTTATTTTCTTATGCAGCAGTATTGCGCTAGGTTTAAGTATTGATATTGTGAACATTGCCAGCCTATCAGTAGATTCAAACTGGCAAATCTCCCTGCACGGCCTGTCCAGCCTGTTTGCCTTAGCGATCATGCTGGTCTATCTGTATTTCGGTATTGTGATTACGGTACGACGCTTACACGATCTGGACCGCAGTGGCTGGTGGATGCTGCTATTCTTCGTGCCTTTGATCAATCTGTTGGTCTGGATTTATATCCTGCTTTTTCCAGGAACAAGAGGCAGCAATCAGTATGGCCCGATACGTACAAGCCCCGTCTGGGAAAAAATTGTGGCCTGGCTGGTAATCATTTTTACCGTACTCAGCCTGTTGGCGACGACTGCGTTATTCTCTTATATGAGTGAAGGTGAACCTTCAAGAATCCCAAGTGAAGTGAAACAAAAAACGACTGAGTTCTTTTAAGACAGTTGTGTCTGTTTTGCATAAATATATTGTGTATAAATTTCGCTGTTGTTAATTTTTTGCTGTAGTTGAGGCAAAATAAGCGAAATTTAAATTGTGGAGTTTTTGTGGCTGAACAAGAGAATACTTTAAGCCAGGTAACTGAAGGGACGACTGAGCTCCTGCATCAGGCGACTGAAAAAACTGCCCAAACCGTGATCGAACATACCTCCAAGTACAATGATGCCTATAGCACCATTGACAAGATCATGGAGGGTTTCTGGGAGCGTGTGCCTTATTTCTGCATCGCACTGACAGTCATTGTCATTTTCTGGTTACTGTCAAAACTGTTTAAGTTTTTTGTCCGTAAGACTTTAGAAAACCGTACTTATACCCGACAGAATCTGGTACTGGTGCTGAACCGTGTCGGTAGTACCGTGATTGTTTTCTTCGGTGTTTTAATCGGGCTGGTGATTGCGATTCCAGGTTTCACCCCGGGTCAGCTGATGAGTGCGCTTGGGATTGGTTCGGTGGCGATCGGTTTCGCATTTAAGGATATTTTCCAGAATCTGCTCTCAGGTGTACTGATTTTGCTGGGCGAACCCTTCAAGATTGGCGATGACATTATCGTGAATGGTCTGGAAGGTACCGTGGAAGATATCCAGATTCGTGCAACCTTTTTACGCTCGCCAGATGGTCGTCGTATCGTAATTCCAAATGCTACGGTCTATACCAGTGCAGTGACAGTGAATACTGCTTATACCCGTCGCCGCTGTGAATTTTCGGTCGGGATCGGTTATGAAGATGATATCCAGAAAGCCAAGGATATTATTACTGCAATTCTGGATAAAGATCCGACCATCCTGAGTCAACCTGCATTTAGCGTCAATGTGATTGCACTGGCAGACTTCTCGATTACTCTCAAAGCCTTATGGTGGGTCAATACCACTGAAACAGGCATAGGCACCTCAATCAGTGCAGTTCAGGAACGGGTGATACAAGCCTTTGCTGAACATAATATTTCGATTCCATATCCGGTGCAGGAAGTGAAAGTCTATCGTGGCGATGGCCATGAAGATGCCTCAGCTCGCGCTAAACAGTCGACCTAAAACATATGAAATCGCCGTTTCAGTACGGAGAATACGGTTGCCAAGGCTCACTGCCTGGCAGCCGTTTTTTATGAGCAAATCAACTTCATACGGAATAAAGCCACCTTCGGGGCCAATGACAATCGTGCAAGGATGCTGAAGTGCATATGGCATCGGCTGTTCCGCATAAGGATGTGCAACAAAGGCTGGACAGTCTGCTGTAATGAGTCCCGGCAAAATATCTTCAACAAAAGGTTTAAAGCGTTTATACAGCTCAATTTTCGGAGCAAGCGTATCTCCTGCCTGTTCTAGCCCGAGATCGATATAATGATTCAGCTGCTGCAAAAATGGGGTCTGCCAATAGCTTTTATCCACCCGATAGCTATGCAATAAAATGATCTTTTCTACCCCCATGGTCACAGCATCCATGATCAGACGGCGCAAAACTTTAGGGCGTGGCAAGGCCACAATCAAGGTAACAGGCAGCTTTGCAGGAACTGATTCTTCTTGAATGGGTTTCAATAAAACTGCTTTTTCAGAAATTTCGACAACTTCAGTTAAATACCGTTTCCCTTCCCGAATCCCAACTTTTAATGTGTCACCAACCTGAATCTCAAGATGCTGTTGCAAATGCTCCAGTTGTCGCTTTGAGCTAATCGGCCATAGTTCAGATTCAGTTTGGCGGGGATCAAGCAGGACGATATTCATAAAAAATTAACTCAACAAATCCATCACTGGATACGCGGAAACGTCATCCACAATTGTCCTAGGCAGGACTCTTTTTGCCTTATATAGGTTCTGCGATATCTTTGCAAAAAGATGGTATATGACGATTTTTGTGGATGACAAATGGTTTTGTTACTTTTGCCGAAACAAAAGTAAAAGAAAGAAGAGCGCTAGCATTAAATCTATAAAGATAAGGCTTAGTTTTAACCTTATACAGTCAATTCATGAAAATCGGCTTCTTCACAAATCAGAATATAATCAAAGATATTGATCAATCACCTGAATATGCCTTTCAAGTGAACCCTGATTTTGCTGCATAATCTTTTGTGCAGCAGTATTCAAGCTTTCAGCTTTAGCTGAATTATTCAGAATTTCTAGCAAAGTCTCAGCAGCCTGCTTAGCATCCTGCACCACTTCTACGGCATGCGCCTGGACAAACTCATCCACAATCGTCTGAAAGTTAAAATAGTTTTTACCCAGAATCGTTGGGACATTCAGCGCAACCGGCTCCAGAATATTATGCCCACCACCTGGTTCATTCAAAGAGCCGCCAACATAACAGGCTCGGCTCAAGGCATACCACAGCCACATCTCGCCCATGGAATCTGCCAGATAAACCTGAGTATCTTCTTCGATACGTTGCCCCAGACTACGACGTTGGGTTCTTAAACCTAAGGACTGTGCAGCTTGGAACACCTCATCAAAACGTTCCGGATGGCGTGGCACCACGATACAAACCAATGCTGGAGTTGCATCTAACGCAGCTTTAAGCTCAGCCATCAATTGCTGCTCTTCTGGGGCATGTGTACTGGCGAGAGTGATAATTTTCCGACTTTGTAGAGACCATTCCTGTTTCAATTGGGCAGCATGATTAATAAATTGCTGCGGTGCCGTGATATCAAACTTGATATTGCCCAAGACCTGAGTTTTTTCTGAAGCTATACCCAGATCAATATAACGCTGCTGGGTTGCTGTATCCTGAGCCAAAAGGCCGGTTAAATTCTTAAGCATGCCACGGGTTAGGCCTTTGACTTTGCCATAGCCTTTGGCAGATTTTTCAGAAAGACGGGCATTCAATAATAGGCAACGCACATTAAAATTCGGTGCCTGGTCAATCAGATTTGGCCAGAGCTCAGTCTCCATTAATAACAGCACTTTAGGCTGATATTTTTGATAAAAATCACGAATCAGGGTTTTCTGGTCAGCTGGCAAATATACAGCCTGGAATAAGTCTAAATAAGGTTCTTTTAAGAAGAGAGATTTGGCACGTGCCTGCCCAGTCTTGGTGGTATTGGTCACTAGAACCGGATGCCCAAGTTTTAAATAATGTTCAATTAAAGGTTGAGCGGCATTGGTTTCCCCTACGGATACCACATGAAACCAGATCGTCTGTAGGTTTTTAGGGGACTGGAAAGGACCAAAACGTTCCAGCAGTTCTTGTTGTAATTGTTCCGGACTGGTTGCACGTTTACGTATACGGGATTGATAAAGCGGTTTCGCTAGCGCCAAGGCTGCGTTATACCAGAATGGAGTAGCCACATTGCGCCCCAAAACAGATTCAATCGGCAAAATATAACAGAGCCACATCAACATGTTAATCGATGTGGCTCTTATTTCGAATTATTCTATGGTGCTTAATACTCTAACTTCTGCCAAAGTTGGATAATCAATATAACCTTCAGCCACCTGACTGCCGATCATATTTTCCATTTTCAGCTCATTAAGCGGTGCATTATCAAGCAGACGTTCGTATAGATCAGGATTTGCAATGTAGGCTTTACCAAATGCGACTGCATCTGCCTTTTCAGCTGCCAACAGCTCAATCGCATCTTCACGACTCAGTTGCATATTGGCAATATAAGGCACTCCACCAGAACGCTCTTTCATATATTCGGAAATACTGTCTTCAGCCAGATATTCACGGGTAAAGAAGAAGGCAATCTTGCGCTTGCCCAGTTGCTCCATGGCATAGCCAAATGTTTCACGTGGATCATTGTCGCCCATGTCATGGTCATCACCACGCGGCGCAAAATGTACCCCTACTCGATCCGCACCCCATACTTCAATCAGTGCATCAGTCGCCTCTAGCAGGAAACGTGTACGGTTTTCGACTGAACCGCCGTATTCATCCTCACGCTGATTGGTTTTGCTTTGCAGGAACTGGTCAATCAGATAACCATTGGCAGCATGTAATTCAACACCGTCAAAACCGGCTTCTTTGGCACGAATCGCGGCTTGCTTGTATTGCTCGGTAATCGCGTGAATTTCAGAAACTTCCAAGGGGCGTGGCGTAACGTATGGACGTTTTGGACGTAACAAGCTGACATGACCCGCCTGTTGTACTGCACTTGCAGAGACTGGTGTTTCACCATTTAACAGATCCGGATGCGATACACGACCAACATGCCAAAGCTGGGCAACAATCAAACCGCCCTTCTCATGAACCGCTTGAGTGACCTTTTTCCAGCCTTCGACCTGAGCATCGGTAAACAATCCTGGGGTATTTAGATAGCCATTGGCTTCTTCAGAAATCACTGTCGCTTCAGAAATGATCAGGCCAGCACTTGCACGTTGCGCATAGTATTCAACCATCATGGGGGTTGGAACGCGATCAGCAGTTGCGCGGCTACGGGTCAGCGGCGCCATGATGACACGGTTTTTAAGCTCTAACGCACCGAGCGTTAAAGGAGAATTTAATTCAGCCATCGTTACTCCCACCTGTTAAAGGTGTTGTTGTAGGTGTTCGATAAATTGCTGAATCAAAGTTTCATTGCGGGAGAAATATGACCACTGTCCATGCTTGGTCGCAGTAATCAGGCCAGCCTGCTGTAATACCGACAGGTGATTGGACATGGTGGACTGTGAAACCTGGCCCAAACGTTCAATTTGACCTGCACAGACCCCACGTTGAAAGCCACCACACTCTTCCGCAGACAGATATTGCTCTGGAGATTTTAACCACTCCAGAATTTGTCGACGGGTCGGATTGGCTAAGGCTTTAAAAATTAGATCAAGGTCCATAGGCACATCACAATCAGTGGCGCAACGAAACTTCATTCAGCATCTGCGACCATTATATCGTATTTTTTCGATTTATATATCGAATAATTTAGATATAAGAGTCACAGTCTGTTAAAGCTTTGTTACGCCAGCTTTTAAACGATTTCTTACAGGCCCTGTTTCAGGCTTGCTTCGATAAATTTGTCCAGATCACCGTCCAGAACTGCGCCAGTATTGGAATTTTCCACTCCTGTACGCAAATCCTTGATACGTGAATCATCGAGAACATAAGAACGGATCTGGCTACCCCAGCCAATATCGGACTTAGAATCTTCCAATGCCTGTGCAGCTTCATTACGTTTATTCATTTCCAGCTCATACAGCTTGGCACGCAACTGTTTCCAGGCATGGTCACGGTTGGCATGTTGTGAACGCTGGTTCTGACACGCCACCACGATACCAGTTGGAATGTGAGTTAAACGCACGGCAGAGTCAGTTTTGTTAATGTGCTGACCACCCGCGCCTGATGCACGGTAGGTATCGGTACGGACATCTGAAGGATTGATTTCAATTTCGATATTGTCATCTACTTCAGGTGAGACAAACACGGCAGAAAATGACGTATGACGACGGTTGCCCGAGTCAAATGGTGATTTACGCACTAAACGGTGTACACCAGATTCGGTACGCAACCAGCCATAAGCATACTCACCTTCGACACGAATCGTCGCAGATTTAATCCCGGCAACATCCCCATCAGATTCTTCCATCAGTTCAGCTTTAAAACCATGACGTTCGATCCAGCGCATGTACATACGTAGCAGCATAGATGCCCAGTCCTGTGCTTCGGTACCGCCGGAACCTGCCTGAATTTCCACATAGCAAGGGTTTGGATCCATCGGATTGCTGAACATACGACGGAACTCAAGCTTCGCCAGTCCTTCTTCAGCCGCATTCAGCTCAGCCTGCACATCTTCCAGCATGGCCTCTTCATCTGCTTCAACCGCAAGGTCAAGCATTGCTTGGGCATCTTCAAGCTGGGTCGTTAAGCCGTCCAGTACATTAAGTACACTTTCAAGCTCGCCTTTTTCTTTGGCCATGGCCTGAGCACGACTCTGGTCATTCCAGATCGCCGGGTCTTCTAATTCACGCAGGACTTCTTCTAAACGCTCTTTTTTCAGATCGTAGTCAAAGATACCCCCGTAGTGTTTGACCACGTTCGTTTAAGTCTTTTAATTGGTTTAGATACGGATTAATTTCCACGTGAATTACTCTCAATCAAAATTAGGTATAAATTCTTAGGTCAATATTATATCACAGTCTATTTCGCCAATTTATAGCGATAAATCCATCTTTAAAGCTAAGTAAGAAAATGTCACTAGCACATTTTTTAATTACAAAATTTGTCAGCCCGATAAAATAGCTAAATATTATTTTTAATACTTTCTCATTCTATTGTTAAATATATTTCGCTGTATTTTTATACTCAGTTTTTGATTCATTTTAAAACCCTAAAACCTCTACAAAATAAGATAAAAAAATAGCATTTTCAATACATTCCACAATATCTACACACTTTTAATAAAACAAAACATTTCATTTTTAGTTTTTGAATTCAATTAGTTATTAAATGAAAATTACATAATATTACCTTACTCACAATGTAGTAACTTTCCTTTGATTGACGATTATTGGAATTGGTCTAGACTTAAAGTTGTAACAAAAAGTGTATTAATTTTAGCCATATTTTTCAGAGGGGAGTATCCGCATGAAAAAACTAGCAATCGCTTCAGCATTACTTTCAGCCGTAGCTCTTACAGGTACAGCAGCTCATGCTTATCAAGTAGAAGTGGGTGCATCTGCAGGCCTAACAGACCCGGATAATGGTAGCTCAAGCGGCTCTTTTGGTGTTGATGGCACATATTACTTTAATCCAGTTGAAACACGTAATGCACCATTAGCCGAAGCAGCCTTCCTTGACCGTGCAAGTAATGTGAAAGCTGAGTATGAATACCGAGAAGTTGGTGATTCTGAAGCGCATCGTTATGGTGTAGGCGCAGAGTATTTCGTACCAAATTCAGATTTTTACTTAAGTGGTAAAGTAAGTGGCCATGATCTGCAAGATAATGATGAGTTTGATAACGATCTAACTACTTATGCTGCAGAAGTAGGTTATTTACCTGCACCAGGTCTGTTAATTGCAGCAGGTGTGAAAGGTTGGGATAATGACCAGGACGACGGTGTAGATCCAACATTACGTGCTAAATATGTGACTACCTTGAGCAATGGTAAAGACATTAACCTTGAAGCTGGCGCTGCATTTGGCGACCTGGATGAGTACAACTTAAAAGCTGACTACTTCATCGATAAAACTTTAAGTGTTGGTGCTGACTACCATAACAATGATCTGACAGATCGTAGTGAGTTTGGTGTAAGCGCTCGTAAATTCTTTAATGAACAAGTGAGCTTGGAAGGTCGTGTAGGCTTTGGCGAACAGTTTAACCGAGATTACAACTCATTCGGTTTGGCTGCAAAATACCGCTTCTAATTCAGATTAAGAAATTTCACTATAAAAAACCCATCTTCGGATGGGTTTTTTATTGCACTTTAAACAAGCATTTAGGTAGTTTTTGCACATTGACGGGGCGATTATTATCTGTACAATTTGTTACAGCTGTTAATAAAACAGATGTATTTTATAACAAAGAGAGAACTCTAAATGCTTAAGAAATTTACTCTTGCTACAGCACTTCTTGCTGGCCTAGGAACTGCTCATGCTTACCAAACTGAAGTTGGGGGCTCTATTGGTATTATTGATCGTGATCAAGGTGGTTCAGACACAAGATTCGCGATTGACGGTACTTATTATTTTAATCAGGTTCAAGTTAAAAACTCTCCATTAAATGAAGCTGCATTCTTAAATCGCGCTAGTAATATAAATGGCGTTCTAAGTTATGAAGATGATTCTGACACTTTTGGCATCGGCGCAGGCATTGAATACTTTGTTCCGAACTCAGATTTTTATTTGAACGGCAATATTTCTCATTTTGATAATGATGCTGTTGATGAGACTAGTTATACAGCTGAAGTCGGTTATTTACCTGTGCCTGGCTTCTTAGTTGCGATCGGTCTTATTGGCATTTCTCAAGATGATGCAGATGATGAAATTGATCCAACCTTACGTGCCAAATATGTTACTCAAGTTGGTCAATATGATATGAATTTTGAGGGGGGCGCAAGCTTTGGTGACATTGATGCCTATAATCTCGGTGCAGATTTATATTTAGACAAGACTTTCAGTGTTGGTCTGGGCTACTCTGATTCTGACTTTGAAGGTAGCGATGTCTTTACTATTCGTGCGAAGAAATTCTTTAACCAGCAAGTTAGCCTAGAAGGTTCTATTGATTTTGGTGATAATGCTGATATATTCAATATACGAGCTGCTTACCGCTTCTAATCTGTAAGATTAAAAGTCCAAAAAAACCGCTCAATTGAGCGGTTTTTTATTTGAATAATTTATTGTTCCAGATGAGCAATTCGCATTTGCAGGCTGACATTGCCATTAAATACATTTTTATCCAGTTCATAGACCAGACGAACATGCTGCTTCATCGGATCAAACTTGTATTTATCGATGGCACTAAAAGCAATCGCATCCACAACCTGTCCATTCTCTAAGGCAACACGTAATTTCAGATGTACATCCTTGAGCCAGCGGTAATCCAGAATCTTAAAGATGCCTTCAAAAATCGGTTGAGGAAACTTTTGCCCCCATGGACTTAAGTTTTGCAGTAAATCGACCGTTTCAATTTGGAAAGCTGATGCCGGTAGTTCCCCATCAGTCCACAGCGTAGCGGTAAATAGGCTTTCATCCATCTCTGCAATCAGCTGTTCAAAGACCTGTTTAAATTCAGCAAAATGCTGCTTTTTAATGGTTAGTCCCGCTGCAGCCGCATGTCCACCGAAATGGCTGACCAGATGCGGATACTGCTCTGCTATCCGTTCAATGCTATCCCGGATATGAATCCCTTCGATGGAACGTGCCGAACCTTTGATATGAATCCCATCTTCATCTGCTGCGAACACAATACTTGGACGATGAAACTGTTCTTTTAAGCGCCCCGCTACAATCCCGATCACGCCCTGATGCCAGTGCTGTTCAAACATGATCAGTGCGGCTGGCAAAGTATTCTCATCCAGCTGGATTTTTTCCAGTTCAGTCAAAGCTTCCTGTTTGATTTTGCCTTCTACCTGACGGCGTTCGACATTGAGCTGATTCAGCTGTTCTGCGAGTGGATAAGCGGTTGCCAGATCCGGAGCGAGCAGACACTCAATCCCGATATCCATGGTTTCCATACGACCCGCAGCATTAATACGTGGACCAAGCACAAAACCCAGATCCTGTGCTTTGAGCGTAGCTGCATCACGACCAGCAATCTCCAGCAAGGCACTGATGCCAGGTCGGCAAAGATGATGTTGAATCCGTTTTAAGCCGGCATCCACCAGAATACGGTTGTTATAGTCCAGACTTGCGACATCTGCATAAGTACCTAAAGCGACCAGATCCAGATAATTGGTAATAACCGTTGAAGATTTACCCAACTTTTTACGATGAGTCGATAGATTTGCCAGAACATAAAAAGCTACCCCTACACCTGCCAAGGCCTTACTTGGAAAATCACAACCCAGCTGATTGGGATTGACCACAGCCTCTGCTGCAGGTGTAGGCTTGGTAGTTAAGTGGTGATCGGTAATAATCACCTGCATACCATGATCTTGCGCCTGTTTCACGCCTTCATGACTGGAAATCCCGTTATCCACTGTGATTAAAAGATCCGGCGTAAAATTAGCAAAAGCCAGATCCGCAATCGCAGGTGTCAGGCCATAACCATACTTAAACCGGTCAGGAACCAGATAGTCGACATGAGCACCCATATCACGCAGAGCAAGTACCATCAGTGTGGTACTGGTCGCCCCATCAGCATCATAGTCACCGACAATTACGATTTTCTGGCCGGCATCTATAGCCTGATCAATCAGCTGGACCGCTTCCGTTAAGCCTTTCATGGTCGGAGCCAGCAGATGCTTGAGTTTCAGCTCCAGCTCCTGTTCAGATTCCACGCCACGGCGTGCCAGAATGTTAGCTACAAATGAAGGCACGCCCTGAAAAGATTCAGGGCGTGTCAGTAAAGGTCTTTGCTTGATTTCAAGTTTAGGCATTGTTATGGCATCAATCGTTGTAGTTTCCACGCCCCATCGATTTTTTCATAACTCAGGCGGTCATGTAAACGGTTGGGACGGCCCTGCCAGAATTCATAATAATCCGGCTGCAAACGATAGCCGCCCCAGAATCCCGGCTTATCCAGCTCTTCCTGATTGGCAACCTGCTGATGCAGATTCCAGAAACGTTGCTGTAGTTCTTCACGACTCGCAACCACACCGCTTTGCGGGGTACTGATATGCGCAGCGATCTGACTTTCGCGCGGACGTTTATGATAATAGTCAGTTGATTCTTCTTCCGAAATTTTAATTACCTTACCGCTAATCCGGATCTGACGTTCCTGTTCCTGCCAGTAAAACAGCAGTTCAGCATACGGGTTTTCGGCCAGATCCAGACCTTTCTGACTATCATAATTGGTATAGAAATCATAACCCGCTTCAGTCGCACCACGCAGCAACACTGTGCGCACATGCGGACGACCCTGTGCATTTGCAGTTGCCAATGACATGGCATAAGGTTCATGCAGCTGTGCAGCAAGTGCATGGTTAAACCACTGCAAAAACTGCATATGCGGATTGGGATTGACCTGATCTTCATGTAGCTCGCCTTTTTGGTAGTTCAGACGCAGTTCACTTAGATCCTTAATCAGATCGCTCATTCACTCTTCCCCCATTTAAGCGGCGTTGGCACGTACCGCATCAGCCAATGAATTTGCCAGTGTGGTTACCTCTGCAAGATCCTCGCCTTCCACCATGACACGGATCACCGGTTCAGTCCCTGATTTACGGATCAGTAAACGGCCACGGCCTTTGAGCTGTTCTTCAGCTTTGCTAAATTCTGCAGTCAAAGCAGGCACTGAGTACGGGTCAAACATGGTATTCAGACGTACATTCACCAAGACATTCGGCAATAATTTAAAATCAGCCACTAACTCGTGCAGTGCTTTCTTCTGCTCGACCATCACGGTTAAGACTTGCAGCGCAGCAATAATCGCATCGCCTGTGGTGCTCTTGTCCAAAGTCAGGATATGGCCTGATGGCTCACCACCAATCGACCAGCCTTTTTCTTCCAGACCTTGCAGTACATAACGGTCACCGACTTTGGCACGTAGCAGCTCTACCCCAGCTTTCTCGAGGGCCAGTTCCAGCGCCATATTGCTCATCAAGGTACCAACAATCCCAGCTGGCTTATTTTTTGCCTGAGTCGCAAGAATATACAGAATATGATCGCCGGTAATTTGCTCACCGTTTTTATCGACCATAATCACGCGGTCAGCATCACCATCGAAGGCTATGCCTAAATCAGCACCATGCTCAACCACTGCTTTTTGCAGATTTTCCGGATGAGTTGAACCACAGTTCTCATTGATATTCAGACCGGTCGGTTCATCATAGATGGAAATAACCTTAGCACCCAGTTCACGGAAAACCGCAGGGCCAACGCTATAAGCTGCACCATTGGCACAGTCAACGACAATGGTTAAATCATTCAGGTCTAAATGGTATGGGAAAGTCGACTTACAGAATTCGATATAACGACCATTAGCATCTTTCACACGGAAACTTTTACCCAAGTTCGCGTTATCTTCGATCACCAGTTCTTTTTCCAGTTCCTGGTTGATCTCATCCTGCAAAGCATCAGGCAGTTTTTTGCCTTCACTCGAGAAAAATTTAATCCCGTTATCGAAATACGGATTGTGTGATGCAGAAATGACAATACCGAGACTAGCATGCAAAGCACGGGTCAAATGGGCAATGGCAGGTGTTGGCAAAGGTCCAAGCAGATGCACATAAACACCTGCCGCATTGAGTCCTGCCTGTAGCGCAGATTCCAGAATATAACCAGATAAACGGGTATCTTTCCCCAGTACCACCAATGGTTTGTTTTTTTTGCTATTTCGTTTTAATACTTTTCCTGCCGCAAAACCTAATTTCAGGGCAAATTCAGGTGTAATCGGTAACTCACCAAATTTTCCACGAATACCATCGGTACCAAAATAACTCATGCTTTGTCTCACTTCTTAGCGGGTGATTTACATCATCCTTTTTCATTGTGCAACACTGTACACCAAAACAAAAAAGCCGTCATGAGGATGACGGCTTTTTTAGAGTAAACAATCAGCGAAAGTTAACCCATACGGTAGTTTGGCGCTTCTTTGGTGATGGTTACATCATGCACGTGAGACTCAGACATACCGGCAGATGTGATTTTCACAAACTTGGCATTTTGACGAAGATCATCAATCGTTGCAGAACCAGTATAGCCCATAGAAGAACGCAGACCGCCCATCATCTGATGCACGATATTGCCCATTGGGCCTTTGTACGGTACGCGACCTTCAATACCTTCAGGAACCAGTTTTTCAGCACCGGCTTTAGAATCCTGGAAGTAACGGTCAGCAGAACCAGTCGCACCAGCCATCGCACCCAAAGAACCCATACCACGGTAAGCCTTGTAGTAACGGCCCTGGAAGAATTCAACTTCGCCCGGTGCTTCTTCAGTACCGGCCATCAGTGAACCCACCATGATGGTACTTGCACCAGCGCCAATCGCTTTTGCCATATCTCCAGAGAAACGGATACCACCATCAGCAATCAATGGAATCTGTTCTTTCAATGCACGTGCAACAGAATCAATTGCAGAGATTTGTGGCATACCAATACCAGCCACAATACGAGTTGTACAGATTGAGCCAGGACCAATCCCCACTTTTACGGCGTCCGCACCCGCATCAAGCAAGGCAAGCGCAGCATCACCAGTGGCGATATTACCGCCAATCACTTGAACTTGTGGGTAGTTCTGTTTGACCCAGCGTACACGCTCGATCACACCCGCAGAGTGACCATGTGCAGTGTCCACAACGATCACATCTACACCAGCATCAACCAGTGCTTCTACACGGCTTGGTGTTTCAGCACCCGTACCGACTGCTGCACCTACACGTAGACGACCTAAATCATCTTTACAGCTATTTGGATAAAGTTCCGCTTTACGGAAATCAGTTACCGTGATCAAGCCTTTTAATTCGTTGTTTTCGCCAACAACGATCACTTTTTCAATACGGTTTTTTTGCAATAAGGCCTGAATGTTTTCTTTCGATTCGCCTTCACGCACAGTCACCAGACGGTCTTGGCCAGTCATGATATTGCTAACCGGCTGTTCCAGATTGGTTTCAAAACGTGTATCACGACCTGTCACGATACCAACCACTTTACCGTCTTTAACCACGGGTACGCCACTGATGTTATTCGCTTGAGTTACAGCGATCAGTTCACGTACTGTAGTTTCTGGGGTAACTGTGATCGGATCTTTCACCATACCGGCTTCAAATTTTTTCACACGGCGTACTTCTGCGGCCTGGGCAGCAATATCCATGTTCTTGTGCAGAATACCGATACCGCCATTTTGTGCCATCGCAATTGCCATACGTGACTCAGTCACAGTATCCATAGCTGCTGAAACAAGTGGGATATTCAGGTTAATGCCGCGAGTCAGGCGTGTCTTTAGAGAGACATCTTTTGGGAGAACAGTAGAGTAGGCAGGGAGTAATAGGACATCATCGAAGGTTAACGCGTCTTGAACGATGGTCAACATAACAGTCTCACTGGTAATTTCCGTGCGCTATTATAAACAAATTTAGCTCTAAATTTCATTGCAATTGCAAAATTTATTTTGTCTAAATCTGGACTTAGATTTAATCCGAATATCTAAACCTGTAAATTTGACTATTCAATCAACAATTTAAATATGCCAGAGTAGTCATCATATTTATTTGCTTTACAAAATCCCTTACTAATTTTTTCTCCCATAAAAAAAGCAGAGTCCATACCCTGCTTTTTAAATCTTGAGTTTGAATTTAGCTCACCCGTTCGAAATTATCATCATTTTCGGCTTCATCCGGCTCAATCTGGATGAATGGAATCATATTGTGTGCCATCCGTGCTTTATTGCACTGGGCATCAGCGATCTGCACTTCTTTACAGGATGAGCTACGTAGCTCGTACATGCCGCAACTCACCTGCTCGCCAATCTTGCCTTCTAGCGCAACACAGCGCGGATTTTTCTGATTGGTTCCCGCCATGCATGAATAGACCGAGGTGACAGGCTCAGTATAGTGCTCAGGCATGGGAATCCCCTCTGCCCAATAAAATGAAACCCTGAAATAGGCGCAACATGCGCCACAACTTAAACATGCATCTTGTGTAGGAACTTGAGACAACATTTCTTATAAATTCTCGTCATCAAAAACAGTTTTTTTTGCCGGCGGAAAATATAAAAAATGTTGTTTTTCTACTCAAGAAAAAATTTAAAATTTTCTTGAACTATTCAGGACAAGTAAAAACAGTTTCATCCATTAAATCAGTGCCACATTCCAGTGTTTCAATCCAGTCCAGAAACTGGTTAATCTGTTCTTTACCCACAAATGGTGTTCCATGTTGTGGCACAATCATGTCTACATCCATGGTACGTACCATCTGTACCCATAAACGAATCACCTTGTTATTGCACATATAGCGCTGGTGAAATCCTTTCATTTTCGGAATATGCGCTGCAAAATTTTCCAGTGGCTTTGAAGCATCCTCGACCATTGACGCCCCCATATCACCAGAAAACAGGATCTTGGCAATCGGGTCATAAAACTGGAAATTACCGACTGAATGTAAAAAGTGCGCTGGAATAGCAATAATGCTGGATTGACCGAGTGGAATGATCTGACCATGATCCGGCAATTCAACCAGACGATCCAGCCAGTTACCTTTCATACGGTCACTCATAAAGGCTGAATTCAGATGCGGCAAGAAACGCGCCCAGAGCTTGGAAGCTACGACTTTGGCTTCGGTATAGACCAGCCAGCGCGGCATGGACGTAATAATGTCCGGATCCTGATGCGATGCCATCACATAATCCAGATTGCTTAACCGGGTATAGCGGTTCAGTTCCATTGTCAACGGTACATAAGTTAAATCACCGCCCGGATCAAGTACTGCAGCACGCTCATTGTCTAAAATCAGAAATTGGTTTGCCTGGACACCTTCACCTTTAACGAGACTGGTAAAACTAATACATTTATGTGTCCCATTATCAAACAAGACTTGCGATGTGGTGCGCTCGAAGGCCATCAGTAATCCCCAATTTTTTTCGTTTAGGATGGTTTTTCTATAGGCATATAACATATAGGGAATTAAATGAACTTACAATCAATAAAACTGGATATATCACTTTATTTATCAGTAAATTGAGCACAATTTCACAATAAAAAATCCCGAGTTTTTAGCTCAGGATTTATACGAAATTGATTTTTATTTTTAAAATAAATAATGTTGTGCCAAGGTGCCGACACCAATGATCAAGAAAATACTGGCGCCAATTTTATGAATCAGGCCGATTGGAAGTTTATTCGCCAGTTTATCACCGATAAATACCGCAGGTGCGTTGGCAATCATCATTCCGACGGTAGTACCCATCATCACCCAAAGCACACTGTCAAAACGTGCTGCCAGTGCCACTGTCGCAATCTGGGTTTTATCGCCAATTTCAGCCAGGAAGAACAGCACAAAAGTCGCACCAAACACGCCGTACTTTTGCCATTTATTGATACTGTCGTTTTCATCCCCTAATTCATCCGGAATCAGCATCCAGATTGCCATCCCAATAAAACCGACTGACACGATCCACAGCAAAATTTCTGGCCCAATAACGGTAGTGACCCATTGCCCCAGGGCTGCTGAAAGACCATGGTTAATCAGGGTTGCCAGTAAAATTGCAATTAAAATCGGTGTCGGTTTGCGGAAACGTGCTGCAAGAAGCAAAGCCAGTAACTGGGTTTTATCACCCATTTCGGCAAGTGCAACGATGGCCGTGGAAAGCAGGAATTCGTACATGCGGTCTTTCTCTGGCTGGCATTTTCTACCGATGATTCACCCTTCCCGCCAGCCAAAATCTGCAGAATGGTAAATCAAAGGTCTTGCCAACAAAAGAAAGCTTCGAGAAGCTTATTTGGTTCTTTGCTATGATGACCATGCCCTGTTGAGCAAATATGTTGACCATCACCCTTCTGCTTTGCGCAAAAGGCGGCTACTCCCCAATGAAGTGCGCCCATTATAGCCAACCGTGTTTATATTTACAAATTGTCATATAAAAAAACCCTGCCGGAGCAGGGTTTTTATTTTCATACATTCATGAATCAGATCAAGAGTGTACGAATATCCTTTAACAGCTTGGTCAGCTTATTGGTAAAGCGTGCAGCATCGGCACCATTAATTACGCGATGGTCATAAGACAGTGACAGTGGCAGCATCAAACGTGGATCAAAGCCCTCCCCATTCCATACCGGTTGCATGGTCGCAGGAGAAATACCCAAGATCGCCACTTGCGGCCAGTTCACCAACGGCGTAAATGCTGTACCGCCAATTGAGCCCAAGCTGGTGATGGTGAAGTTCGCACCTTGCAGATCTTTAGGTGATAATTTCTTATCACGCGCTTTCTGGCTTAACTCACCGAGCTCAATAGCGATCTTCTTGATCGACTTCTGGTCCGGGTTACGTAATACAGGAACAGTCAGACCATCTGGCGTCGCAACCGCAATGCCCATATGGATCTCATTCCGTAGCAATACCGATTTACCGTCATCAGACAGGTGACCGGCAAACTCACGCTCTTCTTTGAGCAGATAAGCTACAGCCTTGATAATGAAAGCCATGATGGTCAGGCCAATACCTTCTTTTTTGAAGTTGCCTTTCAGCTCATTACGCCAAGCTTCCAGCTCAGTGATATCGGCTGCATCAAACTGGGTCACTTGTGGGATGTAGTTATTTAACGATAACTGCGGAATCGAAACCTGTTGCAGACGTGTCAAGGCTTTCTCTTCTACCCCACCAAAAGCACTGAAATCAGGCAGTTTTGGCAAACCAGCAGGAGCTGTAACTGCCGCAGGTGCAACTGTTGTTTGCAGTGCAGTCAGACGATTTTTCACATACGCAAACAGGTCTTCTTTCATTAGACGTTCATGCGGACCAGAAGCCTTCACTTCTGCCAATACCACACCCAGTTCACGAGCCAGTTTACGCACAGCAGGACCAGCATAAACTTTGGCATTGGCAGCGTTCTGCTCTTTGGTGAGCTTGTCTGCACTATGCGTTTCAGGTGTCGCAGCAGGTTCAGCTTTTGGAGCTGTGGCTGGTGCAGGCGTAGCTTTGACTGCAGGTGCTTCTGATTTTTCCGCTGGAGCTGCAGCAGGTGATGCTTGTCCTTCAGCTTTAATCGTAATCAGTGCCACACCTTCAGAAACACTCTGGCCCAGCTCAACATGAATCGCCTTAATCACTCCGGCAGTCGTGCTCGGCACTTCTACTGTCGCTTTATCTGATTCGACCACAATGATGCTCTGGTCTTTCTCCACCGTATCACCGACCTGTACCAGAATTTCTGCTACAGCAGCCTTGTCTACACCCAAGTCAGGTACTTTTACTTCAATATCGCCTGCAGGGGATGCCGCCTGTTGTGACGCTGTTTCAGTTTTGGCTTCAGGTGTTGCTTGAGCTTTCGGCTTTTCTGCCGCTTGAGGCGCTGCTTGCTCAGCAGCTGGTGCCGAATCTGCAGTTTTCACTGTCAGAATCAGCACTCCTTCTTTGACTGAATCACCTTCCTGAATATGAATCGCTTCCACAGTACCTGCAACCGTACTTGGTACTTCAACTGTCGCTTTATCCGATTCAACCACGACCAGGCTTTGATCAACTTCAACTTCATCGCCAACCTGAACCAGAATTTCACCCACCAGGGCTTTTTCTACGCCAATATCCGGCAATTTCACTTCTACAGTAGATGTAGAAGCCGATTGAGAGGACTGTTCACTTTGGCTAGAGGCTTTAGGCTGATGTGTCGCCACTTCCTGCAGAATTTCCTCATCAGGCAATTGAGTTGGGGTATTTTCCGAAGTTTTGTCAGCAGCATCAGCTTCCTGACTTTCTACCGTACCGGCATCATCTTCAGCCTGCAGTTCAATCAAGACAGTACCTTCAGATACTTCATCACCCTGATTGATCAGGATGTTTTTGACCACACCTGCTGAAGTGCTTGGCACTTCAACAGAGGCTTTATCCGATTCCAGCAGCACAATACTTTCATCTACAGCGATGGTGTCACCCACCTTCACCAGGATTTCTGCCACAGTTGCCTTGTCTACACCAATATCTGGAGTCGTAATTTGCATGATTAGTTCTCCTCTTTGTAGTCAGCAACTGGATGCAATTCAGGAGTCGCCTGAGGTGCCCAAGCCACCGGACGATCAGTATCTAACTCAAAGCTAGAGATCGCGTCTTTCACTAAACGTGCATCGACTTCGCCTTCATCTGCCAGCTTCTTCAAGGTTGCTACGACAATATGTGCAGCATCGACACCAAAGTAGCTACGCAGGTTGCCACGGGTATCTGAACGGCCATAACCATCGGTACCCAAGGCTACGAATGGACGGCTATCTGGAAGATAGGCACGGATCTGTTCGCTATAGGCACGCATGTGATCGGTAGCCGATACCACAATACCGTCCTTGTCACGTAACTGCTGAGACACCCATGGCTCTTTCGCTTCTTCAGCCAGTGGATGCAGGCGGTTATATTCTTCACATGCCATACCATCGCGAGCGAGTTCGTTAAAGCTGGTCACGCTCCAGACATTGGCATGAATCTGATATTCCTCACGCAGGATTTTTGCGGCCTTGATGACTTCACGCAGAATCACGCCTGAACCCATCAACTGAACCGTCGCTTTTTCGTCTTCTTCCAGCAGATACATACCACGCTTGATGCCTTCTTCTGCACCTTGCGGCATTGGTGGATGTTCGTAATTTTCGTTCATCAAGGTCAGATAATAGAACACACGCTCCTGATTCACATACATACGTTGCAGACCATCATGCACGATCACGGCAAGCTCATAGCCAAAGCACGGGTCATAAGAGACACAGTTTGGAATGGTGTTGGCCAGAATATGCGAATGACCATCCTGATGCTGCAAGCCCTCACCATTTAAGGTAGTACGGCCAGCGGTTGCACCCAGCAAGAAACCTTGCGCCTGTGCATCACCTGCTGCCCAGGCAATATCGCCAATACGCTGGAAGCCGAACATTGAGTAGTACATGTACATCGGGATCATTGGCAGGTTATTGGTTGAATAACTGGTCGCCAACGCCGCCCATGCACTCATTGCACCGGCTTCGTTAATCCCTTCCTGTAGCATATGACCATCTTTGGCTTCACGGTAATGCATCAACTGTTCCTGATCTTCAGGGGTATATTGTTGACCATGCGCTGCATAGATCCCCAATTGACGGAACATCCCTTCCAGACCAAAGGTACGCGCTTCATCTGGCACGATCGGCACCACACGGTCCTTAATTGCTTTCTCTTTTAATAATGCAGAGATGAGGCGAACCATGACCATGGTGGTGGACTGTTCTTTACCGTTTGAACCTTTAAGCACAGCATCAAATACAGAAAGTTCAGGAATCGGTAAAGATTCGCTTTCTTTGCGACGTGCTGGCAGATAACCACCCAGTGCCTCACGGCGTGCCTTCATATATTTAATTTCAGGCGAATTTTCACTTGGGCGGTAGAATGGAATTTCTTCCAGTTGTTCATCAGTAAATGGCAAGTTGAAACGGTTACGTACATATTTCAATGATTCCAGCTGCATTTTCTTGATTTGGTGCGTCTTGTTCACCGCTTCAATTTCATCAGACAGACCATAACCTTTTACGGTTTTCGCCAGAATGACCGTTGGTTGACCTTTGGCCTTGGTCGCTTCTGCATAGGCAGCAAAGACTTTGTACGGATCATGACCACCACGGTTCAGATTATCGATATCTTCATCGCTCAGGTCTTTGACCAAAGCTTCTGCTTCTGGATATTTACCAAAGAAATGTGCGCGTGCATAAGCACCACCTTTCACCTGATAGCGCTGATAATCACCATCTACTGCTTCTTCCATAATCGCTTTGAGTGCACCAGATTTGTCTTTATCCAGTAGCGGATCCCAATGACGACCCCAGACAACTTTAATCACGCGCCAGCCAGCACCACGGAACAATGATTCAAGTTCCTGAATGATCTTGCCATTACCACGTACCGGGCCATCCAGACGCTGCAAGTTACAGTTCACCACCCAGATCAGGTTGTCCAGCTTCTCACGACCCGCCAGTGAAATCGCGCCTAAGCTTTCCGGCTCATCCATTTCGCCATCGCCCAGATAAGCCCAGACTTTACGGTCTTCTTCCTTAATCAGGCCACGGTTCATCAGATACTTTTGAATATGCGCCTGATAGATCGACATGATTGGACCCAGGCCCATCGATACCGTCGGGAACTGCCAGTAGTCTGGCATCAAGTAAGGATGAGGATAAGAAGGCAGACCTTTGCCGCCGACTTCACGACGGAAATTATTCAGATGCTCTTCAGTTAAGCGGCCTTCTAGAAATGAGCGGGCATAAATCCCCGGGGCACAGTGACCTTGATAGTAGATCAGGTCGCCACCGAAGCTGTCGTTATTGGCACGGAAGAAATGGTTAAAACCCACATCGTATAAAGTGGCAGATGAAGCAAAGCTGGCCAAGTGACCACCTAAGTCATCACCGGTTTTATTTGCGCGAAGCACCATTGCCAAAGCATTCCAGCGGATCAGCGCGCGAATACGGCGCTCCATGTCCTGGTCGCCCGGCATCGCAGGTTGTTCTTCTACAGAAATAGTGTTTAAGTAGGGAGTATTTAAACGCTGAATAGGAACATGTTTGGCAATTGCGCGTTGATAAAGTTTTTCAAGTAAAAAGGCGGCGCGCTCGGTTCCCATGTGCTGCAAAACGGAGTCAAAAGCATCTTGCCATTCTTGGGTTTCTTGAGCGTCGGTATCTCCATAAAACGCCATAATCTACAGTTCCTGAAAGCCAAATTGATCACTTATATGTATCATATTTACGGCTTATGCAGGTATGGCTCTGGCTGAATGCGGTTCTGGAGTACTATTTATTATCTAAATATCCATTGACACTTTCTTACACAAAGTAACAAAAAGAAGTCAATAATGGCGCTTTTTTATACGACAGTTATAATTCTCGGTGATAATATAATATCTAAAAGCAATTAGACCGAACTCCTTCTCTACTCCCTGGAAGAAATGTTCAGTCTAATTGCCTTAAAAGCGGTTTGATTGATTTTTTATGAGTATCAAGTATCAGACGTATTAAAGTATTTCAGTTATTTTGAGCAAAGCTACGCTTAAGGCAACATTGCTAAATAAGTTGAAGGATTTTTACGTTGACCGTCTTTTACTACTTCATAGTGTAGATGAGGACCAGTACAACGACCTGTACAACCTACATTCGCAATATGATCACCGGCTTGCACCTGATCTCCCACACGTGCAATCAAGCGTGAAGCATGGGCATAACGAGTAAGGTATCCATTACCATGGTTAATTTCGACATACTGACCATAACCTGTACCCCAACCCGATTTGGTTACGATACCAGGACCAGTTGCATAGATCGGTGTACCGCTTGTAGCAGCCAGATCTAGACCTGAGTGATTTTCAGCACGACCACCCATGGTACGGCCGCCAAAATTTGAGCTGACACGTTTCATGTCGGGTAATGGATGAGCCACTAACCACGAATAAGGATTATTTGAAGATGCAACTTTACTGGATGAAGAATTGCCATATTTTTGAGCAATGGTCTGATTATTCAGTTCAACCGGTTTTTCACGTAGCTGAACATTTAATTTAGTTTGTGCGGGAATATCAATATCTTCAGGATGGGTATAAGAACCCTGCGATAAAGTACGTGTTAACTGCTCAAGACGGTCAGGTGTAGCATCTTGTTGATTCAGATCCACTAAATCTGCAAAAGCTACTGAAGCAGCTGAAACCGAAATAGAAAATGCCAATAGGATACGTCGCATAGGCATATGCATAAAAAACCTCTCTAAACTGCTAATCGAGTTTCTTGAAGATCTCTTCCTTGATATCCACTTTAAGAAGCGCATAAGATTAAGACATAAACATGTAGGAATTATGTATGTCGGAACCTGTCAACGTCTTTCAAAAAACAAGAAAACAGATAAAAACAGGAAACTTTTCGTTTCTCTCATCACAAGTTTCTGCATGGCAGAAGCTTACGAAACTCGTACAACCGCTATTGCCTCAACCCGAACAATGGCAAGTTGCCTGCTATCAAAATGGTGTGTTAACGATTACTGGTGAAAACCAAGCCATGATTTCTCAATTGGCCTATCTTCAAAAGCAATACATCTCACAACTCTCTCAAATAAACGAATTAAAAGATCTCACTAAAATCCAGGTTTGCTTAAGGAATCCATCCCCTGTTCAACCGGTTCCAGAAAAATCTGAAAGAGCCTTGAGTCCAGAAACACAGGAATTACTTCGCGGTGCTGCTGACTTTATAAGCGACCCTAAGCTTAGCCAAGCTTTACTACGTTTGGCAAGCAATAAAAAGTAACATTGCAATGAGATGTAATAAATTCCAATGTTGTTTTTATGTGACAGGTGTCACATTAGACGCAGCTAAGTTATAACACAAAGACACAAAGACAAGGACTTATGTCACAGTTACATAACTAATTGGACATTGAGTTACGTCATCAAATGTTACAATTTCATAGCTGCTTGGGTCACTTTTCACGTTACGCAATAGTTGATTATTCAAAGCATGCCCTGATTTGTAACCATCAAATTTGGCAATAATCTGGTGGCCTAGCAGGTATAAATCACCAACTGCATCTAGAATTTTGTGACGTACAAACTCATCCGAGAAACGCAAACCTTCTTCATTGACTACGCCGGTTTCATCTACACCGATGGCATTTTCCAAGCTTGCACCCAAAGCCAGATTATTGGCTTTCAAGTAGTCAAGGTCTTTCATAAAGCCGAATGTACGCGCTTCACTGACTTCATAAACAAAGGTTTCTGTAGAAAAATCGATGCTGGCAGATTGATGTTCTTTTTTAAAGGCAGGATGATCAAAATCAATAGTGAAATTTAGCTGAAAGCCGTCATGTGGGCTGAAAATCGCCCGTTTATCATCGATCAGGGCTTCAACAGGTTTAATAATTTTAATAAATTTCTTTGGTGCATCTAGTTCTTGCAAGCCGCCCTGCATGAGCAGATAAATGAAAGGTCCGGCACTGCCATCCATAATGGGAACTTCTGAAGCTGACACTTCAATAATCAGGTTATCAATACCTAATCCTGCAATGGCGCTCATCACATGCTCAATCGTACCCACTTTGGCATTTGACTGAACCAGGTTCGAACACATGAAGGCTTCCTGGATCAATAAGGCATCTGCAGGAATATCGACAGGTGGATCCAGATCAATACGACGAAACACAATGCCCCCATCGGCGTGGTGTGGCACAAAGTTAATCATAACCTTCTGCCCACTATGAAGACCGATTCCGCTCGCTTTCACGATACGTTGCAGGGTACGTTGTTTCAACATGCTTTTTATCATCTGTTCACCAATAAAACCGCTATACGTTAGCATATTTGGCCATTGATAAAAAACAAAAGGTGGCTCTAAAGCCACCTTTTCTGTGCAATCATCGTAAACACATGCTGTTACATATTATTTGCGCTGTTGATTTTTAAGATAATCTTGGATGCTCATTGGCGTTGGACGCGGACTAGAAACTGAAGCGGCAGGATTAGCTGCTGCACCTGCTTCATTTTGCTGACGCTGAATTGCCGGTACATCATCATCTTCAACTACTGCCTGTGATGATGATGGACGTACTGCCTGTACATTCGCGCGTTTAGTTGGCTCAACCGAATCTGCAGCATGGCGAGTCAAACCAGTCGCAATCACCGTTACACTGATTTCATCACGAGCATCAGGGTCAAATACTGTGCCGTAGAAGACCTGACCTTCGTCCAGATCCACGATCTGGTTTACAACATCAGTAATTTCTTCGATTTCACCGAAGGTTACGTCATCACCACCAGTCACGTTAATCAGAATACCTTTGGCATTCATGATGGTGACGTTATCCAGTAATGGGCTGCGAATCGCCTGCTCTGCTGCCTGACGTGCACGGTTTTCACCACGACCCAAGCCTACCCCCATCATGGCATAACCACGTGTACTCATTGCAGTTTTCAGATCGGCGAAGTCAAGGTTAATGTGACCAGGACGTACCACCAGATCAAAGATACTACGTACCGCATTCAACAGTACATCATCCGCTTTTTTATACGCATCCTTCATTGAAATATCACGGAAGACTTTCAATAGACGCTGGTTTGGAATGATGATCAGAGAATCTACATGCTGCTCTAGTGCTTCAATCCCCTTCTCGGCAGATTGCAGACGGCGTTTACCTTCGAAGTTGAATGGCGTAGTCACGACACCAACAGTCAGGATACCCATTTCTTTAGCAATTTCAGCAACGACTGGCGCAGCACCGGTACCTGTACCACCACCCATACCGGCGGTGACAAATACCATATCGGTACCTTCAAGCTGCTGGCGGATCAGTTCACGGCTTTCTTCTGCTGCCGCTTGACCGACCTGTGGATTTGCTCCAGCACCCAGACCACGTGTACTTTGCTCGCCCAGCTGAATTTTAAATTCGGCTTCCATGCGATCCAGTGCCTGTTTGTCTGTATTGGCACAGACGAACTTTACGCCCTGGATATCGGACTGCAACATATGCTGTACAGCATTACCACCCGCACCACCTACACCAAATACAGTGAAACGGGCTTGACCATTGCTATCGCTATGATCTTCTTCGAAAAATTCAAATGAGGCCATGACCTATAAAATTCCTAATTCATAATTGGCAGTCACTAAGCCCGTATACTGCCTTAATCTTGATAAAAATTGTTTTTAAGAATGCTGCTCAAGCAAGCACTTGTCAAGTACAAGCCCGATTAACTACAACTTCCCAACAATATTCACAATAAAAATCGCTTAAAAGATCGCTTTTAACGTTTCGTTAAAACCTGACCATGCCCGTTTAATGCGCTGTGTTACTGATAACTTGTCCCCGTCTTCGGTCTCAACGAGGGTTTCCTGGGTATCACTCTGGCTAAACATCAGCAAACCAGCCACTGTTGCGTACTGGGAACGACGTAAAGCCGCCTGGTGCTGTTCATCCGCATAGACCTGTACCGGCGGATTGCCCAGATGTGCAGATACACCCAAGGTACGGCGTACAAAGCTGACCATACCTTCAATCTGACTGGCATCACCAGTCAGCACCACACCATGATACAGTCCCTGCATCGCGCCATGGTTCACCAGTTCATCACGCACCAGACCCATGATTTCTTCATAACGCGCCATGATAATTTCAGTCAGTTCAATCCGGCTAATGGTTTGTGGTCCATCAATGCCTTGGAACTGAATCATATGCTCTGGTTTAACCACTTTTAGGTCAACACAGCCATAGAGCAATTTCAGACGTTCTGCTTCTTCTGTCGTGGTCTGTAAAACTGCTGCAATATCACGGGTCACATGTTCACCGCCACGCTGAATAGTATGGGTTAACGCCAAACGGCCATCCAAATAAACAGCAATATTGGTGGTTCCCGCACCGATATCCACCAGACACACGCCATATTCTTTTTCATCTTTCAGCAGGCTGGCTTCAGCAGTAGCCAGACAGGACACCACCATTTTCTCCACACCGATATTGGCCCCTTTTAAAGCGCGGTCAATATTCTGCATAGTGCTGATCGGTAACATCATCAAATGATAATGTCCCGTCATGCTATGTGCCGACATACGGATCGGGTTGAGTACCCATTCCGGCGCATCATCCAGCTCGAAGCCTAAAGGCACCGCACTGACCAGATAATGATCTGAGGTGACATGACTGGCTTTGGCCAGCTCAAGTGCCCGTACCACTTCACTGGTCGTAATTGAATGTTCACTATTATCAATGGTGGTACGACCCGAGGCATAAAAGCTTTTTAATTCAGCACTTGGGATCGAAATCCACGCAGAATGCACACGACATTCAGCCATATCTTCCGCTTCTTGTACGGCGTTTTTAATGGCGGTAATGACTTTATCGAGACTGACAATTTTTCCTTTATTCATGCCTCGGTTACGAGCGGTCGCCATCCCAATCACTTGGATATTGTCTGGCGCGTGTACCTTACCAATCAAAACTGAAACTTTGTGTGTCCCAATGTCAATCGCCACAACCGAGGGAACAGCTTCACTCATTATTAACTACTACCATTACGTGTTTGTTAGATTTATGGCTTTATAAGGCCTCTAGTTTTTAAAGCCGGTCATTATGGCTTTACTGTTACATTATTCTCAACGCCCGTGTCATTAATGGTTACAATAAATTGACCATTTACAATTTTAGGCGGAATTGAATTTTTCCATTGAATCGCCAATCCATTGCGATAACGCAGGTCGATCGCTGAAATTTTCGACCATACCGGTTTTAGTTCGCTATAGGACAGATGACTCAAACGTTGCAACTTGCTCATGGTTTGGTCTTTATCGACAATCACACGCAAACCTGAATCAAACTGCATAAACCAGGTCATTCGTTCAGTTAAATATAATTCTTTTAAACGAATACCTTGTGGTAAAAATAACTGATTGATTTCATTATAACGTCGCATCATGGTTTCTGCATGGCTCGCCGGCCCATGTAGTAACGGTAATGCCTGATAATTCTTGGGTGTGACTTCCGTAAAAATCACACCACTGTCACTTAGTAAACGCCCTGTTCCCCAACGTGCAATGGCATGATGCGGCATTACCCGGACATGAATTTTGTCTGGCCAGGCACGAGATACCACGACACGATCCACCCAGGACAATTCCAGTGCACGGTCACGAATCGATTCCAGGTCCGAAGTAAAATAGTTTTCAGTCACAATCGGTGAAACGTACTGCATGACCTGGCGCTCTTCAGCTGCTGAACGCGTTCCTGCCACTTTCAGCTCTGCTACCTGAGCATCCGTCATCACCTTGTACAGGCCAAAAATCCCAAAAGCCAGCACCACCAGCGCGACACACAACAAGACCCAACCACCCAGGTTGGTCAGTTTTTCTTTGCGTGTCGGCGGCTTGTCGTGAATTGAGGTAATCGCAGCACGTTTACGGCGCATGGTTGCTGGGAGTTGAGCCATAACTTAGTGTGCCGCACCGTTTAATGTTTGTTCCAGAATCGCTACACAGAGCGCATCAAAACTATAGCCGACGGCTGCAGCCGCTTTTGGTACCAGAGAATGACTGGTCATACCTGGAACAGTATTCACTTCCAGTAACCAGAACTTACCCTGTTCATCCTGCATTGCATCAATACGGCCCCAACCACTTGCACCCACCGCCTGGAAGGCACGTAGAGCCAAGGCTTGCAATTCTTTCTCTTCAGACTCGCTTAAGCCACATGGAATGCCATATTCCACATCATTACGCTGATATTTAGCTTCATAGTCATAGAAAGCCACATCTTCTGGCGGTTGCAGACGAATGACAGGTAGGGCCTGACCATTCAGAATTACAATGGTAAATTCACGGCCTGTGATCCATTTCTCTGCCATAACCACGGCATCATGTTCAGTGGCTTTGGCAATCGCATCGGCAAAGTCTTCTACTTTTTCAACTTTACTCATGCCAATACTCGAACCTTCGTGTACAGGCTTAATGATCAGCGGCAAATCTAGAGCAGATACAATTTCTTGCGCATTCGAGTTCTTGGTCACGATACGATATGGCGCAGTAGGTAATTCTGAACCCTGCCAAACCTGTTTGGTTTTGACTTTATCCATACCAATGGCAGAACCCTGTACGCCTGTACCGGTATATGGAATATTCAACCATTCCAGCGCACCCTGAATCTGACCGTCTTCACCGCCACGACCATGCAATACCACAAACGCACGATCATAATTTACCAGCTCGGTAACACTACGCTCTTGTGGATCAAACGCTTCTGCATTGACCCCAGAACGCATTAATGCCTCAAGTACGGCGGTTCCACTATCTAGCGAAACCTCACGCTCTGCAGATTTACCACCCAGCAATACGGCAACTTTTCCGAATTTTGAAGCATTTGACACGTTTATATCCTTAAACCTTTTGAATCTGTTCAATCAGTCATAACATGACTATTTTACTTTACATATAAATGATTTTGAGCAAGTTCGATTGAGATTGCTCCAACATTACCTGCGCCTTGGGTTAATAACAAGTCATTTGCTTGCAATACCTTTTTCATCACCTGGCTCAGGTTCCCCTCAACCGGATCAATCAGGATTGGTTCAACTTCCCCACGTAAACGGATACTACGTGCCAATGCGCGGCTATCTGCACCTACAATTGGCTTTTCCCCTGCCGGATACACTTCAAGTAAGAGCAGCTGATCAACTTGTGAAAGCACTTCTACGAAGTCATCAAAACAGTCACGGGTACGGCTGAAACGGTGCGGCTGGAACATCATCACCAGACGGCGATCTGGATGGCTGGCACGAGCCGCTTTAATAGTGGCTTCTACTTCTTTTGGATGGTGACCATAGTCATCGACCAGTTTCACATCGCCGCCTTCAAGTTCGAATTGACCTTGTACCTGGAAGCGACGACCTACACCACTGAAGCCTTCCAGTGCACGGCAAATGGCTGCATCGGATACGCCTTCATCCGTTGCAATCCCAATTGCAGCCAAGGCATTGAGTACATTGTGCAGACCCGGCTGATTCACAGTCACGCGTAGCGGCTCACGATCTTTACGTAATACGGTAAAGTGGCTGCGCATACCTTCCTGTACGACATCGACGGCACGAATGTCATTATCTTCATTAAAACCATAAGTCAGTAATGGACGACCAATACGCGGCATGATTTCACGGATATTGGCATCGTCACCACACACAACCGCCAAACCATAGAATGGTAGTTTTTGTAGGAACTGGATAAAGGTGTCTTTTAAAACATCGAAGCTGCCACCATAAGTATCCATATGGTCAGCATCAATATTGGTTACCACGGCAGCCATTGGTTCTAGATAAAGGAATGAGGCATCTGATTCATCGGCTTCTGCCACGATATAACGACTTGCACCCAAAGCGGCATTCACACCGGTACGGTTTAGCAAACCGCCGATCACATAAGTTGGATCCAGATTTTCTTCTGCCAGCATACAGGTGATCAGGCTGGTGGTTGTGGTTTTACCGTGAGTGCCTGCAACCGCGATCCCGTGACGGTAACGCATCAGCTCACCCAGCATTTCTGCACGACGGACTACCGGTGTACGGGTTTCAAGAGCTGCCTTGATTTCCGGGTTTTCCTTATCAATCGCGGTAGATACCACGATGACATTGGCACCCTTAATATTGCTGGCTGCATGGCCGATATAGACCTTGATACCATTTTCTTCTAATTGAGCCGTAGTTTTAGAGGCCTTGATGTCTGAACCAGAAACTTTATACCCCTGGTTTTTCAGTACTTCCGCGATCCCGCACATCCCTGCACCACCAATCCCTACAAAATGGATATGCTTGATCCGGCGCATTTCCGGGACTTTAATTAATTTCTTTGCTTGGTCTGCTGGGGTTACTGGAGACATAATTTACTCGGATTACAATTCTTGAATTAAACGGACCACATGCTGGGTCGCATCGGGTTGAGCCTGACGGCGTGCTTTGATCGCCATTTCCATCAATACCTGACGGTCAAGCATCGGCTCTAATAAGGTTTTTAAACTGTCTGGCGTCAAAGTAGCCTGCGGGCAGATTTTGGCTGCCTGCTGATTGGCCAGGAATTTGGCATTCGCAGTTTGGTGATCATCAACCGCACTTGGTAGCGGTACAAAAATCGCAGCTACACCAGCAGTTGCAATTTCAGTAACTGTCAGTGCACCGGCACGGCAAATGACCAGATCGGCGTCGCTATAAGCTTGGGCCATATCTTCAATAAACGGCTGAACTTCAACCTGCAAGGAGGCGGGTTTGTCTGCATAACGTGCGCGCGTTGCTTCAGCATGATTTTGACCACACTGATGATAGACATTTAACGGCACATTCAACTGTTTCAAGGCTTCCGGCACACGTTCATTTAAGGCTTGTGCCCCAAGTGAACCACCAACAATCAGAATTCGTAGCGGCTGGCCAGCTTTTTCCCGCTCCTGATAACGCCAGGACGGATTTAAAATTTCTGTAATTTCTTTACGTACCGGATTACCGGTGGTTACTACTTTGTCTTGTGCCGGGAAAGTATCAGGAAAAGCCTGACATACCGTTTTAGCGACCCGTGACAACTGGGTATTGGTAAAACCCGCGACTGCATTTTGCTCGTGAATAATTACAGGAATACCCAGGATCCGCGCTGCCAGACCACCCGGTCCTGCCACATAACCGCCAAAGCCTGCAACAGCTTCGACTTTGAGCTGTTTCATATGCTTCATAGCACTAAGAGTGGCTTTTAAAATTTTAAACGGGGCCAAGACTTTACGCACAAAACCATTGCCACGCACACCTTGAATATCGATTTGATAAATTGGAATATTATGGTTTTTTAATAATCGGTTTTCCATGCCCGCTGGTGTTGCCAACCAGGACACTTCAATTCCTTGTTGTTGTAGATCTTTTGCAACGGCTAACGCTGGAAACACATGTCCACCCGTACCTGCGGCCATCATCATGACATGTTTAGGCTGTTTTTGCTGAGCGTCGGTCACGGTCTAATTCTTCAATTAAAAAATGAAACAGGAGGTCTAATTTAAGTCATCAATTGTAATCACAAACGCTTGCCCTTGAAAGTTTATTTACCTTATTTCAACAAGCGTTTCATTGTTTTTTTCATACTAATTTGAAGTTTAAACTAGTTTTATTATAAGGTCTGCATTTTTCCTTAGACTTAAGTGAAATATAAGCATAATTTTTGAATATTTTTCATTTAATCTTTTTATAGTCATTCCCTAAATCTATACATTTTTCACTATTTACTGGCTATTTTTCCATTTAATTCATCCTATTAACTTATGCCTAAATCATAT
The DNA here is from genome assembly GCF_013419975.1 of Acinetobacter sp. YH12041. Taxonomy (NCBI): domain Bacteria; kingdom Pseudomonadati; phylum Pseudomonadota; class Gammaproteobacteria; order Moraxellales; family Moraxellaceae; genus Acinetobacter; species Acinetobacter sp. YH12041. Next base: position 79,776 of record NZ_VOZC01000001.1, on the reverse strand, counting down.
AAATCTGAATAAAATTTTATGTTATCCCTATCTCTATATAATTTTTTTCAAATTGATCTGCATACTCCTTAAATGGATTCAAGCATTATAGATGTCAAAAATATCAATTCGTGATCTATGGATTATTTTAGCCGGTTATCTGGCGGCCATGCATGTCGGCAAACTGTCTGCTATTATTCCTATTCTGCAACAGGATTTAGGCTTAAGTTTTACGCAAGCCGGGTTTTCTCTGTCTTTAGTACAAGGGGCCGGGATGCTATTCGCCCTTTGTATTGGTGCTTTTTCGGAAAAAGTGGGTTTAAAGCGCTGCATGATTTTGGCGTTAATCATTTTAGGACTGAGCAGTATCGCTGGCCTCTGGATTCAGCATGCCACAGCCTTATATTTCTTCCGCTTTACCGAAGGGATTGGATTTTTAACTATTTCCTTGTGCGCGCCTGCAATTTTAAAACGGATCAGTCGGCCTGAAACACTGAATTTTAAAATGGGACTCTGGAGTTCCTATATGGGTGTCGGTGTCAGTCTTGCTGTTTTTAGTATTCCTGTTTTACTCGAATACCTGAACTGGCAGAATATTTGGGCTATTCTCGGCAGTCTATGCTTGATTATTGCAGGCATCATTAAACGATACCTGCGAATAGATTCAATGGCATTTGCATCTAACACAATTCCTCAACCAGTACCGTCAAATACTTCATTCTGGCAGATTGTCAAAGTTACCCTTACCCATCCACCCATTCTGTGTTTAGCTATTATTTTTGCCTGTTATACCAGTCAGTGGATTACCGTGACCGGGTTCCTGCCCAGCATGTACGTCGAACATGGTATTGATTTAAAAGTTGCAGGCATTCTGGTTTCAATCGTGGTACTTGCCAATCTGGGCGGCACTTTTGGTGCAGGTATGTTGTTACAACGTGGCTGGAAACCCAAGACGCTATTCAGTACCGGATTTACAGCCATGCTGTGCAGCAGCTTTCTGGCTTTTGCAGCCAGTTCATGGCTCATGTTCGACTTACAGTTTATAAGTGCTGTACTGTTTTCACTGATTGGTGGAATTATCCCGACCACTGTTTTTGCCATTACTTTGCAGCATGCCCCGCGTGCCAATGCCGCAGCAGCCAGTGTGGGTCTGGTTTTACAGCTTTCAGCCTGTGCTCAATTTTTTGTGCCGCCTTTGAGCGCAGCACTAGTTTCGACTACACAGAATTGGGCTTATATCGCGGCAGTTACCGCCAGCCTCTCTATATTAGGAATCTTAATGACCCTGCTTTTATTCAAGCATTATGGCCAATAAAAAGAGCCTCAGACGAGGCTCTTTTTTATTATTGAAAGCTTAGGCTTGACCCAGACCGGCTTCCAGTACATCAAACAGGTCATCTGCAATGGAGGTACCAAACTGAGTATCAATTTCACGGATACAGGTTGGACTGGTGACGTTAATTTCAGTGACATAATTGCCAATCACATCCAGACCGACAAATACCAAACCTTTTTCTCTGAGATAAGGCCCCACTTGCGCTGCAATGGCTCTATCATTCTCAGTTAATGGACGTGCTTGACCTAAACCACCTGCTGCCAGATTGCCACGCACTTCACCATTTTGCGGAATACGGGCCAGACAATACGGTACTGGTTCGCCATTGATCATCAGGATACGCTTATCCCCTTCTACAATTTCAGGAATATAACGCTGTGCCATAATCGGCTGGTTACCATTGTTGGTCAGAATCTCAATGGTTGAGCCAATATTGATACCATCCTGATAGAGACGGAAAATTCCGGTGCCGCCCATACCATCCAATGGTTTTACAATCACATCAACATGCTCTTTTAAAAATTCACGGATCAGGCTTTGTTGCGACGTTACCAAAGTCGGAACTTGCAGGTGCGGGAACTGAGTAGCAAACAGCTTTTCATTGCAGTCACGCAGGCTTTGCGGTTTGTTGATAATCCATGCTCCTTCACGTTCTGCCTGTTCCAGAATATAAGTGGTATAGACAAAGTTCATGTCGAATGGCGGATCTTTACGCATCAGCACCACATCATAAGCCGCAATCGATTCTTTTTTCTTTTCACCCAGTTCGTAGTAATGGTTATAGTCTTCAAATACCTGCAAAGGCGAGATCAGACCAAAGGCCTTACCTTGGTCGATATATAAATCTTGCTGTAATGCATAACCCAGTTCATGTCCACGGCGTGCAGCTGCCCATAACATGGCCATGGTTGAATCTTTTTTCAGGTTTACATTTTCGATGGGATCCATCACAACAAGTACGCGCATGTCTCTGTGCTCTTTCTTAAAAATACATTAGCAAGGAGTATAGCCTGTGCAGTTTCTTTTGTTTATGGTGATTTTGCATGACTAATTTTGTATAAATGCTTAAATACTTTAATCAACAAGAGCATTTATCATGCAGCAGGCAATTGTCGGCTTTCATCTGGATGAAGAAAATCATTGGGTCGCTGAACTGGCCTGTGGTCATGGTCAGCATGTGCGGCATGATCCACCTTGGCAAAACCGTCCTTGGGTCATGACCGAACAAGGCCGTAAAGAAAAACTGGGCGTCTTATTGGACTGCAAAAAATGTGAAATACACGAGGATTAATATCTTCTAAATCAAATCAGTATATATACTCACCCTGAGTATTTTATCTCGTTTAGAAAATTGATTAAAACCTGAATAAAAATAATAATACCTTGCTTATAAATGCATTATCTTTCAACTAAATACATCTAATTTTATGATTTAACGATTATTTTTCGAAATCATGGTTCCCAGCATAATAATAAAGGTACTGACCCCGCCAATCAGTAAGCTCATCAGGGCAATTTCCAAAGTGATCTTATGATGCCAGCTCTGATCAGGAATCCAGGGCAAATTCAGATTTTCCCCAAAGATAAAGTTAATAGTACATATAATCAGAAAGCCAATCGTTGTAGAGATCAGTAAAGTCACCACCAGGTTTTTCCACATCTTGTAGCCCACCAGCATGACAATAATGGCCAAACCTACCACCGTTATAATCGATATAAATAAAACACTGTTCCAGTAATCCATTCCTAGTACTCTTATTTTAAATCAATTAAAATTATGAAATTCTTATAATTAATTACGTAATGTTTATTTCAATATAGGCGGATTACAATTTGTAAACAATGACCATAACTACCTTATTCATTTTATTTGTAAAGGGACTTTATGGGGGGGTAATTCATTCTTTAATGAGTTTCTTTTAAAAATATTGTTCTTTCTTGATAAAATAATTTTGATCAAGATTTATATATTGAGAAGAATATTTAGATAGAATTTAATTTTGAAGAAGATAATATAACTTATCAAATTTAAAGTTTATCTAGATCAGAATTTCTATCTTATTATTTATATTTCTTTTATATACAGTCGCCTGAACAGAATCTTTCTTCCTATAAAAAGTAAAGCCTTAGATTACTAAGGCTTTACTTTTTATCTGGTGAATCAGGTCTTAGATTCCGTATTTCACACGATAAGCTTCCATTTTCGCCAATGCTTCGCTATCGCCTTTTGCATCTAGGTAATTCATTAAATCTTTCATGGTAATTAGCGCATGTACTGGAATTTCCAGTTCTTTTTGCACTTCCTGAATAGCAGATAATTCACCTTGGCCTTTTTCCTGACGATCAAGAGCAACCAGTACGCCTGCAATTTGCGCACCGGCATTTTTCAGGATGGTGACTACTTCACGAATGGCAGTACCGGCTGTAATCACATCATCAATAATCCAGACTTTTTTCCCTTCCACTGAAGCACCTACCAGCACACCACCTTCACCGTGATCTTTGGCTTCTTTGCGGTTAAAGCCCCATGGCACGCTTACGCCATGATTTTGAGACAATGCCACTGCTGTAGCCGCTACAAAAGGAATGCCTTTGTATGCTGGTCCAAAAATCACTTCAACATTGTCACATTCAGTTAATTTTGCAGCATAGCCAGAAGCCAGTAGTGACAAGGCTTCACCGTCATTGAGCAAACCAGCATTAAAAAAATAAGGACTCACACGTCCTGATTTTAAAGTAAACTCACCAAATTTAAGCACACCACGTGATAATGCGAGTTCGATAAAAGCTTTCGGGTTAAACTGAGCTGGCGTTGACATGAGGTGCTCCTAAATCCATTAATTAAGGGTAAGACTTGCGCATGATACCAAAGAGTAGCTATCCAGGTGATCAAAAAATTCTTCGTGTCGTTTCAATTAATGTCAACGGTTTACGTTCTTCTGTCAGCAAGGGCTTGCTGGAGTGGATCGAACAGTCTGATGCCGATGTGATCTGCATGCAGGAAAGCCGGATTACCCATGCGCAGTGGACTGACAAATTTAAGCCTGAAGGCTGGTATACCCACCTGTTCCCTGCCGAGCGTCCAGGTTATGCCGGTACAGCGATTTATAGCCGTCTGCCTTTCGTTTCGATTACCGATGGTCTGGGTTTTGAATTGGCCGATTCTCAAGGCCGTTTTATCTCGGCAGAATTTGATTTGGGTCTGGAAAAAACAGCACATATTTGTTCGCTGTATTTACCTTCAGGTTCTTCGGGCGATGAAGCGCAGGCACGTAAAGATCACTTTCTGGAAGAGTATAAAAAGATCCTGAAACAATGGCGCGATGAAGACAAATCCATCATTGTCTGTGGTGATTACAACATCGTGCATAAACGCATCGATATTAAAAACTGGTCCGGTAACCAGAAAGCATCAGGCTGCTTGCCACATGAACGCGCATGGCTGGATCATATTTATGATGAGTTGGGTTATGTCGATACGTTCCGCGAAGTTCGTAAAGAAGCCGAACTGTATTCCTGGTGGTCAAATCGTGGACAAGCCCGCGCCAAGAACGTGGGCTGGCGGATTGACTATCAGGCCTGTTCACCGGACTGGAAAGACCGTACTGTAAATGCCTGGGTCTATAAAGATGAATGGTTTAGTGACCATGCACCCGTGATTATTGACTATAAAATCTAAAACTGACCGAAAGATTGAGTGAACAATCGTTCACTCAATTAAGGTTTATTACCTACACTACATGACGTATTTTCAGGTTTATCTTCAGACCCTAACAGCGCATGATACTCACACGGCACAGGGATATGTCAGGATGACACTATAAGGACAGGACGCCGTAGGAAGAAAATAAAACAAACTATCAGATTTAGCTTGTTTTTCATGGATGTGACAACGGACGTTGTATTGAGACCCGCATAATCAGGATGATTAGATGCGGGTTTTCTCATTTCAGTACCTTCATTTTTTTCTTATTCTTAAACTTTACCATTTACTTTTTAATACCCATTCTGCTCTTAAACGATGTCAATCGAATGACATGTCTTTTAAATATTGCTTAAAAACAAGCTTCTTGGAAGCACATAGGCGATCGGCATAAATTCAGCTAAGCTAAGCCATCAATAAATAAACTGTTTGGGATACAGCGAGCATGCTCAAGATTTATGGCATTAAAAACTGCAATTCGATGAAAAAAGCTTTTGATTTACTTGATGAACTGGGATTGGCTTACGAATTTCATGATTATAAAAAACAGGGAATTGACGCGGATACTGTTAAAACCTGGCTAGATGCTTTAGGCCAAGATGTGGTACTGAACAAGAAAGGTACTACCTGGCGTAAACTCACTGCAGAAGAACAGGAAAATGCGCTTGCCAGTGAAGATAATCTGATTACCGCCTTAACTACTCATACCAGCCTGATCAAACGTCCGGTATTACAGACTGCAACTGGTTTTATCGCTGGTTTTGACGAAGCCGCTTATCAAAAGCTAAAAGACTAATCATCCCAGATGAGCTGGAAGAATAAAAAAAGCCTGACTTCTGTCAGGCTTTTTTATGGTAGTTTTTAGAGAACGGTCATGATCTATTATTTGGCACGAATCCAGGTTTGGTTACGACCTAAAGCAGACACGCCGATATAACCGCGCAGCTCAAGCTTCTTGCCACCATCTGTCAGGTTGCCTTTCAGCTTATAAGTTTTACCAGATTTTGGATCTAGGATCGAACCACTGTCATAGCTGGTTCCGCCTGTATTTTTCAGGCCTTTCACAATCGTTAAACCTTTCAGCGATTTATTGTGATACGGACCTTCACATTTTGTACAAGCATTTTCTTCACCCGGTGTTAATACCGATTGGATGCTTGCAGATAATGTCCCATTTTTTTGCTCAGTAAATTTTACTATAGCCTTTGGTTGTTTGGTTTCGTCGTCAATCGTTTTCCAAACGGTACCATTTAAAGGATCTGCAGCATTGGCCAGCGCAGATAAGCCGAGTAGTCCTAACATTAGCGTAATTTTTTTCATTTTTCTTCATTTCCCTAGTCTGAGATAGACCGATGTAGTATTAAAAAGTCACAACATTTTTGCAATTTTTACCTGTGACTATTTAGTGTAACCTTGTAAATATTGTTGGTAAATAATCTACATAATCAATAAAAGCAGAAAAAGATGGAAAGAAGATGAAGATGAGCCCCGTGACGAAACAATTAATTACAGAAAGTCTTTTAAAAGCGACCATCCGCGCGCCTAGTCGGTTCAATCTTCCTCCAAGCTCCTTACGGGTCGCACTGGAGCAGATGTGCAAGATTTTTCCGCAAGATAAGTCCGTACAAATCCGTTCGCTCCGGCTGGCAGGTGTACATGCCGAGGAAATCAAACCACAGCAGGAATCCAGCCAGCTGATTTTCCATATTCATGGTGGTGCTTTTTATCTCGGTTCCTTAAATACCCATCGTGCCTTTATGACCCAGATTGCCGCTCGCACCCAGATGCAGGTACTGCATATTGATTATCCTCTGGCTCCTGAATCTGCTTATCCTGAACCTTTGGAAGCTGTGTTTGATGTCTATAACCTGTTATTAGATCAGGGCATTCAGGCTAAGGACATTGTTCTGTCCGGAGATTCGTGTGGCGCTAATCTGGCGTTGGCGTTGGCACTCAAATTACAGCAGGAAGGCCTGCCACAGGTGAGTGGACTGATTCTACTTTCCCCTTTCCTTGATCTGACCCTGACCAGTGAATCACTACGCTATAATCAGAAACATGATGCCCTACTGTCGATTGAAACCCTGAAAACCGGGATTCAGTATTATGTACCGAGTACAATGGATCGTGGCGATCCGGAAATTTCCCCATTTTTTGCCGATCTCAGTGGTTTGCCACCGATGCATATACAGGTGGGGTCTAAAGAAATTCTGCTGGATGATGCCACACGCTTCAAGGAAAAAGCGGAACAGGCTGGTGTCGAGGTTGAATTCAAGTTATATACCGGGATGTGGCATAACTTTCAGATGTTTAGTGCCTGGTTTGAAGAGGCTCGACAAGCGCTAGCGGATCTTTCAGAATTTGCTCATCGTCTAGATCAAGACTAGAAATTTAAAAGAAGCCATAAAAAAGGTCAGCGATTGCTGACCTTTTCTGTTTAGTGATTATCTATCGCTTTTTAGATCAGGCTTACTTGCGTCATCGCAGTTTCAATTGCCTGCTGTTTCGCTACATCACCCATATTGACGCCTTCAGCGCGAATTACGTGCACATCAGTTACGCCAGTAAAGTTAAATACAGTTTTCAGGAAAGCTTCCTGGAAATCGACTGGGCTTTGTTCGCCATAAACACCACCGCGGCTACTGGCAATATAGACTTTCTTTTCACCTGCCAGACCCACTGGGCCATTTTCTGTATATTTAAAAGTACGCCCTGCCACACTAATGCGGTCAATCCAGGCTTTTAAGGTAGAAGGTAGACCGAAGTTATACATAGCGGCCCCAACCACCACGATATCCGCCTGTAAGTACTGCTGTAAAATCTGTTCTCCTAAAGCCGCCTGCTCAAGATTTTGACCCATCAAAATTTCGGCAGTTAAATGTGGAATCGGCTGTGCAGCCAAGTCCAGATATTCAAGCTCAACAGCCTCACCATGTTTCTGTTGAAGCTGTCCCACAATAGCTTGAGTCAACTGACGGGAAATAGAGGCATCGCCTAAAATACTGGAATCAATCTGTAAAATTTTCATTGCTTAATCTGGTCCGTTCATTGTTCGGGAATGGACATAGCTTAATAAACTTTAAATAATGAAATAATGGGTTTAAATAAAACACTTCATTGCGTATTTAGAACAATAAATTTCCAGCTTAATTTTTCTCCTTTTTTTTAATTTTTGATAAATATTACTGATTATCAATGAATTAATTTTATGTTATATTTCTGTAAATAATTAAAGCAATATTTTTCCATCTTTTAAAAACTTAGCAATAACAATAAAGGTCAGACCTGTTGTATGAAGCGAATGTCAGCAGTATTACAAAAATTCCAGAATCATCGACTCAAGAAATATCTGATCGAAGATGAAGTGGTGATGAACTGGGGAATTTTGAAAAAGTGTATCCTGATGCTGGCACTGGGCTGTGGCATACATATCAGCTGGCTAAGCTGGGACCTGTTTGTCCTGTCACATCCGCAATACTGGCAGCATGTCCATATTGATGTCGTTCGTTCAGAGATTCACATGAATGGCCTATTTTTACTGGCGCTGGTTCTTCTGATTTATCCCTGTTATAAATTTCAGGGCAATGCACTGATAGAACGATATTTTCCCTATCTGGCAGTGGGCATCTTTGTGGTGTCCCTGTGTCGGGATGCATATATCGTAGGCGTGATTAGCCCGGTAGCCACAATTGCCTATGTTTGCCTGATGACGGTAGGTCTAGTCCTGTTTCACCGGAGACTGGTCTATAGCATGCTGATTCCGGCCTCACTGTTTCTGGTAACTTGTGCCTATCTAAGCTTTAACCAACAACTGCCTTATTCACCACTTTTTAATATTCAGGACCAGTTTTTCCATAATAGCTTCTGGCTGTTATCAATGCTGTATTTTATCCTGCCGATTCTTGCTGTCTGCATGATTTTATTTGAGATTTTACTCAGTCAATGGCGCTATCGCGAACAGCTGATTAACCATCTCAGCCAGATCGATCCTCTGACCAATCTGTTTAACCGCCGTAGCATTAATCAATGTCTGGATCAGTTAAATAGTACTGCAACTTTTAACTATGCCCTGGTGCTGCTGGATCTGGATCATTTCAAAAAGATTAATGATTACTATGGACATCACAAGGGCGATGAAACACTGGTACAAGTCAGTGCGGTACTGAACCAGCAATTGCGTGAGAGTGATGTGGTGGGACGGTTCGGCGGTGAGGAATTTATTCTGGTCCTGAATAATTCCAGCCTGGAAAAAGCTCAGCAGGTTGCAGAGCGTTGCCGAAGCGCGATCCAGCAGCTACAGATTTTTAGTGATGAAGGACAATTGATCCCGGTGACTGCCAGCTTTGGCATTGCTATTTCAAAACCAGAATTACGCCCACAGCAACTCCTGAGTCAGGCCGATCAGGCCCTTTATCAGGCTAAAGCCGGTGGACGGAATCAGGTGAAATCTTATCTGGAACCTCTAAAAGTTCAACCAGCCTGATATTTTCATTGGCCTTATTCACTTTAAAGCATGCACCAGAAAAGCTTTAAAGTGAATGTTAGAGCTGCTCTAAACGCTGTAGCTGTGCCAATAATTCTGCTTCACTAAATGCACCTGTCAAACGTAAGCTGCGAATCTCCTGCTGCTGAGTGTCGAGAAATAAATAGGTCGGTGGTCCCAGAATTTCCCATCGGTTAAGTAAAGCCTGATGCGTAGTATCATATTGACTAAGATCGAGCTTGATCAGAAAATAAGGGGCTAAGGCCTGCTGGACAGCAGCTGCCTTTAATACTTTATGTTCAATCGGCTGACAAGCCACACACCAATCAGCATAGACATCCACAATGACCTTCTGCCCTTTCGGTACTGTAGCCAGTAACTGTTCAAATTCAGTGGCTGTTTTTGCTATATGCCAACTCGCCTGTTGTTGGGCAGTTTCAACAAAAAAACGCTGACTATGCTGATACTGACTATATGTAATATAAGGCACTGCAATGGCCAAACAGATGAGATAGAGCCAGCGCAGTCCGGTATTTTTCCAGAATAATCGTGCCAGAACATAGGCAACAAAGCTTAAACCCAAACCTAGCGACAGCCACTGCAATGCAGCTTCTGAAATCAGCGGACGAATAAAATACAAGGCCAAAGCCAGCATGATGAAAGCAAAGAGTACTTTTACCTGATTCATCCAGTGCCCGGCTCGGGGCAGGATGCGTGCCCCCATAATACTGGCCAGCAGCAACGGAGTGCCCATACCGAAGCCTAAAGTAAATAGGAGCACTGCGCCTTGCCATTGGTTCTGGGTCTGGGAAATAAATAATAATGCACCGGCTAATGGTGCCGTCATACAGGGACCAACCAGCAAGGCAGAAACAGATCCCATAACCGCAGCGCTGACCAAGGTACCCCCTTGCTGCATCGCCTGAACCCGGTCCAGACGCTGCGTCAGACGCTGTGGCATTTTAATTTCAAACAGGCCAAACAGGTTAAGAGCAAACACCACAAATAGCGCACTAAATGCCATCAAAGTGGCAGGTTGCTGTAACCAGCGTTGAAAGTTGAGTCCGGCTGAAGACGCGATCAAGCCCAGTACAGCATAGACTGCGGCCATACTGCTTACAAAGCTTAGGGCAATTATCCAGGCCTTGATGCCTTTGCTATCACGAACAATCAGTGAAGTCAGAATTGGCAGCATCGGCAAAGAGCATGGCGTAAATGCCAGCAAAATGCCCAAGCCAAAAAACAACAGTAATCCGTAAGCCAGTGAACTTTCAGCCAGACGTGCAGACCATTGCTGGTCTTGTGCCGAGTCGCTGCTGGATCGGGTAGAAATGACTTCAACGATTTTACTATCTGTATTTCCTGATTCTAAATCATCAGCAGAATTTTCCAGAATCCGGTTGTGCTGTGAGGAAGAACTGCTTAGATCCAGTAACCGTTTATTACCCGAGCCAGTAGATTCATATTGCACTAGACCGGATAAGTCAGTCTTGAATTCAATGGTTTGGGGTGGGTAACAAAGCCGGTCTTTGGCACAGCCTTGCCAGCTAACCTGATAAGTTTGACCCGCGTGGGTCGGAATCTGAACTTTTAATTGCTGATAATAAACCTGGGTATGACCATAGTTTTCATCATATAGATCTTCAGCGGGTGGTAATTGCAAGGTCATCGGCTGACTTCCCTGCTTTACCTCTACCTTATGCTGATAAAGATAATAGTTTTGCGGAATTTCCCAGCTAAGTTCAGCCTGTTGCTGAGTGACTGAACTGATACTCAGAGGAAAAGCCTGCTCAGGCGAAAGCAAAGGCGCTTCTGCCTGAGCAATATTACTAAGCAACACTGTGCCCAATAAGACTGGAGAAAAAACTTTTCTCCCGATCTTAAACTGTAGTGCTTTGGTCATATCGGAATAAGAGCAGCTTAGAATAGGAATGATACGCCCAAGCCTGAGAAGTAACCTTTATTCTGACCTTCCAGATCTACCCCAACACTGGCATCAAGTTGTACCTGATCATTCAATGCATACATGACGCCAGTCCCTAGTGCATATTCATTATTCTGACTTTCGGCTTTACGATAAATCAGTTCCGAATAACCTGACCAGCGCTCAGTAATCTGATAGCCTAAAGCTGGAATCGCAGTAATTGCCCAGTTGCTATCCTGCCATTCATAACGCATGGTCAGTGCAGTATTCACCAAATCATTATATTGATAAGCAACTGCTGAGCTCAGGCTATAAATATCTTCTTCATTACTAAAATTAGCATTACCTGTGGCAATAATAGCTTCAGCCATCAGCGCCATACTGAGTTTTTCATCATCCAGATCAATGGCTTTTTTCAGGCCAATACTGACATCGCCTAAACCATCATCCTCTTCAGTCTGACCATTGAACTTGGTTTGTGACCAGGCCGGACCAGCCCAGCCTAAACGTAATTCCAGATCATCAGTCAAACCGGTACGCAACAAGACGTCGGCATTTAAAGTGGTTTGTTTCAGCTTGCTTCCATCCACAGTCGCTTCGCTATAAGAGAAACTCGGTAAACCCTGTTCCCAAGCTAACTGACCCACTGGTACGGTACTGGTACCCAAACCTTCACCTGGTCGGTCAAATTCAACTGCAGCACAAAGCTGTGCACTGACACCCGTCAGTGCCATCAAACCCAATATTCTTAAAGTTGTCTTCATCTTGTTGGAGCTCTTTCTTAAAATTTAATGTAATTCCTTGGTCATTTTTGCGCCATGACTACGCAATAATTCTAGGGTTTGTTTTTCTTCTTCCAGTGCTTCTGCCCAGTTAATTTCATCAAAATCACAATCAAAGAATAAATCACTAATCGATGACAGAATGGTTAATCCTTCTTCATCCTTGCTGTTCGGATTGACTTTTTCTTCTAATAGGCGCTGCACTGCAGGTACACAGGCTGCACTGGCCGCATCCCAAAGCGGGCCATAAACTTCTTCAGCATCCCAAAGATGCAAATTGACTTTAGCCTGGATCAGCGCTTCCAGAATCTGTAAATGTACATCCAGACGTTGCTGTTTTTCTTCAGCAGTTAAGGGACTGCCCGCTTCATAAGCTTCGCAGACTTCTTCCCACCATTTGAACAGGCCATCTGACCAGATGGAAATAACTGGGCCTTTTTCCAGATCAATAAAATTCGGGTTAAGTCCATCTGCCAAAAGCTGTTTGACCTGACCCAGATTGAGTTCTTCGAGTGCTTGCACAAAAAGCTGTTGTTGCGCAGTTAACATGATGGAGCTCACTTCAAATTCGTTTTTCACTATTATGCCGAATAAAGCGGGATTTGTTTTGTTCTCATTCGTTTATTTTATCTAAAATTGAAAAAAGCCCCGTAGGGGCCTTTTTCATCTGCGAATTATTTATTGTTCTAGATCTGTACCCGTATCTTCTTCCGCAAGTTTTAGCGGAGTGCTACGTACGTTATCTTTTTTCTCAATCACATGTTCCAGACTGCGTTTTAAACGGTCGATGGCACCATGAATGGCAGTATCAACATTATGACCATGATGGTTCACGACAATTGGCTTCAAGCCGGCAGGACGTGCTTCGATCATGCAGCGAATATCATCATCGCCTCCTTTGGCGGCATTTTCATCGCTAAGATGTACTGAGAAATGGGTAATACGCTCACTGTGGCGCTGGAATTCCTGATTTAATTCGGTACGAACGTAAGTAATTAGACGATCACTATTGCGAATGTTTTTATCGGTACGGAGTTCAATGTTCATAAAATACCATCCTCAAATCATTTTAACTTTTTAGTGCAGAATTTTTATCTTGGCACGTGTATAGCTTGCTGTTTTATATTGCATTTCACATCTTCAAATCGCTTTGGATAAAACCCTCCAGATTGAATGATGAACACATTTTTGAGTCTGCAGAACCGTGTTCCTATACTTCGAATATCGGTCCTCTCTTGAAAATATGCAAGTGATATTTTGATTTTTTTAGCAAAAGGACAACCGATCGTGACAACTGCTTACCGGATCGTGATTGACCTTCCAGATTTGGAACAATCGAAATACTATTCACATGACCTTCCCAAAATTAAAGCAGTCTTTGCCCTGTTCATAAAAGATCTATGTAATTACTTTAATCAGCTTCAAAATTGAGTCTCAATTCTTAAAATTAATTTAAATATAAAAATTTAACTCGCTTCAAATATCCTATAAACCTTCTTCTCCCAATATCTCAAATTATCATCAGCTCAGGACGATGAAATATTTCTGTCAGTGATCAATTTTGACTTTATTTTTACTTATTAATCTGTAGTATCCTTAAGCTGCTTTCTCGGGGGAGATATTTAAATGAAATTTACACAAATCGCGGCACTTTGTGCATTGGCTTCAACAGCAGCTTTCACTCAGGCAGCAGTTTGGCAGGATTTTAGTCTGTCAGCTTTATATGGTGAAAACTATAAAGCACCATATAAAGCTGGTAATGAAAAAATTGATCAATCAACCATTACTGCTGAATATGCAGCTGGTTTAAAATATGGTGATATCTTTGCCTTTGCTGACCGTACCAATAATGACTTCGGTAATGAAACTTACTTCGAAGTTGCACCGCGTTTAAGTTTAGGTGCAGTCACTGGTCAAAAGCTTGAACTTGGCCCAATTAAAGACGTGCTTATTGCGACTACTTGGGAAGGCAATAGCGGTGCGAGTGACTTTAATAACTACCTATACGGGATCGGTTTTGCACTTGATATTCCATATACTAGCTATGCGAATATTAACTTCTACAAAGCTGACAATGACCTGCAAAAAGACGATTATCAAATGACGATCACTTATGCAGTTCCATTTAAAATTGGTGGCGAAGAGTTCCTGGCAGATGCTTTCCTGGACTGGTCAACCGCTGAAGGTCCTGATCAGAAAAGCGAATTGAACTGGACTTCACAATATAAATGGAACGTTGGTAAGCATATCTCTCCTGAGACTAAACTTTACCTTGGTATTGAACATTCTGTTTGGAATAACAAATTCGGTACTGACGTTGATCAACACGATGTCAGCGCATTGGTTAAATACCACTTCTAAGTTTTTAGAATGAATAAAGCAGGACTTCGGTTCTGCTTTTTTATTGCCTAAATTCAGGTTATGGTTAGATATTCTCTTTCTTTTTTGGCATCTGCTTATGAGCTTTGTTATTCGTCCTGCTCAAATTCAAGATCTGGAACAGATACTCCCGATCTACAATGCTGAAATCTTATACGGAACCTCAACCTGGAATAGCACGCCAAAAACGATCCAGGATTTTCAGAACATGCTAAGTGAATTAAATGCTCAGGGATTTCCTTTATTGGTGGCTGAGCATTCAGCATCCAGGCAAATTGCAGGTTATGCGGATTATTCTACTTTTCGACCCATTCAGGGCTTTAAACACACTGTTGAACATTCTGTCTTTCTTCATGCAGACTTTATTGGGCAAGGTCTGGGCAAAGCCTTGATGCTCAAGCTGATTGAACATGCGCGGCAAAATGCTATCCATGTTATGGTTGGTGCCATTGACCATGAAAATCAGGCATCGATTGCCTTACATGAGAAATTAGGTTTTAAACAAACCGGTTATATGCCGGAAGTTGGACAGAAATTTGGACAATGGCGCGATCTGGTATTGATGCAACTCAACCTGAATTAAACCAAAATATTTTATTTTTTATGTAAAACTTAATCTAATTGGATCAATAATCTGTTAGAAAAATTACTGATAGATAAAATTTTCTATTAAAACCAGAATAATGTCAGTTGAGTAAAATTATGAATAAGTTGCTTATCTTTATCAGTATTCTCCCTCTGAGTAGTTTTAGTTTCGCCAATTCAGACTTTGAAACTGAACTCCGATCCGAATGTGCCAAGGTGAAAAGCTATGCCAACTCGGGAAGAAAATTTTATGATCAGAAACAGTATCAAAATGCGCTAGGACAATTTCAACAGCAAGCTTCCTGGTCTGCTTTTTGTGAGATGCATAGTGAAAACAGTGGTGTATCTTTTTCCGAAAATGCCATTGCCACTGCTTTTAATAATGTTGGCTTAAGCTATTTTAAATCAGGAAAGCCACAATGGGCACGGGCCTGGTTCTCAGTCTTTCCTCAAGCCAAAAGCAGTCAATTTAATTTAAAACAGCTTCCTTCCCCGCAAAAAACTCAAAACTTGGCTGGCATCTATATACAGCATGCTGGCTTCGGTCACTGGAATACCATTCAAGTCAAACGGATTAAAAATTCTTATCAGATTCATTTTAATGGCCTCTATATGGGACTAAATAGCATGATTTATGGTCCAAATATAGGTGAATTCGAAACCACAATGCCTGTTAATAAAACCCAAACGACCTATCAATCAGATGACTGCAAAATTAATCTCAATTTTGCTTTTGATCCTAAACAGGGGCAGCAGGTGATTTTAAAACAGAACAATGGCAGTTCAGGTTGTGGCTTTGGACATAATGTCTATGCAGATGGGCATTATTTAAAAGTTGAGTCCTAAATTGAGCTATTAAAAAGCCCGCGATTGCGGGCTTTTTAATAGGTATTAGCAGCAAGTCATTTTAAACAACAATATCCGCCAGATTACCTTTCTGTTCCAGCCAGTCTTTACGGTCACTGGCACGTTTTTTGGCCAACAGTTTATCCAGTAAACCTGAAGTCAGGTGCACATCATCCAGATCCAGTTGCACCAGACGGCGAGTATTTGGATCCAAAGTTGTTTCGCGAAGCTGGCTGGCATTCATTTCACCTAGACCTTTGAATCGGGTGATCTGCGGATTCTTAGTTTTACATTTTTTCAGGATGCCTTCCAGTTCATCTTCATCCAGCGCATAGTGCACATCTTTAGCATCATCGATACGGAATAGGGGTGGCATCGCCACAAACAGATGTCCTTCTTCGACCAGAATCGGGAAGTGTTTTACAAACAGCGCACATAACAAAGTCGCGATATGCAAGCCATCCGAGTCGGCATCGGCAAGAATACAGATCTTGCCATAACGCAGTTCAGACAGGTCATCTGAACCTGGATCGACGCCAATCGCGATTGCAATGTTATGCACTTCCTGAGAGGCCAGCACTTCATCCGAAGAGACTTCCCAAGTATTTAAAATTTTCCCACGAATTGGCATGATCGCCTGGAAATTCTTGTCACGTGCCTGCTTGGCTGAACCACCCGCAGAGTCCCCTTCCACAATAAACAGTTCAGACTGATCCAGATCATGTCCAACACAATCTGACAGCTTCCCAGGTAAAGTCGGACCAGCGACAATCTTCTTACGTTCAACTTTCTTGGCTGCTTTTAGACGGCGACCCGCTTTGGAAATGGCCATTTCCGCCAGTTGCATAGCGATGTCTGAATTCTGGTTTAACCATAGCGCAAACGCATCTTTGGCAATATTCTGCACAATGCCTGAGGCTTCACGGCTAGATAAACGTTCCTTGGTCTGACCAGAGAATTGTGGCTCCTGGAATTTCAGTGACAGGATATAGTTCACCCCATCCCAAACATCTTCTGCAGACAGTTTCATATTCCGTGGCAATAGGTTACGCAGCTCACAGAACTCACGCATGGCATCGGTCACACCTGAACGTAAGCCATTCACGTGAGTACCGCCTTGTGCGGTTGGAATCAGGTTGACGTAGGATTCCTGAATACTTTCTCCACCTTCCACATTCCAGCAGATGGCAAATTCTGCACTGGCACGCTCAGCATCACCTGTCGCCACAAAAGCAGGAGCCGGAATGATTTCACGGTCTTCCAGCTCATCCATCAAATAGTCGACCAAACCATTTTCAAACTGCCAGGTGATCTTTTCATCATTGATCTGGTCGATATAGTTAATTTGCAGACCAGCAGCCAATACCGCTTTGGCTTTTAAGTTATGTTTTAAGGCTTTAAGCGCGAATTTTGGAGAATCAAAATATTTGGTTTCCGGCCAGAAATGAACAGTTGTCCCTGTGGCACGTTTCGGTGCCTTGCCTTTCAGCACTTCTAGTGGTGCAGTCGGTTCACCATTTTCAAAGGCCATTTTATACAGGTTGCCGTGACGCTGAACTTCAACTTCTACGCGGCTAGAAAGCGCGTTGACGACCGAGATCCCCACCCCGTGCAGACCGCCAGAAAATTGATAGTTATCAGTACTGAACTTACCACCGGCATGCAGTTTGGTCAGGATAATTTCAATCCCGCTCTGACCATATTCCGGATGAATATCGACGGGCATACCACGGCCATTGTCTTCAACAGATAATGAACCATCCTTATACACCGTGACCGTGACTTTATTGGCATGTCCCGCCAGTGCCTCATCGACCGCATTATCAATCACTTCCTGCGCCAAGTGGTTTGGACGAGAGGTATCGGTATACATGCCCGGACGACGACGCACCGGATCTAGACCAGATAAAACTTCAAGAGATTGAGCCGTATATTGAGACACGTTATTCGGTTTCCTTTTTTATGCAGTCGGATAAAAACTGTAAGAGCAGCGGAATTTTCTCCGCAAAATCATCCATGCCATGGCTGCCATTGGCCTCGGTCATCAGCAGTGCAGGTGGACGAGCTGAACTATAATAGCGATGTGCTTCACGATAATCCAAAACTTCATCGCCTTGTTGTAACAGCACTAACATTTTGTCTGCATCTTGTGCAGTTGGTAGCGCCATGGCTTCGAGCTGGCCAAGATCTGCGTCATTCAGGCACCAGTTCGGATGAACCTGCAGGGGCAATTCATCATCAAATAGTTCACGAAACAGCTGCCATGGTCGCATTGCCGGATTGATCAGTACAGCCGGCACATGCGCTTGAGCGACCAGATATGTCGCATAAAATCCCCCCAAGCTACTGCCGACTAATGCTACCTGATCCATCGACTGGATCAATTTAGAAATCTTCTGAATTGCAGCTATGGGCGGCATGTTCAAATCGGGTAAATGCACCTGAATATCCGGGTACTTTGCACAGTATTGTTCCAATAACTGGCCTTTAATTGAGCTGCTACTACTCTTGAACCCATGCAGGTAAATGATATTCATCGGCAATCAATAAAAAACAAACAAAATGTCAAAATTTAATTTAAAAGTGTGAAATACACTTCATTTTATAACCACTTAATTGCTTAAATTGTCTGACAAAAAAGCCTTTAATGTTATGCAATTCTCGCTATTTTAAGAGTATTCCGAATAAATTGAGAATCAAGAATACTGAAAAAAAGAATTTATACCGCGAAGTGCTCAAAAAAGAAAGATGTCTACGGCTCATATAAAGGATAGGATCAAATGCCAAGTTTAACGCCATTGCATGAAACCTATTGTCGATGGGATCGAACTCCGCTTAGCCAGGCAGATGTCCTGGAAGGCCTGGCACAATTGGTCACCATGCGCTTTAGTGATGTAGTACAGGAGCTGATTAAATCGATTCAGCGTGAAATTTTAATGAGCGTATTCGGGCTGAGTGAAAAAAATTCCAAAACTTTCCAGAATATTCCTTATATCGTACGTCTGTATCAAATGTCTTATGACATGATCTTTCATTATGGCAATACCCTGATTGCGCCTGGACTGCGCCGTATTATTGAAAGATTTCCAAAATTACATAATAAACCTCTGACCCCGACCATGCATTTTATGGTCAGTGCCCTGAACGGGATTATTGGCGATTATCTGCTGAAATATCAGAATCCTCTCGCCCTGCCGATGCTCATTTACGATCATTATGGTTCTCTGCAACAAGGTGAGCTAACCGGACGCATTACCCTATTTGTGCATGGTCTGTGCATGAACCATCTGGACTGGTCAACCCGCAAATATCCGGGCATTGGAGAAAAATTACTGGCACAGCGTGACCATAACACCATGCTGTACCTGAACTACAATACCGGACGCCGCATTTCAGCCAATGGCCGCAGTCTGGCCAATGCCTTGCAGGATCTGGTCAAACGTAATCCAGGAATTACCAGTATTGATCTGATCGGACACAGTATGGGCGGTCTGGTGTCACGCAGCGCCTTGTTCTATGGCAAACAAAATGTCTATGACTGGATTCCGATGGTAGAAAATCTGGTCTGTCTGGGCTCACCGCATCATGGTGCGGTACTGGAACGTTTTGGTTTTAGTTTGCAGGAAAAGCTCGGACATTTTCCTTTAGTGAAAATTGTGGGACATGTGGTGAATATTCGTAGTAACGGAATTCTAGACTTACGTCATGGCAGCGTCCGGGATGATGACTGGGAACATAATCCGGTACGGATTGGCTTTATGGACGACAACCGTAAACCGGCACCGATTCCTGCGCATATTGATGCCTATCTGGTGGCAGGTACGATCGAGTTTGAACACCATACCAACAAAACGCTTAATGTGATCGGTGATTATCTGGTCAGTGTCAAAAGTGCCTTGGGCGAACATCCCCATCCGCGTTTTGATCTGAAAGTACCCGACGCACATAAGGCGATTTTCTATGGACTGAATCATTTTGAAATTCAGTATCATCCACTGGTGGCCGAACAGATTGTACGCTGGTTCTATCCAAGTGTGGAAGATGAAACCTATACGCAAATTCATGAATACGTGACCGATCTGGACAGTATTGAAGGCATTGCCCTAACCTGATTGAAGGTAAAAAATTTGGTTCGCCTCTAAGAGAGTGATAAAAAAAAGCCAGTCTGTAGACTGGCTTTTTTGATTCCAATTTTGAAAATCAGTATTTATCTCTTAGACGTTTGACGGGCGCAGTCTGATATTTGCGGAATAACTGCCACAGGCTGATCAGCAATAAAATACTGAAGAACATCAATGACCAGACCGGTAAAGATTGCCCCAGGAACGTCCAGTCAATTGCGGCACATTCACCTGAACCGTTTAATACCTGCTGTAATACCGATTTCATCGGCAAAGTTTCCAGCCAGTAATCCAGACCTGGGCCACAGCTCGGCACTTGATCTGGGGGCAGGTTCTGTAGCCAGACGTGCCGTGCAGCGACACCGACTGACCATAAGATACTCAGCGAGCCTAAGAAAGCATAACCACGCTTCATGGCATTGGATTTCGGATTATGCAGCAAGGCAATCAGGGAAATAATCCCTAGTCCGATCAATCCGATTCGTTGAAACACACACAATGGGCAAGGGTTCAGACCCTGTCCATGCTCAAGATATAAAGCAAATGCCATCCCGGCAACAGATGCCAAAAACAACACACCACTCACGAAGCGATAACCCCATTGCATGGTTAATCCTCTTATTTATTATCGATATTGGGCTAAATATTCAGTAAAACTGATCGTGTTATCTTGCTCGAGCTGCTGTTGTTGCTGCAATGACTTTTGTGACAATTCATTGAAATATTTAAGTGTTTCTTTGCTTAATCGATGTGATTCATAGAGATTGCTATGCTGATGGGCCAAATGCTGACCAAACTGCCACATGCTGCTGTGGCTACGAATATCTCCGACAATCAGGGCTGACAAGGTCGCATCAACTTCATCGACGCGGATCTGCATGGCTTGCATAGCATTGCTATATAGATCAGTTTCATAAGCCTGATCGAGCAATTGAGCCAGTGGCTGCATACGTTGCAAATGCAGATTACACCAGTCTTCAATCATATAACGCTGGCCATTTTCCATAATCGCAGCGTTATAGGCGCGGCCACGATTGACCACTTCAGCCTGATTCTGGTCAATGATTTCCTGTTCGGCATCCAGCAATGCCGGGCTGTCTTGCAATAAGCAGTACAGTGCCACTACTTCCAGGAAGCCGGCAGTATCTTCATTGATCCCGATCGCGCTATACGGATTGACATCTACAGCACGCAGCTCAACATAGCCGATCCCGCGATTTTGCAAGGCTTGCGATGGAGTTTCACCTTCTTTAGGTACCTGCTTTGGACGCACCAGACTGTAGTATTCATTTTCAATCTGTAGCACATGGTCATTGATCTGAATTGGCTGACCATTGGCATCATCCAGACCCAGACGGGTAAACTGTTTGTACGGTGTTCTGACCGCTTTTTGCAGACCTTCCAGATAATCCTGCAGATTATTGTAGTGAATACCCAGCTGTTTCTGCGCTGAATTCTGGTAGCCAAAGCGTCCCATTCGTAATGCAGTCGAATAAGGCGTATATAAAGTACCGCGTACCAGCGGGAATAAGTGGTGATCACGTCCAGTCATAAAACACTGGCAAACGGCTGGACTGGCACCAACCAGGAAAATCACCAATGGGGTTAAACGAATAAAGTTACGGATCAGCCCCATATAACGATGGCTGCGATAATCCTGCAGACTTAAAGCGCGCAGCTCTTCATCAGTTTCCTGTTCCTGGAGCGCTATAAAGAAATGATCCGGGAAAGACAGATTATAGTGAACCCCGGAAATGGTCTGCATACGACGGCCATAACGCACGCCTAAACCATGACGATACAGCGTTTTAAATAAGCCGATATTGGAACTGCCATATTGCGCCAATGGAATATTTTCATCCTTACTGTCGAGCATACATGGCATAGACATCGGCCAGAGCTTTTCATCATTTTTCAGATGACGGTGTACAAAGGCATGAATGTCGGTCAGATAGTGTAGAGCTTCAGTAATACTCTCTTTCGGTGGAGTAATAAACTCCATCAAGGCTTCAGAATAATCGGTCGTAATATGCGGATGTGTCAGAGCTGAACCTAAGGCATGAGGATGCGGTTCCTGTGACAGGAAACCATTGCTTTGCATACGCAAGCTCTCACGCTCGATACCGCGCAGCATTCCTTTGATGAGCGACGAATCTACCCATTCCGGTAATACATCATGGGCAGTCGATTCAGGTTGACTCATTACAATCTCGCTTAATGGGGGTAACTATTAAAATAGAATCATCGGTTTAGCTTAGTATACCGCGATTTCCAGACAGCACATGCTGCCCTGCCTAGTTTTCAAGCAAACCATTGATTTTTAGTTGGGCAAATTTTTAACACAAAGTTTCTCTATAAGACATGTGAAATTTGTGATTTTATTGACAAATAAATGCTAATAAATTGTAAACAATATGAATTATCAAGATATTTTAGACTTTTGGTTTAGTCCTGAAACTCAACCCAACTGGTTTGCCAAAAGTGACCAGTTCGACCAAAGTTTGAAGGAAAAATTTGGTGATATTCTGGAACAGGCGAGTAGAGCTGAACTGTGGTCATGGCGTAAGAATGCTGATGGTCGATTAGCTGAAATCATTGTTCTGGACCAGTTCTCACGCAATATTTTTCGGGATACGCCGCGTGCTTTTGCTCAGGATAGTCTGGCTTTGGCACTGGCTCAGGAAGCCATCAGCCAGGATCTGGATAAACAGCTGAGTCCGGAGCAACGTTCCTTTCTTTATATGCCTTTCATGCATAGCGAATCTAAATTAATCCATGAATTTGCGCTAAAATTATTTCAGCGCCTCGGCAATCCAGAAAACCTCGAATATGAAATCAAGCATAAAATCATTATTGACCGTTTCGGACGCTACCCACATCGCAACCAGATTCTGGGCCGTGAATCCACCGAGGAAGAATTGAGTTTCCTGACCCAGCCAGATAGCAGCTTCTAGAGGTCTGTAACTCGCTGGATCATCCTATCAGGAGAACGAAGATGAAAAAAACCGTCATTGCCCTGAGCCTTGCGACGACTGCCCTGCTTTCTGGCTGTGCAACGACACCGTCCAAGCCGCTTACCTTTGACCAGCTCGGCCAGTACAGCACTACTCCACTGAATGCCAACACTTATCGCATCAGTTTTCAGGCGCGACCTAATATGAGTTTCGGTACAGCCGAAGAAATTACCCTGCTGAAAGCCGCGCAGACCACAGTTCAGAACGGTTTCCAGTTTTTCCGGGTACTGAACGATCCAAGCAACCGTACCCAGCAACCACCGCGTCAGGCGATTGTCTATCCGGCGCCTAGCGTCTATCCATACGGCTATTATCGTCCTTATGGTTATTCCCGTCGCTATCCGGGATTCTGGCCCGATCCATTCTATGACCAGCCCTATACTGTCACTTTAGATCCTGCTCAAGTGGCTTATACCATTGAGTGCTTTAAAGCCGGTCAGGAGCCGAAAGATGCCTTTGATGCCCGCTTGATTTTACAATCACTTGGCGCTAAATATGGAGTAAGTCCATCCGGCCAAGTACTCCAACCGCAGCCGGCCACGCCCTAATAACAGGATGATTTATGCAGAAAGAGCAGCCGTCACCGAGCTTACAACGCAGTAAACGTTTTGCGACTATTGCACTGGTCGTCGCAGTACTGGCTTGGCTGGCGCTGATGATTACTGCCAAACTGCTGCCTGAATATGTCTGGCTGATTCATATTCTGATGCTCTCTGCCGAAGCAGGTGTAGTCGGTGGTCTGGCGGACTGGTATGCAATTACCGTGCTGTTCCGCAATCCTTTTGGCCGGTTACCGATTCCAAAATTTTTACGTGACCATACTGAAATTATTCCACGCAATAAAGCCCGGATTGCCGAATCTATGGGGCGCTTTGTGCAGGAAAATTTCCTTTCCCCGCAAATTGTGCAGCGCAGTCTGGCCAGTACCGATTTAAGTCTGGCTGCTGGCCGCTGGCTGGCCAATCCGCAGAATAATGCTCAAGTCACACAAGTGATTCAGCAGACCGTACCCAAAGTATTTGAATTTGTCGGGCAGGAACAGATCGCCGGATTTATTCAGAGCAATAGTGTGCAATGGGTCAAAAACACCCAGATCAATACCCTGGCCAGCGAAATGCTGCGCGCTGTTTTGGAAAATGATTTCCATCAGGATGTGCTGCAACGCGGCCTAGATGTGGTACATGCCTGGATGACTTCACATCCAGAACAAACCCGTGAGCTGACCCGCACTTTATTCAAGGAAATGGGCGTCTGGCGTCTGGCCAAAGGCGCCAGCTGGATCGGTATTGATGTGCAGCAACGCAGTATCGATTCGGTGATTCAGCGGGTGGAAGCCATGCTGGCAGATCCCGACCATCCGTGGCGGCTTAAAATTGAAGAAACAGCTCAAGAATTGATGCAGCAATTGGCAGATTCTGAAAGTATGGCCAGCCAGCGACTGAATGAAACTAAAGATGCCCTGCTTGACAGTCCGCAAGTGCTAAATTTTATCAGTGGTGCAGTGGTCATTTTATGCGATGCCATCAAAGCAGATTTGCAAAAGTCGGATTCGGGGATTGCGGAGAATCTGCGAGTCGCCATTCAGCAAGTCGGTGAAAATATTATTTCAAATACTTCAGTGCGTGAGTTGCTGAATAACCGTCTCAGTGGTATCGCTGTCGATTTGAGTGACCAGTACAGTGAGAAAGTGATCCGTTTTATCAGTGAACGTATTCATGAATGGGATTCGACTGAGATGATCGACAAGATTGAAAACGAAGTCGGTGGTGACCTGCATATGATCCGGGTCAATGGTGTCGTGGTCGGGGCCTGTATTGGTCTGATCCTTGGGATCATCCGCGCTGCAGTCGAGCATCTGATTTAATTGATTTTTAGTTAGAGAGCCCATCTGTTAGTGAATGCTTTTTACCTTCTAGAACTTCTTTCTTAATTCTCATTGATAGAAAACAATTATTTGGGTGGCTGATTTCCTGACATATCGACCAGCAAGCCGGCAAATTTGCGTACAAAAGGTAAAAGCGTCACCACAATCGGAAAAGCAATCGCCCAGGAAATCATCCAGTTATGAAACCAGAGGGCCATAAAGCCCTCAATCCAGCCCAGATTGCGCAGCATGTTAATCATGGAAATAATTCCACTCATCAGGCAGGACAAGATAAAAGGCACAATGACCAAGGCCCATTTGGCTGGAAGTTTGGGAATATTGCCGATGATGGTCGGACGCTGTTTTGAATCCATGCTGACTCTTTTTATAGTTTCAATCAGGCTAATATAGGCCATTTTGATTGCTGGATGATTCATTTTTTATAGTAAAGTTTGCAACTTATTTATTCCCCTCTTTCTCATGTGATCCTTCATTGATGACCGACCGAGGGATAGAAACCATAGGCTGCTAATCGTATATTTTTTATTCCCCATAAATGGTTTTACCTAAAGAGTCGGAAATTTGCTATATTTGCTGTTTTTCTGCGATATCTATTTTCGACTGATTATGAATACGGCAATCCAAGCAGCTCTCGATCATGCAGTGCAAACTTTACAGGCACAAAACGTACTCCCATCTGACTGGAACAATACAAGTAATTTGACGCGTACCAAAGACCGCAGCCACGGTGACTTTGCATCAAATATTGCCATGATCGCGTCTAAAGCTGCGGGGATGAAACCGCGTGATTTAGCAGAAAAAATCCTTGCTGCCCTGCCTGAAGTGGCGGATATCAGCAAGGCAGAAATTGCAGGCCCAGGCTTTATTAACTTCTTTTTAAATGCAGACCAGCGTTTTGCTGTGCTGGATCAGATTCAGGCTCAACAGGCAACGTATGGTCGTACCCAGGCCAATGCGGAAAAACGCGTTCAGGTTGAATTTGTGTCTGCGAACCCGACTTCCAGCCTGCATGTAGGTCATGGTCGTGGCGCTGCTTATGGTATGACTGTTGCAAATCTGCTTGAAGCGACAGGTGCCAAAGTTGACCGTGAATATTATGTCAACGACGCTGGCCGTCAGATGGATATTCTGGCGACTTCAACTTATCTGCGTTATTTAGAATTGACAGGTCAGGAACTGGTGTTCCCGAAAAATGCCTATCAAGGTGATTACGTTAAAGAAATCGCACAAAGCATTATTGATAAAGACGGCGATATCTATGTTCGCCCTGTTGCAGACGTTTATAAAGATGTCCCTGAAGACGTACAGTATGCTGCCGAACCGGATGCTGAAGGCAATAAAGTGGTTGTTTCAGGCGATAAAGAAAAACACATTGATGGCCTGATCTTCAACTCACAAACCTTATTAAATGAAGGTTACCGCGTCTTCCATCAGGCTGCGTTAAAAGCCATCCTTGATGATATTAAAGATGACCTCGGTGAATTCGGAGTGACTTTCAATCAATGGTTTAGCGAAGCAACTTTGACTGAAAAAATTGGTGAAGCGCTACAAACTCTAGATCAGCGTGGCTTCCTGTATGAAAAAGATGGCAACATCTGGTTCAAGTCGACTGAATTTGGTGATGAAAAAGACCGCGTAGTGAAACGCCGTAATGGTCAAACCACTTATTTCGCGTCTGATATTGCGTATCACCTAAACAAATTACAACGTGGCTATACCGATATCATTGATATCTGGGGTTCAGATCACCACGGTTATATCGCACGTGTAAAAGCAGCGATTGATGCTCTGGGCTATGACTCGAAAAAACTGACTGTACTTCTGGTTCAGTTTGTCAGCCTGTGGCGTGGTGGAGAGATGGTACAGATGTCCTCTCGTTCAGGCCAGTTCGTGACTTTACGTGACCTGCGTAAAGAAGTCGGTAATGATGCAGCGCGTTTCTACTATGTCATGCGTAAATCTGAACAGCACATTGACTTCGACCTTGACCTTGCCGTATCTCAAAGCAAGGACAATGCCGTGTATTACATCCAGTATGCGCATGCGCGGATCTGCCGTATGTTAGAAAAGGCAGCCTCTACAGGTGTGAACTTTGATGCAGCCACTGCACGTGGTCTGGCAGCCAAACTTGAGCTGGAAGCGGAGACTGAAATTCTGGCAAAGCTGGCAGCTTATCCAGAGATTGTCGTTCGTGCTGCAAACAGCTATGAACCGCATCAGATTGGTAACTACCTGAAAGAGCTGGCTGCGCTGTTCCATGGCTGGTACAACGACAACAAGGTTCTGGGCGATGATGCAGAATTGACTCAGGCACGTTTACTGTTATCTGTAAATGTTCGCCAAGTACTGCGTAACGGTCTGGAACTGCTTGGTGTATCGGCGCCTGAGAGCATGTAAGCAAAACACTGTTTTGTATGCTCGCAAGGCGAGAGCTATGCTCGAAGCGAAAATGCAAAGCACTACTTTTACATTGACGCAAGACGGAGAGCCCTGCTCGAAGTAAGCATGCTCATACCGTTTATCTGCTGAATAAACATTTTGTAACTTTAGCTATGTGTTTGAAGATGCAGATAAATTAAAATTCTGTGTGATTTGTGATCTAGATAATGACTTTTCTATCACGATCACATAGGATGAAGTCATAGTAGGGGCATAACTGCTGTTATGCCTTTTCTATTTGCCCCGATAAATAAGAGGAAATCCCAAGTGTTTGGAAAAACGCAGCGCGGTGTATCTGAAAGACCGAATAAGCCTAAAAAGCCACTTATTCCTACCTGGCTCGGCACACTCGTGATCATTTTAATCGTGTTAAGTTTTTTAATGGCACTCATGCTGTGGAAGCCATGGGAACCCGTTAAACCTAAAAACCAGACTACAGCTGAGCATTCTCAAGAAGAAGATACCAATAAAGACTACCGTTTTTATGATCTGTTGCCACAACAGCAAGTAACACCGATTCCTGAAGAGGCGGTTCCTGAAGCAAAAAATCAGGAAGCAGTGGTGATTGTAGAGGCACCAAGACCAGAAGTTGATGAATCAGAAACAGCAACTGAGCCGGGTCTGGATGCAACCGAAGCCCCAACTCCTGCTTCTGCAAGCTATATTTTACAAGTCCGTAGTTTTGATGACCCGGATCAGGCAGATGCCCGCCGTGCAGAAATCATTCTCAACGGTTTATCTGCAGATGTAGTCCGCAGTGTGGAAAATGGCAAGGTTTGGTATCGTGTAGTATCTGGACCTTATGACTCAGCGGAATCTGCCATTATTGCACAGCAAACCTTACAGCACAGTGGTATCGATTCGATCGTAGTCAAACGATAAGGTTTAAATATAAAAAGCGCCAGATGGCGCTTTTTTTGTTCCCTCACTTTTTAGAGAACCTCCCCCTTTATTAAAGGGGGAATGAGGGGGATTTACTTATTCTGAGTTAGCAAATATTTAATCCCTCCAACCTCCCTTTAAAAGGGAGGCTTTGGGCACTTAGATAATGTGACCTAGAGCCTCACCCATCAACACGGTTGAATTGGCTTTAAACTTCTCATCCCATTGCATCTTGTTTTCTTCAAACAGAATAACAGCGGTTGAACCTAAGTAGAAACGACCCAGCTCAGCACCTTTTTCTAAGAAAAGATTATGTTGATTCAGCTCGATACGGCCAGAGGGTTTTACTTTGCCAGTCGCTACAGTTTCAATACCAGCCACAATCATCGCGCCAACTAGAACCACTGCCATACGACCAAGTTCGGTATCAAACAGACATACCATACGTTCATTACGGGCAAACAGGCCCGGAATATTTTCGGCCGTGGTCTGGTTGACCGAGAACAATTCACCCGGTACATATAAAGTTTCAGTCAGAGTCCCGGCAAATGGCATATGAACACGGTGATAGTCACGTGGTGACAGATACACCGTCGCAAACTCACCATTCTTGAATGGTTCTGCTAGTTGCGGATCAGCAATCAGGTTTTCAACCGTAAACTTCTGGCCTTTGGCCTGAAACACATCGCCATTTTCAATTTTACCCAGTTGGGAAATCGCGCCATCTGCCGGAGATACAATCGCAGTTGAATCAGCATCGACCGCACGCACCCCGGTTCTTAGTCCACGGGTAAAGAAATCATTAAATGATTTGAATTTTAAAGCATTGGTTTGCTCAGCAATCGACATATCAATCCCGTATTTAGTCTTGAATGCTGCGATCACGGCTGTTTTTACAATCGGATTTTCGCTGGCTGCAATTTTTCCCACCACACGGGACAGGCGATGCTGTGGCACCACTTTTTGGGCCTGGATAAACAGTTGTTGTTTTAGACGCGATGTGATGCTCAAGATGGCACCTCTCCTGTAGCGATTGGACTATCGAGGCGGTTGCCCCATTCACTCCACGCACCATCATAGGCTCGAATATTCCAGCCGAATAAGCGACCCAGAATATAAGCCAGACCTGAACGGTGATGGGACTGACAATACACCACAACCGGCTGATCCAGATCAAATCCCAGTTGTTCCAGACGCTGCTGAGTACGTGGTAAAGGATGTAATTTTAAATGATTTTGCCGGTTAAGGGCAGTACTCCACTCAAAATGACGTGCGCCCGGGATGTGACCACCGCGTCGCGCAGCCAGACGAAGGCCGGTATATTCATCTTCTGTACGACAATCCCATACCTGAATATTTTCATTTTCAATGAGTTGTTTTAGTTCATTATAATCGATCTGAAACTCAGCCTTTCTCTCAAGATTGACTGGAACCAGATGATCGACAGGTGTAAACGTTTCCTGATCCGATGAAGTCGGTAGTCCCGCACCCAGCCAGGCATGGATGCCACCATTGAGTAAACTGGTATTTTCAAAGCCCAAACAATGCAGGTTCCAAAGCAGACGTCCTGCCCATGCCCCACCTTCATCATCATAAGCTACGACATGATGTTCAGGAGAAATATTCAGATAACGAATTAAAGCTTTCAGCCCTTCTACGTCCGGTAACAGGCCCATGGCTGTTTCTTCCTGACGAACCAGCAGCTTGGGTTGCAGATGTAAGGCATGTGGAATATGCAATTGTTCATAAACCGACGCCCGGCTTAAATCAACAATTCGAAGTTTTTCGTGTCCCAAATGCGGAACCAAATCTTCTGCTTCAATCAGCAGACCAAAGTCAAAGGCGGAAGCTGTCATCTTAGTAGTTGTCATTGCGGTCAAATCCTTTTGATCTTAGCACAGCTCATTTTTTCAATTATGTTGTTTTTATCTAGATCCTTAGCATAATTTTAGCTAAAGCTAATTTAAGAAAGACCATCATCTAAGAAAAAACCGCCTCATGATTGAAGCGGTTTTTTGAATAAAGCAGAGATTTTTAGGCAGGTTCTGAGATATTGAACACCTGACGTAAATAAGCCAGGAAGGTATCATTATCTGTCATGGTTTTGCCTGGGCTATCGGAGATTTTCGCCACAGATTGACGGTTACATTCCACCAGTTTCAATACGATATTTAGCGGCGTCTGCCCCATATCATTGGTCAGATTGGTGCCGATCCCGAAACTGACCTGAAAGCGATCTTTGAAGTATTGATGTAATTTCCAGGCTTTTTCCAGATTCAGACCATCACTAAAAGTCAGCATTTTGGTTTTACTGTCAATTTTCAGCTTTTTATAATGTGCATAAGCTTTGTCACCCCATTCATAGGGATCGCCACTGTCATGACGCAAGCCATCAAACAGTTTGGCAAAGTACAGGTCAAAGTCACGCAGGAAAGCATCCATCCCGACCACATCGGTCAAGGCAATTCCGAGGTCACCACGGTATTCTTGAACCCAGGTTTCCAGGGCTGCTTTCTGGAAATTACGCAAACGTACATCCAAGGCCTGAAAGGCTTGCAGAAATTCATGCGCCATCGTCCCGATCGGAGTAATGCCCAATTCTTTGGCTAAGTATACATTACTGGTCCCACGGAACACGTGCGGTGCAGCTTTATTGAATTCTTCGACGACATGCTTTTGCCAATCAAAACTATAACGACGGCGGGTACCAAAGTCTGACACCAAGAATGGTGGATCATTCGGATTCTGCGCGGCATCATACTGTTTTAAAAGTTCGATTTTGGCCTTAAGACGGCGCTCACCCTCAGCCCGCACTTCAGGTGTACGGATGCGGCTGAAATACAATTCATTCACAATGGCCAGTACAAAGATTTCAAACATCATTGCCTGAACCATGGGGCCTTCAATAGTAATATCCAGGCGGCCTTCACTATCGATGGTGGCCTTAATAAAACGCCGTTTGAGCTGGAATAGTTCCAGATAATCCACAAAATCGCTTTTGATAAAACGCAGGCTGCGTAAATATTGTAATTCGTCTTCTTTAAATTTGAGCTGACACAGCAAATCCAGTTGGTGATTCAAATCATCCAGAATATCCGTCAGCGGATATTCCGTGTCTTCCAGATTGCGACAACGGAAATGATAGACACTATGCGTTTGCGGAAACTTGTGTAATACCACTTGTAGCATGGTGAATTTATACAAGTCAGTATCTAACAAAGAGTGGATAATTGGAGCCATAACTAAGGAAAATATCGCTGTGCTTATCCCGCATTAAAGCATAAAAGTTTAGGCAATATTGCAGGATTTACGTACAGCTAGCTGAATTATCGACAAAAGTTCAAGAAAATAAACTGCTTCCTGCTCGGTTATTTGACTGCTTTCACCCCGTTTTCCTGTTCCTTGATAATTTTCTGTAGCTGCTTTTCCTGACCGATCACCTTGGCAAATTCAGCTGTGGTTTTTTGCCCGGTTTTCTTGGCTTGAGCATCACAGTCGACCTGACGCAGCTGTTTGGCAATGGCAAATTCCATTTTGAACAAGGCACCCATCAATGCCGTATTGCCACGATTGTCCCGGGCGCAGCGGTCTGCCCCTTTGGCCAGTAAGGTGGTCACGATATCCTGATGGCCATAATAGGTCGCCATCATCAACGGGGTATAACCATCTTTATTGCGTACATCGACTGGAAAGCCGTGTTTTAAAAATTCATTGATCACTTCGCTATTGCCGATTTTAGCGGCCGCAAAAAACAGATCGATCAATTCCTGTTGTGAGGTCATCTGAACGCTTGCCGCAGTTTTTGCAGGGGAGACATTCTTCACTTCAGCAGCAGTTGCGAATGCGGAGCTAAAGGCAAGAATACTGGCTAAAAATGCATATGGTAGAACTTTCATGATGAACTCCAACAGAAATCGAAAGGAAAATTTAAGTCTCTAAAGACTTAATTGACCTGAGATGGAATAAAAAACAGAGTGCCTGTAAAACTCCCCCTAGGGTGCAGGAAAGGTTTGGAGTATTACAGGACTTTTTGGAGGTGATGCGCTAGGCCCTAGTCACCAGTTCCTCAAGACCAATCGGAATTAGTCTTTTAATTTTGCAGCTTTGGCTTTAACGATGGCGATGTCACCATTTACAGCTTTAGTCATGCGCATACCGTAGTCAGCATCTGCCTTATAGAAGTAAGACAACATGATGTGCTTGGTTTCTGAATCTTTGACATTGCCCAGATCAGCCGCCAGGTTCATGATCAGGTCATCTTTCTCTTTGGCAGTATATGAACGGTACAAGTCACCTGCTTGCTTGAAGTTTTGCTCTTTAGTACCGATCTGTTGCACATGACCAGTCAATGGCGTTTCAACTGCACGCGCTTTTTCAGTCGCCGGTTTTGGCTCTTTACGGCTTGGCTCGTAGTTCACATCAGAGTCACGTTCAGACACATTCATGTGACCTTCCTGGTTATTGTTATTCACATTCACCACAGGACGGTTTACCGGAATTTGCTGATGGTTCGCACCTAGACGATACATTTGTGTATCTGAATAAGAGAAGATACGGCCTTGAAGCAAACGGTCTTCAGATGGTTCGATACCTGGGACCAGATTACCTGGTGCAAATGCAGCCTGTTCAGTTTCATTGAAGAAGTTCTTCGGCATACGGTTGAGTGTCAATGTACCGACTTTCACTTCTGGAACCAGTTTGGTTGGCCAGATTTTGGTTGGGTCTAGCGGATCGAAATCAAAGCTGTTCAGATCTTTAGGATCAAGCACCTGAATATACAGATCCCATTTCGGGAAATTACCTGCATAGATGTTGTTATAAAGATCGTTGGTCAAGTGGTTGAAATCTTTACCTTGTTGCACAGCTGCTTCTTTGACGTTCAAGCCCTTCACGCCCTGTTTAGAGCGGAAGTTGAATTTCACGTACTTGTATTCGCCTTTGTCGTTATACAGTTTGTAGGCATGTACACCAAAACCGTCCTGTTCGCGGTAGCTGGTTGGGACACCTTGCTTGCCATAAACATAAGTCAGCATGTTGGTTGCCCAAGGCTGGCTAGACAGAAAGTCAAACACACGGTTGGCATCTTGTACGTTGGTGACCGGGCTTGGTTTCATCGCATGGATGAAATCCGGGAATTTGATTGCGTCACGGATAAAGAAGACTGGCGTCTGGTTACCGACCAAATCCCAGTTACCTTCCTGAGTATAGAACTTGATGGCGAAACCGTGCGGGTCACGTAGGGTTTCTGGTGAACCTTTACCATGAATGACGGTAGACATGCGCACAAAAACTGGAGTTTTGGTACCTGCCTTGAATAAAGAAGCAATCGTTAAATCAGACAGATCTTTCGTCGTAACGAATTCACCATAAGCACCCGTGCCACGTGCATGAACCACACGTTCAGGAATGCGCTCACGGCCAAAACGTTGCAGTTTTTGAACCAGTTGTACATCCTGCAGCAAAGTTGGACCTTGTGGACCCGCAGTGATTGAGTTCTGGTTATCACCGACAGGTGCCCCGTTATCTTTGGTTAATGGCGCAGCTTGGGCAGCTGTCACCGTTGCAAGCATTGCAACAAGTAATGAACGCTTAAACATTTCTAAATCTCTCAATTTAATACCTTTCCTGCATGCAGCTAAGATACGTGAGAGTATAAAATAGATAAAACAGATAATTTTTATTATTATGATCGTGTTTTTAGATAGTTTAAAATATTATCAATGCTAATCAATAAATTAAGCTCATTTTTTAGATATTAGCTTAATATCAGATGAGTCTGATCTTGCTACAATGGCGGCAATTTTGAATCTGACTGAAATTGATTATGCGTGCATTATTACAACGGGTACTGGAAGCCAAAGTCGTGGTCGATGGTGAAACCACCGGAGAAATTGGCAAAGGTATTCTGGTTTTTCTGGGCCTCGGTAAAGAAGACAATCTGGAAAAAGGCAAAAAACTGATTGATAAGATATTGAAATATCGCTTCTTTGATGATGAGCAAGGCAAGATGGGCTGGAATGTCAGTCAGGCCGGTGGCGGTTTACTACTGGTGTCCCAATTTACCTTGATGGCTCAAACCCAAAAAGGCTTACGTCCGGATTTTGGTCCAGCCATGCCGCCAAGCGATGCCAAAGCCTTGTATGAACAGCTGGTTGAATATGCGCAGAGCCAGTTCGAAAATGTACAAACCGGTATTTTTGCGGCCGATATGAAAGTACATCTGGTTAATGATGGACCAGTAACGTTTAATCTGGAAGTTGAATAAACTGTCATTGTTCTAGAATGAAAAAAGCCCTCTAAATGAGGGCTTTTTTTATACACTCTTAGAGAGTCGTAATATATTTTGCTCGGATCATTATATCCGCTGGAATATCTTGAACTAACATAACCGTAAGGGATTGTTGTCCTTTTTGTGAGGCAGTCTGATTCTCTTCAAGAACCGCATTGATGTCACTTGGATTTAAGGTATACATTGCACCTGTCGCAGGATCAACAATCAATAATCCGATTAAGCCACCAAAAATAATATTTGCGATATACCAGCCATTTACTGTGCCAGTAACTTGAACAGTTTTAGTCTGGAATCCTTCTTTTTTAAACGTTACATCGTAAGCTGCTGGTTTAAAAAATCCATTCCCACGCTTAAGCGTCACTGTTGCAGGCGTAACGCCAGTATGGACTTTTTCACCAGATTTATTTGCAATAGAAATTGATGCTTGTTCAGGAACGGACTTAAATGTCAGCGTTTGAGTTGATCCTGAAATAATACTCGCACAACCTGTCATGGTTAATGATGTAGCAATTAAACTTGCTGTAATTAATTTTTTCATAAAATACCCCCTAAAAATAAAGGGGGTACTTTACAGTAGAAAAATGATTATTCAATAAGCCTTTAGACTACTTACCAGTTTTCTCTTTAATAAACTGACGTGCCATTTTTACTTTTTCTTTGACCGGTTTTGGCAGTTTAGGCGGAATCATTTTCGCGACCTGGTTAAACCAGACCAGCAGACCAAAATCGCCTTCCATTTTAATTGTGCCACTTTGCATACCGGTCATGAATGCAGTCGGATCACCTTTGAGCAACGTTTTTACACCCTGTTCGCTGTCAGCAAATTGCAGCACAAAATCAGCTTTTTCTGCATCACCTGAAACAGTATCAATATGACCATTATTCACAACGATCTGACGTGCCATTCCTTCATCTGTTCCGATCTGGATACGGAACTGGCGTTCATGTACCAATTCAATAAATTTCGGACTGGTACGCGCTAACTGCTTCATACGTAATGCAAGACCTGCGACCAGCAAATCAAGTGGATCGGTACTGAGGTCAACCAGAGGAAGTTTGAGCACAGGAATGGAGGACAGTTTCATGGAATTATGCCTATTCTAATTGTACGAAAATTGACAAATATCCTAGCATAGATCAAAGCCAGGCAGATGCAGGACTTTGTATCATATTTCTAAACGAAAAATGCACCCGCAGGTGCATTATTTCGCTGATATTAGAGAACTTAACGGCTAGATAGCTGCTGCTGGTCATCTTCATACACTGGTGTATGTTCGATATAACGGCGTTTAGCCAAAGCACGCTCTGCACGTCGATCTTCACGCAATAACAGTAAGGTCACTACGACCATCACGGCCGTTAAAGCTGTCAGATAGCTATATGTCATCGGGAGCTCAAACAAGGCTTGAGTACCTACTCGAATCACTTCGATCAGGCCCCAGGCTAGCATTCCCGCAGCCATAAAACTTAACCAGCGACGATAAGGCGAGAAGAAAACAGCAAGCACAGCCGCGGCGACTAAACTAAAGCCTACGAGAGTTGCTAGATTCGCTGTTACCATATAAACCCCTCCATCCAAAAGGATAGTGTGTATGCTTGATATTGCAACCGTCCTACCTATTGAATTTCGTTAAATCAATAAAATGGAATGTGTTGATTTGTATCTCTATGCATGCATTATGCTGAGTTTTTTGCATAAAAAAAGTCCTGTTTTCTCCCCTTACGACATACTCTGTCGCGATATTATTTTGTCATTACATTTTTTATTTTCACAGTATTTGTGGATCAATTGCTGCGTCGATGTTGGCGTGTCATTACAAAATCATATGCCCTTTCATCGACTTAAAAAAAATATTTTCCGTTTAAGATGATCGGGGTATTTATAGACAAGCTGCGCCGTCCCTCGATAAAAGTTAAGCTAAAAATATAAAAAAACGCGACCCTAAGGCCGCGTTGGATTTCACCGAAAAGCTATGTGTTACGCGCGGCTCAGATCTTTATCATGTACACCGAGCAGGTAGAGCACACCATCCAGACCCACGCTGGAAATGGCCTGATTGGCATTTTGACGAACCAAAGGCTTGGCACGGAAAGCCACACCTAGGCCCGCAATTGAAAGCATTGGCAGGTCGTTGGCACCATCACCTACAGCAATGGTCTGTTCCAGAGAAATTCCCATATTGTCGGCAATTTCACGGAGCAATAAAGCCTTGCGTGCGCCATCCACAATATGACCTTTGACTTCGCCTGTCACCACGCCATCCTGCACATCCAGAACGTTGGCATGAACTTCATCAATTCCCAGTTTGGCTTGCAGATATTCTGCAAAATACTGGAATCCACCAGACAGAATTGCGGTACGGTAGCCCAGTGCTTTCAGGGTTGAAATCAGGCGTTCTGCACCTTCAGTCACGGTCAGACGCTCAGCAATTTTTGGCAATATCGATGCATCCATGCCTTTTAATAAAGCAACACGGGCACGGAAACTTTGCTGGAAGTCCAGCTCGCCCTGCATCGCGCGTTCAGTGATTTCAGAGACTTGGATACCGACACCAGCTTCGATCGCCAGCTCATCAATGACTTCCTGCTCGATCAGGGTCGAGTCCATGTCAAAGCAGACCAGACGACGGTTACGGCGGTAAGCATTATCTTCCTGTACTGCCACATCGACATTCAGGTTATTCGACAGGCTTAAGCAGGCTGCACGCATGGCTGCTGCATCCAGCATCTGGCCTTTCAGACCAAACTGTACACAGGCACGTTTAGGGCCAGTATTGGAACCATCCAGCTCAGGACGGCCAGAAAGACGGGTCACGGTTTCAATATTGAAGCCCTGACTCGACACAATCTGGGTTACAGCTTGCAGGTGAGAGGCATTTAATTCCGGGGCCAATGCCGTTACGATATAACGCGTGCGGCCGCCCTCTCTTACCCACTGTTCATATTCAGCAGCAGAGATTGGTTTAAAGCGCACTGTTAACCCGATATCATGTGCTAGAATCAGGATTTCCTTCATGGCTAATGCTGTTGCAGTTTGGTCATCAGACGATACAACAATACCTAAGGTCAGTTGATTATGAATGACCGCTTGCCCCACATCTAGAATCTGTAAGGAATGAGCGGACAAAACCTGCATTAATCGTGTAAATTGATTAGGCTGGTCGGGTCCTAAGAATGATATAAGAATGATTTCTCGCATGAATTGACTCGGGTCTGAGCTACAACTATTGTTAGAATCATAATCGAAATTGAACAGAATTGCCTTGGAAGTTTACGTTGAATGCGCCTAGACAAGGGCTATTTGCTAGCCTACTGATTGTAAGTTTTGCTCTGCATACCTTTTTACTGGTATTGGCAACGACTCACCAACTGAATGATAACCGTGCCAACCAGGGACAGCTCATGACGAGCCAACTGGTCACAGACAGCCTGGCGGAGCTTGAACCGGCGAACCGCGTTTCTCTGGCACTTCTGGCCAACCGTTATGCGACTAACCCAAGCGTTGCTTCAATTCGTATCCTGGATGCGAATGGTCAGGTTTTAGCCACTGGTGGACTGACCAAGACCCGTGATGGGGAAGTTTTTGTCCGTGATGCCCTGCAAAACGAGAAAAAAGTCGGTGTGATCGAAATCACCCTGATTGAGCCAAGTATTGGTGAAATTCTGCGGACTCAATGGCTCGCCATTCTGTTCTCTTTCATTATTCATGGTTTGCTTTGGGTCGGTTATCGTGCGGTAGCGCGTCCAAGCCGTACCGAGTATCTGGCACGTATCAATAATGAATCGCGACTGAAATTCGAGATTCAGACTTTAACTCAGGCATTAGAACAGGAAAAGCATAATGCTGCCCTCGCCATTGCCCAGGCACAGCAAGCCCTGAAAAACAAACCGAAAGAAAAAGACAGTAAACCTGTGGTCCTAGATACCGATAGCCTGAGCTTGAACATTCAGTTCTATGATCCAAAACAGTTGCTAGATAGTGTGAATAAGACGGTATCGGTTCCTTATTTCAATCTGTGCCAGATTTTCCTGAACAAAGCTACTGAACTGTGCATCCAGCACTACAAACTGAACAGCACGGATATTTGTACCGTACACAAGTTTGATGAAAAAGGTGCCAGTATCAGTATTGCGGCAGAGAAGCCAGATGCCCTCGCCTGTCTGACCATGATCAGTTCAGTATTCCAGTTGCTTTCAGAAGTCCTGTATAAGCGTTATCGCGAAGAAAAACGTTTTGTCCTGCAGACACGTAGCGCAATTTCTTCAGCCGTTGAAGAAATGCAGCTTAATTCCGTTCAGGCTGCAGAACGTCTGGTTCAGCAACTAGTCGCTAAGGAAAGTGCACTGCATGTTCCTAATGCCTTGTTGAAACAGATCGCGGACCACTTTGAGCTGGTCAGCATGCCAAATCCGACCAATGTTCTGACCCGTCATGCCTTTGTGGTCAATGGGATGGATGCGGAAAGTGCTGAACTAGCGCAAAGCTTCAGAACCGAGATTCTCAAATCGAAACAGTCTAAAGCGTCCTAAGTCACAGAAAGCAAAAAGCCCGATTGAATATCGGGCTTTTTATATGAGAGAAATAAAATCTTCAGCAGTCAGGATGTTATCTATCTGCGGAAGTATCTTGTGCTGATGCAGATTCAATTGTCTTACTTTTGGCGGCCCAGTACGTCGCCAAGGCGGGTCCAGAAATGTTATGCCATAGGCTGAAAATAGCACTTGGAACCGCAGTGATGGGAGACGCGGCAAAATGGGTCGCAGCCAACGCTACCCCTAAACCGGAATTCTGCATTCCCACTTCAATCGAAACCGCGCGACAATCGATTTCTGCCAGTTTCAATATTCGGCTTGCCCAATAACCCAACAAGTAGCCCATTCCATTGTGTAAAGCCACAAGACCCAAAATCATTAACCCGGATTCCAGAATCTGGGTTTTACTGCCAGCAATAATGGCCGCCACAATTGCGACAATGGCAATCACCGAAATTACTGGCATTACTTGGATATAGCCTTCTACCTTGGTTTTTAGAAGGGCACGGACAATCAAACCTAAAATGATTGGAAACAGCACCACTTGTAGAATCGAAATCAGCATAGATAAGGCATTAATTTCAATCCATTGGCTGGCCAGCAGATAAAAAATTGCCGGAGTCAAAAGCGGTGCCAATAAAGTTGATACCGAAGTACACGCCACAGACAAGGCCGTATTGCCTTTGGCCATATAGGTAATCACATTAGATGCCGTGCCACCTGGACAGCAGCCCACCAGAATCACACCAATCGCAATTTCAGCCGGAAGCTGGAATAGCTGACAGAGCAAAAAGGCTAATCCTGGCATCACCATAAACTGAGCCACGACCCCAATCGCAACGGCCTTGGGACTTTGCAAGATACTTTTAAAATCACCTGGCGTCATGGTCATGCCCATGCCGAACATGATCAGACCCAGCATCCAGGGAATATAGGCGCGTAACCAGACAAAAAGATCCGGCAGCATCAAGGCAATGGCTGAAAACAGAATGACCCATAGAGCAAAGGTCTTTTGGACAAACTGGCTAAATTGAAGAAGTGCTGACATGGGAAAATCCAGGGGTCATGAAAAAGAAATCAAGGCATCTGTGGATGCCTCAAAGTAAACAAACCATTGCATAATGGCAAATGGCCCTAATCGCCTTAAGTCAGCGCTTAGGCAGCATTAATAATATCTTTCAGATAAATCCGTTTTACACCCTGTGCCAGCATGTCCTGCCAGGCATGTTGTAGCGAACCGTTCAGGTCTATACCTTTGGTGGCATCCGCAATGACATAGGCCTTAAAGCCGAGTTTGCAGGCATCCATCGCAGTCCAGGCCACACAAAAATCAGTCGCGATACCCACGATAAACACGGTATCAATACCGCGCTCACGTAAATAGCCGGCCAGACCGGTACTGGTTTTTTGATCAGCTTCCATAAAGGCGGAGTAACTGTCGATATTTTGATGAAAGCCTTTACGGATAATCAGTTGGGCTTGCGGAAGGTTCAGCTCCGGATGGAATTCAGCATCTTCAGTCCCTTGTACACAATGACTCGGCCAAAGGACCTGAGAACCATAATCCAGCTGAATCGTGTCATAGGCTGCTTGAGCAGGATGATTGTCTGCAAAGGAGATATGCTCTGCCGGATGCCAATCCTGAGTCAGCACAATATTCTGAAAGTACTGCCCCAATCGGTTGATATTCGGAATAATCTGATCGGCATTGGTAACAGCCAGATTTCCACCTGGGGTAAATCCTTTTTGTACATCCACCACAATCAGCGCCGCATTTTGCATCATTTTCATCCCTTGAAATCTGAGTTTGCATCCAAGCATAGCTTAAAACTAAAGAAAATTTTTAGCCCTTTAGGTAAAAATAGAATGACTCTGCATTCTGATAAAACGCATGATGAGTTAACTGTAAAAGCTATTGCTCTCCAAAACATAGAAAGAATTTGTCTTAAGCTGAACTGATACTGGAAAATAAAAAGCCTGCATCAGTGCAGGCTTTTCGGATATTCATCTTTTTATTTTTAAACCTTGGTACGGCTGACCAGGAGTAGCATACATACCGCAGAGATTACGATACATGGAATCGCTGCCGAGATCACCCCTGCTGCACCGAAGCCTGCTGTCAGTAGCTGACCCGCAATTGCAGGGCCAAGCATGGCGCCGATACGGCCAACTGCGGAAGCAACACCTACCCCTGTACCACGTACTTCAGTTGGGTAAACGATACTACCGAAGGCATAGAGTACACCCTGACAGCCAATCACAAAGGCACCTGCCAGTGCTGCGGCCATGTACATTTGCTCAAGTGAGCTTGCACCGTTCAACGCTAATAGACCCGCCAGGATACCGCCGTACATCAATAGAATGACATACGCTTTTTTCAGGCGATCCGTCAGCATACCCAAAATCACGGTACCAATCGTTGCGGTCACCATAAAGTAGAACTGTGCAGTTGAACCATCTTTACGGGTGAAGCCCAGTTCCATGAACAATGATGGCAACCAGCTCAACATAATGTACACCACCATCAGGGTGAAGAAGTAACTCACCCAGATGCAAAGCGTACGAAGCAAGTTGTCAGAGTTAAACAGATCCTTGAATGAACCCTGAGGAGATGCTGCACGTTCTGCGGCTGTCTTGTTTTGTGCCTTTATGTATTCTTTAGATTCAGGCAGACACAACATCATCAGTGGAATCACAATGATGGGCAATAAGCCACCTAAGTAAAAAACATTTTTCCAGTTTGCACCGAATTCAGTTGCTGCGATTAAAGACAAGATTGCTGCACCGACTGGCATACCACAGTACATCAGGCCCACGGCACGTCCACGGTTTTGTGGAGCCACGGCTTCAGAAGCCAGCGTGATTAAGATTGGCATTGCACCGCCAAGACCCGCACCCGCCAGAAAACGGACTGCCAGCAAACTGTGGAAACTGTTCACCCACACGGTACATAAGGTAAATAGTGCAAAAATTGCGGTTGACCAGATTAAAACTTTCTTACGGCCAATACGGTCCGCAAATCGACCACCGACCAGTGCACCAGGCAATAAGCCCAGAATCCCTGCACTAAAAAACACACCCAATTGTGAGCTATCCAGACCAAAGTGCTCACGAATACCAGCAGCGGCAATCCCGGCAGCCTGAATATCCAGGCCTTCAATCACAGCTATCAGAAAGCAGATCCCTACCGTGATGATCGCGTGCTTATTGTCTGATTTTTCCATTGGAATATCCTTGTTCAATCAGCGTTCAAAAGAGAGGCCATCATCTATGAGCGCTCAAATAGAATTAACTACCAATAAGTTGAACAATTTGCTCGGATATACTGAAAAATCCAGAAAATTGATGACCTTAAGATGCTGTTCGATAAAGTCAAAAAAGCAATTAATGAGAAGTATTAAAATCCCAGTATTTTTGGATTTAGACTTATACATCAAACCCGGAAATTCAACAGTGAGAAAAATTCGGGGCCGATCACTAATACGAAAAAAAGATTAGTTCAGGCATTTTTGCTTTTTATTCCTCATAAATGA
Source organism: Acinetobacter sp. YH12041 (assembly GCF_013419975.1). Taxonomy (NCBI): domain Bacteria; kingdom Pseudomonadati; phylum Pseudomonadota; class Gammaproteobacteria; order Moraxellales; family Moraxellaceae; genus Acinetobacter; species Acinetobacter sp. YH12041. Next base: position 37,060 of record NZ_VOZC01000001.1, on the reverse strand, counting down.
GGTTTATTATTCGATATATTTTAGCTCTTAATTCATCGAATATAAATATTAATACTCCCCTAAAACACCATAAAAGAATGTTTTCTAAATCTATTTAATTCACTTAAGTGACTTATTCTGTGTATTTTTTCCTGAAAAAATGAATTCATTAGCTTTTATCCTGCTGGAGGATAAAGGATGATTTGGACAGCAAAAAATCATAACGATTAAAACTTGATTGTTGCCTAGAGGCTTTGTATAAAGAATTCAGTGGCTTTTACTAAAGCATATTGTTCTTATGCGTTTGATCAGTCATAATTTGCATAAGCAATATTCAATTCAGTGCAAATCTATTGAATTTGCTACAAATCAAAATACAAACCCATCCCAAATATGTTTTCTCATTCTCTTCGGATGGACAAATAGGATAGTTTTTTAAAATGACTCAGCAAGCACAGACCATTCAGGGTTCCATTGTCGCAATCGTCACCCCCATGTTTGAAGATGGCAGCGTAGATTGGAAGGGTCTCGAGAAGCTGGTTGAGTGGCATATTGCAGAAGGCACTAACAGCATTGTGGCTGTAGGTACTACTGGTGAAGCATCAACGCTCAGCATGAGCGAGCACACTCAAGTGATCAAAGAAATCATTCGTGTTGCCAACAAACGTATTCCTATCATTGCCGGTACAGGCGCAAACTCGACTCGTGAAGCAATCGAGCTGACTCAGGAAGCCAAAGAACTTGGCGCTGATGCTGCCCTGCTGGTTACTCCTTACTACAACAAACCGACTCAGGAAGGTTTATACCAGCATTATAAAGCCATTGCTGAAGCGGTTGACCTACCTCAAATTCTTTATAACGTTCCAGGCCGTACTGGCGTGGATATGGCTAATGAAACCGTGATCCGTCTGGCAGATATTCCACAGATCGTAGGCATTAAAGATGCAACAGGTGATGTAGCCCGTGGTGCTGCCCTGATTGAAGGTCTGGCAGGCAAAAACATGACTGTTTACTCAGGTGATGATGCAACTGCCTATGAGTTAATGGGTCATGGTGCCAAAGGTAATATCTCTGTGACTGCCAACGTTGCACCTAAAGTCATGAGTGAAGTATGTGCTGCAGCCATTGCAGGCGATGCTGCACGTGCTGAAGAGCTCAATGCTCAGGTTGCAAATTTACACAATATTCTATTTTGCGAATCAAACCCAATTCCTGTGAAATGGGCTCTCCATGATATGGGCTTAATTGGTACAGGTATTCGCCTTCCATTAACACCACTTGCAGAACAATATCGCGCTCCGCTTCATGAGGCACTTGTAGAAGCGAGCGTCATTAAATAAAGAGCAACGATTATGCAATTACGTTTAGGACTTACCCTGGCACTTTCAGTATTCAGTTTAGCAGGTTGTAGTTCAATGGCCTTTAAAAACGGTACCTTGGACTATAAAGAAACAACCACGCTGCAACCATTGCAATATCCTGAAGGGTCAATGGTTCGTCCTGCAACGCCTTTGTACCCTGCTCCGACAGTGGATCCGCTTGCCCTGGAAAATGCACCAAAACTTGAAAATCAGCGTGGTAACCGCTTTGCGATGCCACGCCCTACTGCACAGCCAGTAAATTCAACTCAAGCAGATGAAACTCAAGAAAATTTTTCAGGAAAGCCGCAATTAGTCACTGACGGAAATCAAAATCCACTGCTCAAAATTGATGGAAATGCTGCTACAATATGGCAATACACTCTTGCCACGCTTAGCAGCCTTAACCATTCTATCGTTGGTCAAAATAAAGATCGTTATGAAGTAACGATTCAGGTTGATCAGCAAACCTATGTTTTAAGACTCTCTCCCGCAGGTTCGAGTAACACCCTGGCTGTGTTTAATCCCGATAACAGTTTTGCCGACCGCGAAAAAGCAGCAGAACTGTTAAACCAGATTTACCAAAATTGGCCAGCCTAGACATTTTCTAGGCATTTTTTTTTGTAAAAGGTTCCCTCATGTTAAAACAAACCTTGCTCTATACTGGTAAAGCGAAATCTGTCTATACCACGGACAGTGAAGACCACCTGATTTTAGTTTTTCGTGACGATGCGTCCGCATTCAATGGCGAAAAAATCGAACAACTGGATCGTAAAGGTAAGGTGAATAACCGTTTTAACGCCTTCATCATGGAAAAGCTGGCTGCTGCTGGTATTGAAACTCATTTTGAGAAACTGCTGACACCAACTGAAGTGTTAGTGAAAAAACTTAAAATGATTCCAGTAGAATGTGTGGTACGTAACTATGCTGCGGGTTCTTTATGCCGTCGTCTGGGTGTAGAAGAAGGTAAAGAATTAACTCCTCCTACATTCGAATTGTTCTTCAAGGATGACGCGCTAGGCGATCCAATGGTGAACGAATCTCAAGCGATTGCTTTAGGTTGGGCGACTGCTGAACAACTGGCAAAAATGAAAGAACTGACTTACCAAGTGAACGATGTGCTTAAAGCATTATTCGAAGCGGGTAATATGCTTCTGGTTGACTTTAAACTTGAATTTGGTGTGTTCCACGACCGTATCGTACTGGGTGACGAATTCTCTCCAGACGGTTGCCGTCTATGGGATAAAGACACCAAGAAAAAACTGGATAAAGACCGTTTCCGTCAAGGCCTAGGCGGCGTGGTTGAAGCGTACGAAGAAGTTGCAGCACGTTTAGGTATCAATCTTGAAGATATCTAAGCACTAATAGTGCTTCAAAGAACCGGGTTAATAGCCCGGTTTTTTATTGTCTAATCTTATGATCGAAAAAATGAATTTTATTAATAAAAATGATCGTTTTTACATTATTCAATGCATGCCTTAATATTACTGCATCCCAGCAACATCCTCAGCAGATGCAATCCATCTGATGTTGCTGACCAGATTTATACCCTTACCCTCTAGGATGTATCTCCCCCAAGACATCCTATTTCAGCCCAATTCTCCTTGAATTGGGCTTTTTTTTGCTTATTGCTGCTGTTGTTCCTGCTGCCAGCGACGTTGTTGCAGACGTTCGCCTTCTACTTCACGCTTATTACGTGCCGATTCGTACAGCTTGGTGCCTTTCAGCTCAGGCGGCAGGTAATCTTGCAGGACAAAATGTTCCGGATAGTTGTGCGGATACAGATAATTTACCCCATAGCCCTGCTCTTTCATCATTTTGGTCGGTGCATTACGTAGATGTAAAGGCACTGGCAAATTGGCCGTTTTTTCAGCCAGATCCATCGCCTTGTTAATCGCCAGATAGGTACTATTACTTTTGGCACTAGTCGCCAGGTAAACCGCACATTGTCCCAGAATAATCCGGCATTCCGGCATGCCAATCGCTTGAACTGAGCGGAAGCATTCGCCCGCCAGCAACAAGGCATTCGGATTGGAATTGCCAATATCTTCTGATGCTGCAATCAGCATACGGCGGGCAATAAAGACCGGATCTTCACCACCTTTGAGCATACGCGCCATCCAGTACAGGGCAGCATCCGGATCACTGCCACGAATCGACTTGATGAAGGCCGAAACCAGATCATAGTGCTGCTCGCCAGACTTGTCATAACGGGCAATATTCTGCTGTGCGACTTTGACCACAATCGCATTGGTAATGATATTTTCCTGATCAGCCTCAAAAGTGCTGGCAATCAGATCTAGCAGATTGAGTGCCTTACGGGCATCTCCTGCGGCAAACTGCAATAAGGCGTCAAATTCTTCAATCTGGATATAGCGTTCTTGCAGAAATTTATCAGTCTGAATCGCCTGAGTCAGTAAAGTCTGAATCGCTTCATCACTCAGCGCATTTAAGGTATAGACCTGACAACGTGATAGCAAGGCACTATTTACTTCAAAAGACGGATTCTCTGTGGTCGCACCAATCAGGGTAATTTTACCTTTTTCGACGGCATTCAGCAGTGCATCCTGCTGGGATTTATTAAAACGGTGAATCTCGTCAATAAACACCACAGGCGTCAGCAGATCACCACTTTCTGCAATGACTTCACGCAATTCTTTCACACCAGTATTGAGTGCAGACAGGCTGATAAATGGCCGGTCCACCGCTTGGGCAAGTAGCAAGGCAATCGTGGTTTTACCTACTCCAGGTGGCCCCCAGAAGATAATCGATGGTAAATGCCCCTGGTCAATCATCTGACGTAGAGGTGCATTCTCTCCAAGCAAGTGATCCTGCCCGATAATTTCTGCAAGGTCGCGAGGCCGCAAGCGTTCTGGAAGCGGGATATGACTGTCTGACATCTTATTATTGGCTCAAATTAAATTCTGCTTTCATTCTAACACCGGTAGTTTTGATTCCAATATTTCAAACATTTATGAGAAAAATTTAATTTATGTAAGAAAGCTCTATTTTTTTTACAATGAATGGATTAATCTTATGAAAAGTAGATAAATAGAACATGATTAATTACAGGTTAATAAGCTTGTAAATTTCACATTGTCTCATATTAATTAGAATGGACTTGAGCAACTGATTGGATGCTCTTTGGGTGGTATCGGTGGGGATGCATGAAGCATAATAAATCTAGACGAACAACTGCAGAATGCGCTGAGTCGCTTATTTCAACCTCGATACAATCTTCTAATGAACAACAGGCAAAATACAGATTATTACAGGATCTGATTAATGATGTGCCACATCCACTCTGGGTGCTGGGCAAGGATAATATTGAGTATTTTAATCAGGCACTTTCGGATTATTTAGGCACCAATTTAAGTGAATATGGTCCTAAAGAATGGCAAAGCCTGATTCATGCAGATGATCAACCAGCGTTTTCTAAGCAATGGCATGCTGCCCTGAATCAGCAACAAGGCTTTAATACCCAGTGCCGGATTAAATCGGCCGATTCCAGCTACCGTATGTGTGCCTTGGCCATCAAGTTTCAGCATACAGCGGAACATCTGCTGCAATGGTCAGTATCCCTGACCGATATTCATGAATATTTTGAGATTCAGCAACAGCTGTCTCAGGTGATTTCTACCCAGAAAAATATGCTGGATGCCAGTGTCGACTGTATTAAAGTCATGTCTCCACAAGGCGAGATCCGTCATATCAATCAGTCTGCCTGTCATAAGTTAGGGATTGATCCTGAACAGCAGCCTGCCCCGCATTCATGGTTAAACCTGTTACCCGCTGAAGTTAAAAAAACCGGACAACGCGCTTTAAAACAGGCTGCTCAAGGCTTAAATAGCCGTTTTGTAGAAAAAGCCCAGACAGAGAATCAGGACCCAGAATATTGGGATCATTTACTGACTCCGGTATTGGACGAAAATAATATTCCCCAAAATATTCTGTGTGTTTCACGTAATATCAGTCAGCAAAAAATAGCCGAAAGCCGTTTAAAAGCCGTAATTCAGCGTGATGAGCTGACCGGACTGTATAACCGCAATGCCTTTTATAAGACCTTTAAACAGGTGCTGCTAAAAGCCAAGCAACAGCAAATGATGGTTGGCCTGCTCCTGATCGATCTGGACTATTTCCGGCATATCAATGACACCCTGAGTCATATTGCCGGAGATCATTTGTTGCATGTCTTGGGCAAGCGTTTTCAGGCCTGTTTTGGCTCCAACAATATAGTCGTTGCCCGTCTGGGCGGAGATGAGTTTGCCATTCTGGTCAAAAACTTGGAAAACGAAGCCCAGCTGATTAATACCGCACAACTGGCCTATGCTCAACTAGAACAACCAGTGAGTTATGTCGGCCATCGTATGAGTATCGGCATGAGTATTGGTTGTACCGTTTATCCGCGTGATGCCCAGAATAGCTCTAACCTGCTGAAATGTGCCGATATTGCCCTGAATGATCTGAAAAATAGTGGTCGTGGCGGGATTCGCATGTTTAATCAGGAGATGTTCAGATCACTGGAAAACATGACCAAACAACTGACGCTGGCACGCAAGATTATTCATGCGGATCAGATTATTCCTTATTATCAGCCTAAGGTTCGCCTCTCCGATGGTGAGGTGATTGGTTTCGAAGCCTTGCTGCGCTGGCAGGATCAGCAGCATCAGATCCAGTTACCCTCTCATATTTTTTCAGCTTTCCAGGACTATGATCTGGCTTCGCGCATCAGTGAAACCATGCAGCTGAAAGTCTTTGAGGATATGAGCCGCTGGCAGGCCGAAGGTCTGGATATTCTGCCAATTTCAATCAATGCAGCTCCAGTTGAATTCCTGCGCGATGACTATGCTGAGAAATTTCTGGCTCGTCTGTCCCGATTCGATATTCCTGCGCATAAGGTTGAGCTGGAAATTACCGAGCAGAGCTTGTCTGAAGGCGGAGCCAATTATGTGATCCGGGCACTGAACCTGCTGAAAAAACATGGAATTCATATTTCTCTGGATGACTTCGGTACCGGTCATTCTTCCCTGACCCGTTTGCAGGAATATCCGGTCGACTGCATCAAGATTGATCGCAACTTTGTAGAACGCATGAACAATGATCCGTCTGCGCTGGCCATTGTCAAAGCCATTACCCAGATTGGTTCCAGTATTTCTCTGGATGTACTGGTCGAAGGTATTGAAAATACCGAACAGCTAGACACATTGATCAATTGTGATTGCCAGATCGGACAAGGTTTTTATTTTTATCGTCCTATGTCCGGGTCTTCAGCACAGCAACTGCTACAACAGGCAGCTTAATTTTTTTATTTAATCATTTGACGGGGTTGGATTGCGCTAATCATTAGCGCACCCAGCGCACGATATATTCATCAATTTCATCTTCATCAATATCGACTTCACTTAAGCAGCGACCAGCAGCGGATTTTTTGGCCTGAATCACGCTTTGTCGTGAACCCGTCTTCAGATAATGCCAGGATGGCAGGCTTTTCCCTTCAGCAACTCGGCGATAAGCACAGCTTGAGGGTAACCAGTGAATAGTGTCCAGTTTCTCAGGTGTCAGCTGGATACAATCCGGCACATATTGCAGCCGGTTCGGATAATCCGAACAGCGGGCAGTTTTGCAGTCCAGTAATTTGCAAGCCACTTTGGTATAGGCGACTTCGTGGGTGTCTTCATCTTCCAGCTTGATCAGGCAGCAAAGCCCACAACCGTCACAAAGCGCTTCCCATTCTTCTGGCGTCAGCTCAGTGAGACTATATTTTTTCCAGAAGTATGGACGTAAGGCATCAGACATAATCAAAACGGCTATGGTAAAAATCAGCTTATTATACCAAGTCTCAACAAAGGAAATGTAGGGACGTGAATCTTATTAATATCACGTAAACTATTGTTAAATCAGAGACAGTACATCAACAAAACACTAACAGTGCCCAAAATCGAATATTCCTATACTGGATTTGAGAATAAAAACACATGGAGAATTGATATGTTTCGCTGGGCTATTATTTTTGCTGTGATTGCCTTGATTGCCAGTCTACTTGGTTTCGGTGGAGTAGCAGGCTTATCTAAGGATTTCGCAATTATCTTATTGGTGATTGCCGTTATTCTTGCCATTGTTGGTTTCCTTTCTCGCGGCAAGGTCTAGCGACTGAGTTCTGCTTAAGGAAAAGTTTCCTACAGAAAAAACAAGAGCCATTTGGCTCTTGTTTTTTTATGCGCCCAAAATGAATTACGGTTTGATATGGCGTGGTCTGAAACCAGCAGCGACCAATGCGGCCAAATACGCCACGACTCCTACCACACATAAAATCAGCACTTCCAGTACACGCATCCACTGTGATACATCACCATTGTACCAGCTCAGTGCATAGGCCAAGGCTGCAATCATCACCACATTGGCAAACATGAATTGCATAAAGATTTTTTTCCAGTGTGCGCCAAAACGGAAAATATTGCGTTGATGCAGATAGAAATACAGCAGACCTGCATTGACCATGGCTGAACCGGTTGAAGCCAGTGCCAGTGCCATATGCTCCGCTTCCCAATGAATCAGCTTAAAGAAACCAATAAAGATCACGTTCAGAATCGCATTGGCTGCCACGGCCATTAAACCGACGCGTACCGGTGTACGGGTATCCTGCTGGGCATAGAAGCCGGGAGCAAAGACTTTAATCAGCATAAAGGCAATCACACCACCACTCATACATTGCAGTGCCAAGGCAGTCATCTGGGTATCTTCAAAGGTAAACTGTCCACGTTCAAACAATGCCTGAATAATCGGTGTTGACAGCATGAACAAGGCAATACTGGCTGGTAGACCCACCAGTACGATGACTTTCGCTGCCCAGTCCATCATGCCACGGAATTTTTCCGGATTCTTTTCCGTATGCTGTGTGGATAAAGACGGCAGAATTACGGTACCGATTGCGACACCGATCAGACCCAATGGCAACTCGGTCATCCGTTCAGCACTATACAGCCACGACACTGAACCATCCTGCATAAAAGAAGCCCAAACCGTATTCAGTAACAGATTGATCTGTGTGACAGATACACCAAACAGAGCCGGTAGCATCAGTTTCATGATGCGATCCACCCCTTCATGTTTGAAGTCTACTTTCGGTGGAATCAGCAGGTTTTTACGCCATAATTCTGGAATCTGGATCGCCAGTTGTAAAATCCCGGCAATCACAACGGCCCAGCCTAATGCCATAATCGGCTCTGCCATAAAAGGCGTGAGCCAGAGCGCACCAGCAATCATGGCGATATTCAATAAAACCGGAGCAAAGGCTGGCGTACTGAAAGAGCCATAACTGTTAAGAATACTGCTGGCAAAAGCCGTTAATGACATAAATAGCAGGTAGGGAATGGTCAGGCGGAACATGTCTGTGGCCAGCGCAAACTTTGCTTCATCGCCATGGAACCCAGGCGCATAGATATACATGATCACCGGTGCGGCAATGATGGCAATTATGGTCAGGGTGGTCATGAAAGTGGCCAGACAGCCAAAGACCCGGCTGATCAGGATCTGCACTTCTGCATGGGTACGACTGGTCTTATATTCAGTCAGTACCGGAATAAAGGCTTGGGAGAATGCCCCTTCTGCAAAGAGTCGTCTGAAAAAGTTTGGAATACGAAATGCCACCACGAAGGTATCGAAATCTTTACCGGCACCGAATACATTCAGTAAAACCACATCCCGGACCAATCCCAGAACCCGCGACAACATGGTCATCGCACTGACAATTACGGTCGAACGCCAAAGCGCCATCCTATTCACCTAATAATTAATTTGGGCCTATTGTAATGAAACTTGCAAAAGAAGTTCATTGCTTAATCACATGACTTCCTGAAGGGTCATGGGTTCTTATAATGTTGTAACTGGGCACGAAAAGCACACCAGTCAAAATATGGTCCCGGATCGGTTTTACGTCCCGGTGCAATGTCCGAATGTCCGGCAATATGCTGTTGCATTTTTGGATAATAGTCTTGTAAACAGGCGGTGACTTTGACCAAGGCATCATATTGTGCCTGTTCAAACGGCAGGTCATCACTGCCTTCCAGTTCAATCCCGATGGAATAATCATTACATTCTTTTTTGGCCAGATAGCTGGAACGACCTGCATGCCAGGCTCGGTCATTGAAATTCACAAACTGCAGCACTTCACCAGAACGCAAAATCAGCAGATGCGCCGACACCTGCATGCCTTCAATAGTCCGAAAATACGGATGCACTGACCACTCCAGCTGATTCTGAAAAAACTGTTCAATATAGCCACCACCAAACTGTGACGGCGGCAGACTGATGTTATGGATTACCAGTAACTGGATGTCGGTATGTTCAGGCCGCTGATTAAAATTTGGAGAAGGGATCTGGCGCGCCCCGAGCAATTGCCCGTCCCGGATTTGAAACTCAGCTGCCTGTTGCATAAAACTGTCCTGTACAAAAATAAAATCTGCAATATCAGGATTGCAGCCGGCTTAATGCTAAAACTTTCATAGGCAAATCTCAATTCATCCCGGCAGGCTGTATGAAAAATCGCTCATTTTAATGTAACGGTGTTAAGATAACGCACAATTTTTCACGGCTAAAAAAGATACGGAAATACTCATGAGCATATCTCAGGCTTTGCTAGAACAGTCGATTCAGATCAATATTCAACAGGCACTCTCCGAAGATATTGGCGATGGTGACATTACTGCCCTGCTGACTCCTGAAGATGAACAGGCGACTGCCACGATTATTAGCCGTGAAGCAATGGTTCTTGCTGGTCAGCCTTGGGTCAATGCCCTGATTCAGGCCTATGATCCGAGTGTAGAAGTGATCTGGCTAAAAAATGACGGCGATCATGTCGCTGCCAATGAAGCTTTTCTAAAACTGGCCGGTTCTGCACGTAGCCTACTGACTGTAGAACGCCCTGCCCTGAACTTTGTACAGACGCTGTCTGCAGTTGCGACCAAAACAGCAACCTATGTCAAAGAGTTGGACGGTCTGCATACCAAGCTCTTAGATACCCGTAAAACGCTGCCAGGCTTACGTATTGCCCAAAAATATGCTGTTGCTGTCGGTGGTGGTCAGAATCACCGTCTGGGCCTATTCGATGCCTTTTTGATTAAAGAAAATCATATTATGGCAGCCGGCGGCATTCGCCAGGCGATTGCCATGGCCCACCAGATTGCACCGGGTAAACCAGTTGAAGTGGAAGTTGAAACCTGGGATGAACTGAATCAGGCCCTAGAAGCCGAGGCTGATATCGTGATGCTGGATAATTTCAGTCAGCAGCAAATGATTGATGCGGTCAAACATGTGGCTGGTCGCTGTAAACTGGAAGCCTCAGGCAATATCACCATTGATAACTTACGTGAAGTGGCGAGTACAGGCGTAGATTATATTTCGATGGGCGTACTAACCAAAGATGTCAAAGCCATTGACCTGTCGATGCGTTTTAATGGTTAAAGTCTTATTATTAAAAAAGGGTGCCATAGCACCCTTTTTCTTATTCTCAAGGATATAAATCATAGAGGTTGAATGGCCTCTACTCTGTTAATTGGTATCACTTCCTCGTTTCATATTTGCACCATCACGGTTTTCATCACGAGAATTCGAATCACAGGCAGTTAAACCCAGTACAGCAAATACTGAAAATGCCATCAACCATATTTTCATGTTATACCCCTCTGAATGAGATTTGGTTAAAAGATCATCGCTTAAAACAGAGGTTACACAGTAGACAGATCCTGTTCATTTTTTGTCAGGCAATGTGTAGGTACAATAAAAAACGCATCCGAAGATGCGTTTTTTACAACTTGAAAAGCTTACCAGCCCAAAGCTTCTTGCTGTTTCTTGATCAGTTCCTGAATCCCTTTTTCAGCCATGGCCAGCATGTCATTGCATTGCTCACGGGTAAATGGCTTATCTTCAGCAGTACCTTGGATTTCAATAAATTCACCTGCCTGAGTCATCACGACATTCAAGTCAGTCTGACAGTTTGAATCTTCTTCATAGCAAAGATCCAGCAAGACTTCATCTTTAAAAATACCTACAGAAATGGCTGCTACCAGACCTTTAAGTGGGTCCTGTTTAATTTTCTTTTTCTCAAGCAATACGTTCATGGCATCAATCAATGCTACGGCTGCACCCGTAATTGATGCAGTACGGGTACCACCATCTGCCTGGATCACGTCACAGTCAATGGTAATGGTATTTTCACCAAGTTTTTTCAGGTCGACCATTGAACGTAGGCTACGACCGATCAGACGCTGGATTTCCTGAGTACGGCCACTTTGTTTGCCGCGAGCAGCTTCACGATCACTACGGGTATGTGTTGAACGTGGCAGCATGCCGTATTCTGCTGTTACCCAGCCTTGACCCTGACCTTTCAGGAAACGTGGTACAGAGCTGTCCACACTGGCAGTACACAGCACTTTGGTATGACCAAATTCAACCAATACGGAACCTTCCGCATAACGTGTATAGTTACGGGTAATTTTCACTTCACGTAATTGATCTAATGCTCGTTGGTCGATACGCATAATAGGTCCTGCTGTTGACTAAAAATAATTGCGGCTCAGTATAACAGAAGCCTCCGCCAAGATTGGAACAGAGGACAGATCATTTACAAAATCACTGGACACGCTTTGCTTGTATAGATTTTTCAGTCCATCTGCGCTACTGCGATGGACAGATGTTTTTTGCTAAACTGCAAATCTGCCGAAGGAAAATCCCTATGTCTTTACGTGAAGAACGCAAGCACCAAAGCCGCCAGGCCCTCCTCGATGCTACCTTGGCATTGAGCAGCCGTGGCTATGCATTTAGCAGCATCAGCCTGCGCGAAATCACTCATGAAGTCGGGCTGGTGCCTGCTGCGTTTTATCGACACTTTCAGAATATGGATCAGTTGGGGCTGGAACTTCTGGATCAGGTGTCAATTCATCTCAAAGGTGTGCTGAGTCAGTTGGGACCTGCAGATTTTTCTCTGGATGAGCTTTCAGCCAAAATCGAACTGTTTTTTCAAGCAGTCAATGCCCATCCCGAAGCCTGGACATTTGTCAGTGCCGAACGTTGGGGCGGTTCCAACATTCTCAGACAAGGGATTGAGCGGGAAATTCATTATCTGACCCAAGATTTAAGGCATACCCTGGAACAGATTCCAGCCGTCCAGCAATCTCCTTCTCCAGCCGAATTAACCGCACTGGCACAGATCTTAGTTCCTCTCGCATTAAACTGGGCTATGGGCTGGATTCAGCTTCAGGCACAGCCTGATCCTGCACTGCGGCAAACTCGGATAAATGACTTCAAAGCGCAAAGCCTAAAGCAGTTAGAACTGTTATTTCGTGGAATTTTATCTCAAGCCTGAGATCTCATCTGAGTGAAATCTATTTCGCAGTTCAATTTTATCCTGACATAAAAAACCCGCATATAACAGCGGGTTTTTAGATTCATGCAGATCTGGTTTTATTTAGCTTTACGCTCTTTTTCAACCAGATAATTTACCACTTGAACCACTTTGGCATCATCGCCCTGAACCACATACTTACCATTTACGGTTACCGCTGGTACGCCGCTTAACTGATAAGTCGCAGCCAGATTTTTGGCCTGTGCGATTTTTGAAGAAATCGGGAATGATTTATAAGTGGTATTAAATTTCGCTTCAGAAATACCATAACGGGTATAGAACTTAGCCAATTGAGCCTGTTCCAGAATTGGCTGTTTCTTCGCATGAATATCATGGAATAGCTGCAAATGTGCTTTTTGACGAACACCTAGAGCTTCAGACACATAATACGCACGAGCTGCCTGTTCCCATAGTGGATTCATCGCGGCTGGGGTACGCACGAAACGTACATCTTTAGGCAATTTTTTTAACCAGCTTTGCATGTGTGGTTCAAGAGAATAGCAGTGACCACAGCCATACCAGAAGAATTCACGGACTTCAATTTTCCCCGGCTTTTCAACTTTTACTGGATTCGCCAGGACTTGATAGTCTTGACCTGCTACAAAGTTGGCGGCCATTGCACTGCCAGAAAATGCCAAAACAGATGCGGCTACAGTGCCTAAAATAAATTTTTTCATTGGGATTATCGTCCTCTAAATCATTATGTCTAATTTATGGCTTCACTATAAAGTAATTATGCCGGTTTCGTTTTTATTCTGTGAACTTTTTTACAGCTTTTATCGCTTTTTTTTCCAGAATCGCTACACTAAACAAGTGTACTGATTTACAAGAAGTTAAATCTGTTTATACCGCCTCTGGGCGAACTTAAATTTTAAATAATCACGACTGATTGAGGTAACACCGATGTCGCAATTGAATGTTGATCCACAAGAAATTGCCAAGTTTGAAGCATTTGCAGCTATATGGTGGGATCAGCATTCCGAGTTCCGCCCATTGCATATGATCAATCCGCTACGTCTCAACTGGATTGATGAACATGCTGGTGGCTTGAGCGGCAAGAAAGTGCTGGATGTGGGCTGTGGCGGGGGCATCCTGTCAGAAAGCATGGCGCGCCGTGGCGCTCAGGTGCTGGGCATTGATATGGGCGAAGCGCCACTGAATGTGGCACGCATCCATGCTGAGCAGGAAGATGTTAGCAATATTGAATACCGTCAGATTCCGGTAGAACAGCTGGCAGAAGAGCAAGCCGGTCAATACGATGTGGTTACCTGTATGGAAATGCTGGAACATGTACCTGATCCAGCCTCTATTATTCAGGCCTGTTATAAACTGGCCAAACCGGGTGGTCATGTCTTCTTCTCGACCATTAACCGTAATCCAAAATCTTATCTGTTCGCGATCATTGGTGCAGAATATATCCTGCGTATGCTGGCCAAAGGTACACATGATTACAGCAAATTCATCAAGCCTTCTGAGTTGGCGCACGACATCCGTAATGCCGGTTTAAAACTGAAAGATATGACTGGCCTGCATTATAACCCGCTGACCAAGCGTTACTGGCTGGCACCGAATGTTGACGTGAACTATATGGTGTATACCGTTAAAGAAAGTGCGCAAGAGGCTGCCCAATGAAGGCGGTTCTATTCGACCTCGATGGTACTTTAATTGATACCGCAGCTGACTTTATCCGTATTATCCAGCATATGTGCCGTGAAGCCGGCCGTGACGTGGTGGAAGCTGATCTGATCCGTACCCAGGTTTCAGAAGGTGCACGTGCTATGGTCAAATTGGTCTATCCGGAACTGCAACTGGAAGACCCGGTTTTCTTGGATCATCGCCAGCGTTTTCTGGATATGTATGGTGCAGATATTGCTGTGGATACAGATCTGTTCAGCGGAATGTATCCTCTACTTAAAGAATTAGAGGAAAATGATATCCCTTGGGGAATTGTGACCAATAAACCGCGCTGGTTGAGCGAAACTTTACTCAAAGCTTTAAACCTGACCGAGCGCTGTGCCGTACTGGTCTGTCCGGAAGATGTGACCCGAACCAAGCCAGATCCGGAGCCGATGTATCTGGCTGCCGAGCAGCTACAGCTGGCTGCAGAGGACTGTATCTATGTCGGTGACCATCCCAGGGATATTGATGCCGGCCGCAATGCCAAGATGTACACCATACTGGCAGCATACGGTTATTTACCACTGCAATACAAAGATGACTTAACAGCCTGGCAAGCCGACTATATAGTGAATACAGTGAATGAGTTACATCAGCACATTCAGAAACTGGTCTTGAGCGAGCCAAGTGTCCTGTCTTGATTCCTGAAGCTACTAAAGACACTTAACAATAATAATGAGGAGGTAGATAATGAAGTATTCAGAATATCAACCTCGCCCCGATCTGTTAAAAGATCGTATCATCCTGATCACGGGTGCGGGCGATGGCATTGGTCGTGCAGCAGCAATCAGTTATGCCCTGCATGGAGCAACTGTAGTTCTGCACGGGCGTACCTTAAACAAGCTTGAAGTCATTTATGATGAAATTGAAAGTTTGGGTGCGCCGCAACCTGCCATTCTCCCATTACAGTTATCTAGCGCCTCTGAACGTGATTATGAATTATTGCTCGACACGCTCGATCGGCAGTTTGGCCGTCTGGACGGGATTTTGCATAATGCCGGTATTTTAGGCGAGCGAGTGCCACTGGCAGATTATCCGGTTAATGTCTGGGATGACGTCATGGCAGTTAACCTTCGTGCGCCTTTTGTGATTACTCAAGCCCTGTTACCCCTGCTGGAAAAATCCAAACACGCTTCTGTGGTCTTTGCCAGTTCCGGCGTAGGTCGTGAAGCCCGGGAATGCTGGGGCGCTTATTCAGTTTCAAAAATTGCCATTGAAGCAGTCAGCCAGTTATTTGCCAAAGAGCGGGTCAATTCGAATATCCGTTTTAACTGTATCAATCCGGGTGCTACACGTACCGCAATGCGTGCCAAGGCTTATCCGAATGAAGATCCGAAAACTTTACCGACACCGGATTCCATCATGCCAGCTTATCTGTACCTGATGGGTGAAGATAGCTTGCATATGAACGGTCAAAGTATTGATGCTCAAGATTAAGCTTTAACTGCCACCTATTTAAAAGCCAATGTCCGCATTGGCTTTTTGTTTTTTAAACTCTATAAAGATAAGGCTCATTTGAAAGCTGCTTATTCTCCTGCCCCATTCATCCAGATTTCAGACTGAATCAGCCAGACCTTTCTTATCTCTGCAATACTGTCTTTATTCAGTTCGCTGCAAATTCCCCTATACTAGCGCCAACAGATTTTTATTTGAGTGCAACATGACTGACTTAAACAACATCACCGTGACGACTTTGGAAGATGGCATGGTTTCTCTGCTGGTCGATCAGCAGCCGATCTCTGAAAAATACGGCATGAAGTTTGATGCCAGCATTATCGATGACATTCAGGCACTCGAAAATGGTCAAAAACTAAAACTGTTTGATCAATTTGTCTTTTCCCATACCGATCTGAATTTTGAACATTCCTATCATTATGTGACGGGTATCGAGAAGCTGGATGATCGTTATCAGGTGGCGAAACACTTTGTCTATCGCATCAAGATCGAAGGTCAGCCTGAAATTGAACATGTGATCAGCAATCAGGGCAAAGCAATGACAGCAGAAGATGTGCGTACCTTTATTCAGGCACATGTGCAGAAGTCTCTAAGTGACTATACTGACCTGAACTATGCCTATTAAGATCGTTCATTAAATCCCGAAAGAGCGCATTTACGGATGGTGCTCTTTTTTATTCTTAAATTCTTTAAAAAACAGATATAAATCGTTTTAATGAATCAACAATATAAAATTATTCGGTTTTCCAAATTAATATAAAATTTTTATAATGCTTTTCAAGTTAAATCAAAGCGAAGGAAAATTAAATGGCAGACCAAAAACGTAAAACTGAAACTATTCGTCGTATTGAAAATTTGCAGTTATCAACTGCCCTGATTTTGGCTTTAGAAGATGCAGTCGAGGCAGAGTCTGTGGCTGAAGCCATTCAGTCCTTACAGGGTTTAACAGAACAGTGGAACTAAAAAATTGTAATGACTGAATCAAGATCTGGCGCTTAAAAAGAATATTTTTCCACTATTTTGAGACGGTTTTGATACACAATTCAGGACATCGCGCTTGCATCTTGATCCCGGTTTTGCTGAAATGCCAATGGGGCTGGGCATAACTGGTCAACTGACTGAAGTGCATCCTAAGCTTATGTAAAATCATGGCATAATCATAATTTCTCTGTAATTGATATAAAACTTCAGCCAGTTCTTCACAGTTTCTCTGCAATTTTTCCGTACATTAGTTACTGTAGAAAATGAACAATTGAATGAGGGTTCAACATGAAAAAGGTTCTGGTAGCATTGGCGATGTCCTGCAGTGCATTCATGCTGGCAAATGTTGCAAACGCTGCCCCTCATTTCAATGATGAACAGCGTATGGAACGGGGTCCGGGTCATCATCAGGCCAAGAAATCGCGTGAGTTCCATGACGATCACCAAGACCAGTATGATAAACGTCGTATGCGTGAAGAACGTGGTGTTAAACGTCTGCAACAGTTACGCTGGCAGCCTGGCTATGTCATGCCGCAGCATTATCGCAGTAATGGCTACAAGGTCGAATATAAGGACCATAAACTGCCTAAACCAGACCGTAAGCAGCAATGGTACAAAGTCAACAATGACTACATTCTGGTGAACTCTGAAAATAACAGTATTGTCCGGATTATCGGAGACTGATTTAGAACCTGATGCAAAGCCCAACCTCGTTTGGGCTTTTTGATTTTTCGGATGAGCCTTTTTAGGCTTTTTCTTATTTTAGAGCTTTCCTTTTAATCGTGGCTAATCTCCTAAATTCCTTCATGAATTTAACAATTCCACTAAACTGGCCTCACGCTTTCTATCTACTTATTCGCTAATTTAATCTCATCGAAAACATGTACAGATTTTTAGGTGAGAGCCATGAAAAAAGTTTTAACTACAATTGCCTTATCTCTTAGTGCGCTGGTTGCTACTTCTGCAATGGCAGCACCGCAGCATCATGATCCACGTTATGCACCGCATAAACCAGCACCGCACTGGAATCATAAAGATGCAAAAAAATGGGATGACCGTCGTTACAACAACCGTGGGGTTAACCCAAGCCGTGACTGGCGTGTAGGTCAAAAACTGCCAAACCAGTATGACAACCGTCGCTTTGAAGTCAGTGGCTATGAAGCACGCCGTTTGCCGAAAGCAGGTAAAAACCAGCAATGGTATAAAATCAATGGTGACTATGTACTAGTCAACGATCGTAATGACAAGATTGTTCGAATCATCAACTAATCATTCTCTTTTCTGCCCTTCTAGCAGACACCTGAAGCTCGCTTCAGGTGTTTTTTTATATCTGTACTTCCACTTCAGTATTTTTTCATTAGAATCAAAGCTAGATCTTTAAATGTTGAAATAGGCACAGCTATGACTGCAGCAGAAACCTCACCGAGCAACACCTTGCAATATGTGCACTGGTTTCGCCATTCTGCGCCTTATATCAATGCTCATCGCAATAAAACCTTTGTGATCATGTTTGATGGTGAAGCGGTATTGCATGGCAACTTTCAGCACATCATTCATGATATTGCCCTGCTCAATTCTTTAGGAATCCGGCTGATTCTGGTACATGGCGCGCGTCCGCAGATTAACCAGAATCTGGCTGCGAGTGGTTTCGAGACCCCCTTCCACCAGCAGCGTCGGGTGACGACACGTGAATCCTTAAGCTGTGTACTGAATGCAGTAGGATCGATCCGTTTACAGATTGAGGCGCTATTGTCGATGGGGCTGGCCAATTCACCCATGTATGGTGCGCGCATTGATGCCGTTTCAGGAAATTTTGTGACAGCTAAACCTTATGGCATCCGTGACGGGGTCGATTTTCAGTTAACTGGTGAAGTTCGGGCCATTGATACCGATGCGATTCAACGTCATCTGAACAATCATAATATTGTGATTCTCGGTCCGACCGGCTATTCAACCACAGGCGAAGTTTTTAACCTTCTAGCTGAAGAAGTTGCCACCAAAACTGCGACTCGCCTCAAAGCCGATAAACTGATTATCTTGGGTCGACAGCATGGTCTGCTCGACAGTAAGGGTCAGTTAAAACGGGAAGTAACCCCACAGCAACTGGATGACTATATTCTTTCTGATGAACAGGATATTGAAATTCGGCTCCAGCTCAAGGCCGCTCAGGAAGCTTCCCGAAATGGCGTCAATCGCGTTCACCTGATTTCGTATACCTATGACGGCGCCTTGCTGGAAGAACTGTTCACCCGGGATGGTTCCGGCACCATGATCACCGATGCGCATTATGAAGAAGTGCGTATGGCCGATATTCAGGATGTCGGTGGCCTGATCCGTTTGCTCCGCCCCTTAGAAGAAGAAGGTATTCTGGTTTACCGTTCGCGGGAGCGTCTGGAAAATGAAATTGACCAGTTCGCGGTAATTGAGCGTGACGGCATGATTCTGGCCTGTGCTGCCCTGTATCCGATTCCGACTACGGGCAATGAACTGCGTTCCGCAGAAATCGCCTGCGTTGCAGTAGATCCAAGTTACCGTCAATCCAACCGCGGTAGCCAGATTCTGCATTATCTGGAAGATAAGGCCAAAAGTCTGGGTATTCAGCAACTGTTTATTTTAACGACCCGTACTGCACACTGGTTTCTGGAACAGGGCTTTGAACCGGCATCAGTAGATGATTTGCCCGATGCCCGACAGGCTTTTTATAATTATCAGCGCAATTCAATTGTCTGTAAAAAGTCACTTTAAAGTGACTTTTTTATGCGCTCTCATATCTTTATTTTAGATAACGATATTCATAAAACCTGCATTCAGCATAAAAATCTTATTGCTGATTTTCTAATAAGCATATCTGGCCACTTTATTTAGAATAAATAATTTTATATTTCATTGCCTTATATAAATAATTCTTTCTTCCTAAATTAATGTGTAAATCACTTTCCTGCATAAGTTTTGCACTTTTTTATTTATCTTTTTTCTTCATTAGAAATTCCTGAATAGTTATTTTTTTAGAAAAGTAAAAAGCTTTAGCGTATGCCTAAGTTCTTCATTTCACATTTCTAAATTTTCAGGAGTTCTGATTCATGCGCCAATCACACATTCAATTATTCACAAAAACTGCGGTCCTTAGTGCTGCGGTGGCTGGCGTGATGATGCTTTCTGGCTGTGGCAAAAAACAGGAAGCCGTGACCCTGAATATTGGTTTCCAGAAATATGGCGTACTGCCGATCTTAAAAGAACGTGGCACCTTAGAAACGTCATTAAAAGAACAAGGCGTGAATGTGAAATGGGTTGAATTCCCGGCTGGTCCTCAGTTGCTTGAAGGCTTGAATGTCGGCAGCGTATCTTTTGGTGAAGCCGGTGAAGCGCCACCGATCTTTGCTCAAGCAGCGAACTCAAATCTGGTCTATGTGGCCAATCAGCCTGAAGCACCGAAAGCTGAAGCGCTAATTGTACAAAAAGATTCGAATATCCAGTCAGTTCAGGATCTGAAAGGCAAACGTGTTGCCTTAAATAAAGGCTCAAATGTTCATTACTTACTACTTAAAGTCCTTGAAGCCAACAATCTGAAACTCAGTGATATCGAAGTGGTTTACCTGCCACCTTCTGATGCCCGTGCCGCTTTTGAACGCGGTGCTGTCGATGCCTGGGTGATCTGGGACCCGTTCTTCGCTGCAGCAGAACATCAGATTGGTGCCCGTGTCATCGCAACGGGTGAGAACATCATCAGTAACCATCAGTTCTATCTGGCAGATCGCAAGTTTGCTGAAGCCAACCCACAGATTATTGAAGCTGTCGTGAATGAACTCAATCTGACCACTGAGTGGGTCTCTGCTCATCAGGATGAAGCCGCCAAACTTCTGGAAAAACCGACAGGCCTAGCCTTTGATGTATTGAAAACGTCTATTTCACGCATGGGCTTTGGGGTAAAACCACTCACTCCCGAAGTGGCACAAAAACAACAACAGGTGGCTGATGCCTTTTATGGCCAGCAACTGATTCCAGCCAAACTGAATATTCAATCTGCAATTATCGCGAAGTAAACCAAAGAACAATTTAGGGGATTTAATCATGACTCAACATCAGCTACACAACAAAGCAATCACATGGTTCAAGACCTCCAGTCATGGAATGAACGCTGCATTAGTTGCTTGCGCGATGTTGGGTTCAAGTGCCGCTTGGGCAGTAGATCCTTCTGTTAAACAGCTTCGTGTGGGCTATCAAAAAGCTTCTGTGAACCTGGTCATTGCCCAGCAGCAAAAACTGTTTGAAAAAGAATTTCCAAATGCAAAAATCAGCTGGAATGAATTCCCAGGCGGACCACAAATTTTAGAAGCATTGGCGGTAGGTTCTATCGATGTGGGTGCAACTGGAGATACACCTCCTGTCTACGCTCAGGCAGGCAATAAGCCATTGCACTATTTTGCTTATGAAACTGCAAAACCTTTATCTTCTGCCATTCTGGTCCAGCATAATTCCAAAATTACCAAGCTGAGCCAGCTCAAAGGTAAACGTGTTGGCGTACACCGCGGTTCAAGCTCACATTATTTACTGGTGCAGGCAGTACGCAAAGCGGGTCTGCAATGGACCGATATCCAGCCGGTCTGGTTAAGCCCTGCTGATGCGCGTGCAGCTTTCCAGAAAGGGGCGATTGATGCCTGGGCAATTTGGGATCCGTACTATGCTGCGGCTCAAGTAGAAGATAAAGCCAGAGTTTTATCTTCAGGTAAGGGCTTAAGTCCCAATTACACCTTTTACCTGGCTTCAGAAAATTTAATCAAAAATCATCCGCAAGCATTAAAAGGCATTATCAAGCAGGTCAATGTTGCAGATAAATGGGTACAAAGCCATAAGGCTGAAACTGCAAGCATCTTTGCACAAAGTACCGGTCTAAAACCGATTGTCAGCCAGACCTTTATCCAGCGTCGTCCGAATCCGTCTGGTGCGGCACCGCTCACCAAGAAAGTAATTGCCGATCAGCAGGAACTCGCAAACCGTTTCAGCGAACTCAAGATCATTCCGAAATCTATCAATATTCAGCAAGCCGTTTGGGCAGGCAAATAATCTAAGGATCAAAGACATGAAAATTTTCTGGTTTATCCCGACACATGGCGACAGCCGCTACTTAGGTACCAGCAAAGGTGCACGCCAGGTTGATCATGCCTACATGAAGCAGATTGCGGTTGCGGTCGATAATCTTGGTTATGAAGGTGTATTAATCCCGACTGGCCGTTCATGTGAAGATCCGTGGTTAACCGCAGCCAGCCTGATTGATGCGACTAAAAAACTGAAATTCCTCGTCGCGCTGCGTCCAGGTGTTACCACGCCTGCCCTGACTGCACGTATGGCTGCAACCTTTGACCGTCTGTCTGGTGGCCGTGTATTGCTGAACCTGGTGACGGGTGGTGATGAGCAAGAACTAAAAGGTGACGGCGTTTATGAAGATCATGCAACACGCTACAAGACTGCAGCTGAATATACGACAATCTGGCGTGAAATTCTGACCCGTTCACATACCGGCGAAAGCTTCACTTTCCATGGTGAACGTCTCAGTGTAGATGATGCCAAACTGCTTTATCCACCAGTTCAAAAACCATATCCACCACTCTGGTTCGGTGGTTCTTCAGATGCAGCCGTTGAACTGGCCACTGATCAGGTTGACAGTTACCTGACTTGGGGTGAGCCACCTGCAGCAGTGAAAGAAAAAATTGAAAATGTGCGTGCCAAAGCGGAAGCGAAAGGTCGCAAGCTGAGCTACGGTATCCGTCTGCATGTGATCGTGCGTGAAACCAATGAAGAAGCATGGAGAGCAGCAGACGAGCTCATCCAGTATGTGGATGATGCCACCATTGCTGCTGCACAAGCGAAATTCAAGCAAATGGACTCTGTCGGCCAACGTCGTATGGCTGAGCTGCACAATGGCGACCGTAGCAAACTCGAAGTGTCTCCAAACCTGTGGGCAGGTGTAGGTCTGGTACGTGGCGGTGCAGGTACAGCGCTTGTAGGAGATCCAGAAACTGTCGCAGCACGTATTCAGGAATATGCTGATCTAGGTATCGATACCTTCATTTTCTCAGGCTACCCACATCTGGAAGAATCGATCCGTTTTGCGGAACTGGTATTCCCATTACTTCCGCTTGAAACTCAGCAAAAACTGGCTCAGCCAAACCTGACTGGTCCATTCGGTGAGATTGTGGCAAATAACTACACTCCAGATGAGAACAAGAAGGCTGAGAGTATTCAGGAGCCAGCTTAATGTCGAAAGTCGTTTCAGTTGAAACCCTCGCAGAAAAGAAGGTTTCACGTGGAACACAGCTTGGGCAGCGTTTGCTGCCCTGGTTAGTTCCTGTCGGATTAATTCTACTCTGGCAAATCGCGTCGAGTACCAGTTTGCTGGAAAGCCGCATTTTGCCTGCACCAAGTGCCGTAGTCATCGCGTTCTGGAATTTGCTGCTCAGCGGTGAATTGTGGACACATGTCAAAGTGAGTGCTGGCCGTGCTTTAAGTGGTTTGTTGGTAGGCGGTGGTCTAGGGCTAATTTTGGGTCTACTGAATGGTTCATCCAAAACGGCTTCTACCCTGCTGGATACCACCTTGCAAATGATCCGTAATATCCCGGCTTTGGCCTTAATTCCACTGGTCATTCTCTGGTTCGGGATTGATGAATCAGCCAAGCTGTTTCTGGTCGCGATTGGTGTGTTTTTCCCGATCTATATCAATACCTATCATGGGATTCGTTCAGTCGATCCCCAGCTGATTGAAATGGGTAAAAGCTATGGCCTGACTCGCTGGCAGCTTTATAAAGAAATCATCCTGCCAGGGGCAATGCCTTCAATTCTGGTCGGCCTACGTTTTTCACTTGGTCTGGTCTGGGTACTGCTGATTGTGGCTGAAACGATTTCTGCCCAGTCCGGTATCGGTTATATGACCATGAACGCGCGTGAATTCCTGCAAACTGATGTCGTACTGGTGGGTATTTTACTGTATGCCCTGCTCGGTAAACTGGCAGATGTCCTAGCCGTGGCCTTAGAACGATTCCTGCTGCGCTGGCATGCTGGCTATCAAAAATAATTGAAAAAATATTGAGGAGCATGTGATGACTGATCTCAGCTTAGGGCGTCTTGCCAATGATCCGACTACAGTGCAGGAGCCTGCTGCAACCGACATCAACCCCAATGCCGTTGCGGGTGCCGAAATCATTATTGAACAGCTGCACAAGTTCTATGGTTCGGTGAAGGTACTGGAAGATCTGGACCTGCATATTCAGCCGGGTGAATTTCTGGCGATTGTTGGACGTAGTGGCTGTGGTAAAAGTACCCTGCTTCGTCTGATTGCAGATTTAGAAAAACAGAGCTATGGCGAAATTAAATTCAAGTCCGCACGTCATATCCGTGAAGGCATCACCGCTGATGATATCCGCGTGATGTTCCAGGATCCGCGTTTATTGCCATGGCGCAGCATCGAACAGAACGTGCAACTCGGCTTACCCAAAGACCAGCATGACAATGCATCACAAATGCTGGAGAAAGTCGGCTTAAAAGAAAAAGCTGGACTTTGGCCTTCACAACTGTCTGGTGGTCAGCGTCAGCGTACAGCTCTGGCACGTGCCTTGTCACATAAGCCACGTATTTTATTGCTAGATGAACCACTTGGTGCGCTGGATGCCCTGACCCGTCTGGATATGCAGAACCTAATTGAAAAATTATGGACTGAACAGGGCTTTACCGCGATTCTGGTCACCCACGACGTGAGTGAAGCCGTACAACTGGCAGACCGGATTATCCTGTTGGATAAAGGCCATATTGCCAAAGAGTTCAAAGTTGATCTTCCACGTCCACGACAAAAGAATGTGAAATTCGCCGAACTTGAACAGCAGGTTCTGAATGCCGTTCTGGCAACCTAAAATGTGAGGGAATCTGGAATAACTGTTTATTCTGGATTCCTTATTTCGAATCAAGAGAATATCTGTCTCACTGATTATTTATTCAGCAATTGGCAAAATTTCAACTTCATTCATTAATTTTATTTTAACTTTATGATGCTTCAAGGTAATAATTAGTACTTAAAAAATCATCAACCTTTTCAAAAGCTTGGTTTTTAATTCCTGCGCCTTAAACCGATACTAATTATATCTTTAATCTAAAGAATAAATCATCATTATTCATAAAATTAGCACCTGACTTGATGCACAAATCTGATGATTTGACGTACAATTAAAAATTCCCTTTTTAATTGTTTTTAATATTTGCTGATGGAACAAAAAAAGAGTACTCAAAAACGCAACCAGCTGCTGAATGCTGCACTCGATGTTTTTTCCCTATACGGTTTTAATGGGGCGAGTTTAGATGAGATCGCGCAAATTGCAGAAATGCATAAGTCGAATATTTTCTATTATTACGAAAATAAAGAGGCGCTCTATGTAGAGGTTTTAACGACCGTTCTACAAAAATGGCTGGCACCTTTACAAATGCTAGAAGCTGATCTTGAGCCTGAAGAAGCGATTACCAATTATTTGATGCAAAAAATTGAAGTATCGCGTACCCAGCCTAAAGCTTCACGCCTGTTCGCTCTGGAAGTGATTCAGGGTGCGCCGCACATTTTAGAAATCTTAAAAGGTCCATTGAAAAAACTGGTCAAGCGTAAAGCCAAAGTGATTTCAAACTGGCAGGAACAAGGCAAGATTTCTAAAGATATCGATCCTGAACTGCTGATTCTGAATATCTGGGCGGTAACCCAGAACTATGCAGATTTCGCGACTCAGATGGAAATGGTAACAGGCAAGACCTTACGTAACCGCAGCATGCAACAACGGATTATCCAGCATACTGTACATATGATGCTGTACGGCGTACTTCCGCGTACACAAGAAAAATAGGTCAACGCAAAAATTATTTGGCATACGACCATAAATTTTATGGTCGCCGACCCCTTCTCTCACCCTTTATTATTATTTTAACGTTCGATATAAATTCAATAATTTCTGCGCACCCAGCAGCAGATTCTCTTCCCAGTCCAAGTGAGCGCTATCATCTGCACCGTCAGTAATATATTTGACTGAAATCAGGCGCACATCCAATTTTCTGCATACCTTGGCCAGCGCATAGCCTTCCATATCCACCAGCTGACAAGCCACTTTTGGTAAGTCTATTTCAAAGCTGTCCCCTGTTCCACAAACCCCTTTCGGTAAATGGGCAAAGAACGGTTCCAGATCAATTGCACCCGGCAAATGATTATCCATCGGGGTAATGCCGACGTCAAACCCCAAGGGTGAAACATCCATATCACGTTGCACAAAACGCTTAACTTCGACCAGTTCATGCGCCTTGAAATGGGAACTGCCTGCGGTGCCCAGATTAATCAGGGTCTTACAGCGAGTTTTCTGAATCACTTCAAAAGCCTTAAAAGCAGCATTCACCTTGCCGATGCCACTATAGTGGACTTCTACACCTTCTGCTTCGAACAAACCTTTGGATTCACTGGCCAATGCCATAATGAGTGCCGAATCTGACATGCAAACTACTCGATACTGAGAAAACCGTGACATTAGAAAGCAAAATCCAGGCAATGAAAAGCGGGTTTTTAGATTTCTGTTTTGCAGATCTTTCACTTAAATAACCGCAGAAGATTCTTGGATGGCACACTTTCTTCTTGATGGGTTTCGTGATTTTTCAATAATTTTTTTGCATAAAAACACAACAACAAGACGAATCGTTGAGATTATGGCAATATATAGCCTTTCCTATTTTTCAATTCCCTGATTTCGCCTATGCAGCTGCTCCGTCTCAATGCTTTAGCGTCACATTCTGAATTGCCAAAAACCGCCGTTACGATTGGTAATTTTGACGGCGTGCATCTGGGTCATCAGGCCATGATCAAACAGTTAAAAGCTGTTGCAGAAGCTGAGCAACTAAAAACTGTTGTGATGATTTTCGAGCCACAACCGCTTGAATTTTTTAAAGGTTATGAAGCACCGCCGCGTATTTCCTCTTTGCGTGAAAAAGTGGAATATTTAAGCGAACTGGGTGTGGACTATATTGCGGTCGCCAAGTTTGATCATCATTTTCGTAGCCTGAGTGCCGAAGCCTTTGCCGACATTCTGAAAGATAAACTGAATGCAGCGCATCTGGTCTTGGGGGATGATTTTCACTTTGGTAAAAACCGTCAAGGTAATAGTGAATTCCTGCGAGACTACGGATTTAAGGTTACCAACCTGCATACCATTGCCTTGGATGGTGAACGGGTCAGTTCTACCCGCATCCGTCAGACTCTGCAAGCGGGTGACCTGGCTCTGGCAGCCAAATTACTGGGACGTCCTTATAGTATTACCGGCCGGGTGCAATACGGCGACCAGATTGGTCGTACCATTGATTTCCCGACCATTAATGTCCGGTTAAACCGGCATAGACCCTGTCTGCAGGGTATTTATGGGGTTGAAGTCGTCTGTGAAACCGGATCACTCAGCGCCAAGGTTCAGCAAGAAAATCCTGAACAGCCGGGTATTGCCGGCTATGATCAGGGCAGCCTGTTTGGTGCCGGTCATGTAGGTACCCGCCCTGCGATCAAACAGACTCATCCGGAATGGCGATTAGAAGTACATTTTCCTGATGTTTCTGCTAATCTGTATGGCCTGTTAATGCGGGTAACCTTCTTGAATTATCTGCATGGCGAAAAAGATTATCCTTCGCTTGAAGCGTTAAAGGCCGGAATTGATGATGATGTTGAGAAACTGCTTGAGTTTCGTCGAAAACACCCCACATTTCCCTTTTAATGTCCCGTATTTTTATTGTAAAACGTGTCAGTCTAATGACTGATTAAATTGGAAGACAACTTGCATGAGCGATAAGCAAACTCCTGAAAATGCAGTGGATTATAAAGCCACGCTGAACCTCCCAGGTACTGACTTTGCAATGAAAGCAAATCTGGCAGTACGTGAAGCGAAATGGTTAGAAGAGTGGTATGCCGATGACATTTATCAGCAGATTCGTGCATCGCGAATTGGCAAGAAAAAATACGTGCTTCATGATGGCCCTCCATATGCCAATGGCCAGATTCACTTAGGTCATGCAGTCAACAAGGTACTTAAAGACATCATCATTAAAAGCCGCATCATGGACGGCTTTGATGCGCCTTATGTGCCAGGCTGGGATTGTCACGGTCTTCCAATTGAACTGAAAGTTGAAGAAAAAGTCGGTAAGGTCGGCATTAAAGTGGATGCGCCTACTTTCCGTAAAGCTTGCCGCGAATATGCATTGAGTCAGGTGGAGCTACAGAAAAAAGACTTCATCCGTATGGGCGTGTTTGGTGACTGGAGCAATCCTTACCTCACCATGAACTTCAAGCAGGAAGCCAACATCGTGCGTTCACTCGGTGAAATCGCGAAAAATGGCCATATCCAGCCAGGTCTTAAACCGGTGAACTGGTGTCTGGACTGTGGTTCAGCACTGGCTGAAGCTGAAGTTGAATATGAAGATAAAAAGTCAGACGCGATTGACGTGGGTTTCACCGTGGTGGATCTGGCGGATCTGTCTGCACGTTTAGGTGTTGAAGTTAAAGACTCAACCGATATCGTGATCTGGACGACTACGCCTTGGACCCTGCCTGCGAATCAGGCGGTTGCTCTGCACGCTGAAATTGAATACCAATTGGTTGTTGCACGTGGTGAAGATAAAGCGGCGCAAAACTTTATCCTGGCTAAAGATCTGGTTGAATCTGCGACTGAACGTTATGGCTTTAACGCGGTTGAAGTGATTGCCGATTTTGCCGGTGCGAAACTTGAGAATCTGGTACTACAACATCCTTTAATCGCTGAGCGTCAAGTGCCAGTGATTCTGGGTGAACACGTTATTGCAACCAGCGGTACTGGTGCTGTACATACTGCACCTGGCCACGGTGTGGACGATTATAAAGTTGGTCTGCTGTATAACCTGAAAGTAGATAATCCAGTGGGCGGTAATGGTGTGTATTTACCGACTTCACCACTATTTGCAGGCGAACATATCTACAAGGCCAATCCACAAATTATTGCGGCGCTTGGCGAAGCTAACAAGCTATGGGCACATAAGCCTATCAAGCATAGCTACCCGCACTGCTGGCGTCATAAAACTCCGATTATCTTCCGTGCGACCCCACAATGGTTCATCAGCATGGATGAAAAAGGTCTGCGTCAGGGCGCATTGAATGCCATTGAAAATGACATCAGCTTCGTTCCGGATTGGGGTAAAAACCGTATCCAGGCAATGATCGAAGGCCGTCCGGACTGGTGTATCTCACGTCAACGTACCTGGGGTGTGCCAATCCCATTCTTCGTGCATAAAGACACCAATGAACTGCATCCTCGTACACCTGAACTGATCGAAGAAGTGGCTAAACTGATCGAACAGGAAGGTATTGATGCCTGGTATAACCGTGAAGCGAAAGACTTCATTGGTGATGATGCTGAGCAGTACAACGCGGTTCGCGATACCTTAGACGTATGGTTTGACTCTGGTACAACCCACTATGCAGTGCTGCGTGACCGTGAAGAATTGACCGATCCGGCTGATCTGTATCTTGAAGGCTCTGACCAACACCGTGGCTGGTTCCAGTCTTCATTATTGACCTCTATGGCAATCAATCAACGTGCGCCATATAAAGGTCTGCTGACTCACGGTTTCGTGGTTGATGAGAAAGGTCGCAAGATGTCGAAATCGCTGGGTAATATTATTACTCCGCAAGACATTATCAAGAACATGGGTGCAGACGGCCTGCGTTTCTGGATCGCTTCAGCAGATTACCGTTATGAAATGACCGCAGGTAAAGAAATTTTTAACCGTGCATCAGATGGTTACCGTCGTATCCGTAATACCCTGCGTTTCTTGCTGGCGAATTTGAATGGCTTCAATCCGGAAACTGATGCACTACCTGTAGATCAACTGATTGCACTGGATCAATACATCCTGCAACGCGCCAATGATGTACAGGAAACCATCAAGAAAGCATATGAAGATATGAACTTCCATATCGTGACCAATGCCTTGACCAATTTCTGTATTAACGACCTCGGTGGTTTCTACTTAGACATCATCAAAGACCGTCAGTACACCACTAAAGCAGATTCACAGGCACGTCATTCTGCGCAAACTGCGCTGTATCATCTGGTACAAGCCTTTGTTCGCTGGATGGCACCAATCCTGAGCTTCACCGCTCAAGAAGCATGGCCACTAATTCCAGGTCAAAGCGAGAAATATGTGTTCACTGCTGAATGGTACGATATTCCAGTTTCAGCACAGGCAAACCTGTTGTCTGAAGCAGACTGGCAAACCCTGATTACAGTGAAATCTGCGGTCAACAAGCACATTGAAAATGCGCGTAACGAGAAACTGGTGGGTTCAAACCTGTCTGCCAAAGTTGAGCTGTGGGCCAATGATGAACTGAAAGCTGTTCTAGACCGTCTGGGTGATGAGCTGCGTTTCGTTCTGATCACTTCTCAGGTGATCGTGAATCCGTTTGATGCTGCTCAAGGCAATGACGCTGAACTTGAAGGCCTACGCGTGAAAGTATCTGCGGCAGATGGCGAGAAATGTGTACGCTGCTGGCACGTGCTTCCTGATGTGAATACACATGCCTCACATCCAGGACTATGCGGTCGTTGTATTATTAACCTCCCGAGCGGCCAAGGTGAAGAGAGAAAATATGCCTAACCCACAGCAGAAAAAGGGTCTGTTCCAGTTCTATCCTCACAATTTGTGGTGGATCGGACTGGCTATTCTGGCGATCATTTTAGATCAATGGACCAAATGGATTGCGGTAACACATCTGGAATATGCAGATCCGGTGCCCGTCCTGCCCTTTTTAAATTGGACACTGTTACATAACTATGGCGCTGCCTTTAGTTTCTTGTCCGATGCCGGTGGCTGGCAACGTTATTTCTTTACTTCTCTTGCAGGCTTAGTGTCTGTGGTTTTCGTGTTCTGGCTGATGCGTATGCCAAAGAGCATGAAAGTCTTGCCACTAGCAGTTGCCCTGATTCTGGGTGGTGCTATTGGTAATCTGATTGATCGCATTTCTTTGGGTTATGTGGTTGACTTTATTCATGTCTATTATCAGAACAGCCACTTCCCTGCTTTTAATATTGCGGATAGTGCCATTACTTTAGGTACGATTCTGCTGCTGATTGATACGTTTTTCCTGGAAAAACACCGAATTCAACGTGCACAGGCGCAACATGACTGATTTTATTAATCCTAACGAGGAAACTCGTGTTGAAGACGGCTCTAAAGTCGAGCTTCATTTTTCTGTCGCGATCGAAAGTGGCGTAGAAATTGACAATACCCGTAGCCGTGAAGAACCGGTAAGCCTGACCATTGGTGATGGCAACCTATTACCAGGTTTTGAAAAAGCCTTAATGGGCTTGCGTGCTGGTGACCGTCGTACTGTCAGCCTTCCACCCGAAGAAGCTTTTGGTCCGTGGAATCCTGAAAATGTTCAAAAATTTGATACGGTGAAATTTGGCGAACGTCCGATCGAAGGTCACATGATCGAGTTTGAAGACAAGGCCAAATCGACTTTGTATGGCGTAGTAAGATCCGTAAATGATGATATTACCGAAGTGGACTTTAATCATCCGCTTGCAGGTAAAAATATCACCTTTGAAGTCGAAATCTTCAAAGTCACTCCGGCTGGCCAGCAAGGCGTGAAGCTGATGTAATATCAGCTAATCACATGATTTAAAAGAGCTCCTTCGGGAGCTTTTTTAGTTTCTAGATACAAATCCTCTCTAGTCTCTATTAATAAATCTGATTAATTTAATTTGATGAGAATACGATAAGAAAGGGAAAGATATGAAAATTTATATTGTGGTTGGCAGTGTGCGTGAAGGACGTACAGCAATTAAGGTCGCACATTGGGTACTACAGGAAATTAAAAAATATGGTTTTAGCACGCTTGAAACCGAACTTGTCGACTTAAAAGAATGGGACCTTCCGCTTTTTGCTGGTTCTCATCCCCCATTGACCGGTATTTATGATCAGCCGAAACAGCAGGAATGGGCCGACTTTATTGCTCTTGCGGATGCATTTATTTTTATCAGTCCTGAATATAACCATGGCTATAGCCCAGCATTAAAGAATGCCCTGGATTATCTGGCCAAGGAATGGCAAGGCAAACCGGCAGCTTATATCGGTTATGGTGTCACCAACGGCTCACGTTCCATTGACCAGATCCGCCAGGTCGGCACTCAGCTCGGTATGGTGGATACCAATGCGATTGTAGAGCTGCGGGACATTTTTAGTCGCAATAAAGACTACAGCTTTGAAGGGAATGAATTCGACAATAAAACACTCAGAGATGTCGTGGATAAGCTGATCCAGTATGTCAGTGCCTGAGGACGACAGCGAT
The DNA here is from genome assembly GCF_013419975.1 of Acinetobacter sp. YH12041. Taxonomy (NCBI): domain Bacteria; kingdom Pseudomonadati; phylum Pseudomonadota; class Gammaproteobacteria; order Moraxellales; family Moraxellaceae; genus Acinetobacter; species Acinetobacter sp. YH12041. Next base: position 4,840 of record NZ_VOZC01000001.1, on the reverse strand, counting down.
GTGCACTTTAGCCTACAGGCAGCGCAGAATTTGTCGCCTATTCTCACTTTCAGTTCAAGGCTATAGTTTCATTCATAGACAGACAGGAAGTCTGCAAAGCGATACAACAACAATAAAAAGCACAGAGTAACAGGACGTTGACAGGTCAGACAGGAGTCAGATCTGAAAAGCAAATCCAGAAAAGCCTCAACAGGATGGTGGGGCTTTTTTGTATTTAAAATCTGGTATTTTTCTAAAAAGGTCAGATCTCTACATTAAAGCCTAAATTGACATCACAGGCTGCTTGCCCACCGCGGATTCCCCAGTTTTCCAATGGACTTTCTCGCAGATGAATCAGAATATGATCAGGCGGAATGCCCAGTTTTCCCAAGCTTTCTATAATCTGCTGATACAGTTTGCGCTTGGTCTCCAGACTTCGGCCAGCGAAGCAGTCAATACTGATCAAGGTAAAGTATTCAGGCTGGGCCAGATGAACCATATATTGAAAACGATGGGCTTCATGTACCACCAGCCGGATATTACGGTCATAGTCAGGCAGTTGAAAGGCATTTTTCACACAGTGAAATACGCTGTCGAGTAACTGCTCTTCATCAGCCTGGGAATATTGCTGCCGGACTTCAATTTGAACGGTAGGCATGTGCTTCTCCTTTCTATTATGTTATGGAATTTTTTTAAATATTTTTTTATTGAATAGAGAGATGAGCTTCAATAAGGTCTTCTATCTCTACCATATCGTAAAATTGTCCTGATAACTTGGGATTTGATCGGACAAATATTTTCAAGTGAGCTTGTCGCCTCTGGCCTACAGCAGATGCGGTCAATGCCTCTACTCGGTCTTTCTGACTCAGGCTATATTGAGTGCATACCAAGACAGGAAGTCTTGCAAAAACAAGAATAAAACATCGGTAGGATGCTGATCGATACCGGAGGAAAGGTATCTGAGCTAAATTTGAAAAGGCCCTCACAGGAGTTAGGGCCTTTTTCTTTCATTCTGATATTAACTATTTAGCTTTTTACTCAGCTGCGGCCATCTTAAGCAACTTGGCTTTTGGACCATCTTCAATCACCCAGAATGAGCCATCTTTGGCCTGGATCGCACCACGAATCCGCTCTTTCATATCCAGTCGCTGTATTTCTTTCGCAGGATTTTGAGTGGTATCGATTACAATCATTGCCTGAGAAGACAGACCTGTAGCAATGGCTTTATTTTTCCATTGAGGAAAGCTATTGCCAGTATAGAACAGCAAGTCTGAAGGAGAGATTACGGGAGTCCAATCTAATGCCGGTGCTTCGAACTCTGGTCGGGTACTGTGATTTGGAATCGGCTTGCCATCATAATGCTCCCCATTAGAGACAATCGGATAGCCATAATTTTTGCCCTTCATCACTTTATTCAGCTCATCACCACCTTTAGGCCCCATTTCAATCACCCAAAGCTGCCCTTGTGGATCAAATGCCAGACCGAGAGGATTACGGTGTCCCAGACTCCAGACCTGCTTGGCAATTTCACCCTGATTCATAAATGGATTGTCGGAAGGAATTGAACCATCGTCATTCAGACGAATAATCTTGCCGGCATTGGATTTCATGTCTTGAGCTGGATTGAATTGCTGACGTTCACCCGAACTGATCCAGAGTTTGTTATCCGAGCCAAAGATAATCCGGTGCCCATAATGGCCCTGTCCTGAAGAAAATTTCGGTACCTGAGTCCAGATTTTTTTGATCTGAGTAAGCTGTGGCGTGCTCTTGGTGAGATCGAGCTTGCCACGAACCACGACTGCACCATAACCACCCTGTCCCTGTTCGGCATAACTGAGATAAACCCACTGATTCTTGGCAAAGTCAGGATGGAGTGCGATATCGCCTAAGCCACCTTGTCCGCCATAGGCCACTTGAGGAATACCCTGAACAGTTTGGGTGCTGCGATTGGCTGGATTAAATAATTTCAATTTTCCTGATCTTTCGGTAATCAGTAAACGCTGATCTGGTAACTCAGTCAGTGCCCATGGCTCATTTAATTGCGCAAATTCTTCAACTTTATAGGCTTGCTGTGTGGTTTGGGCAGCGGATTGCCCAGCTGCCGGTGATGAAATCTTGTCTTGGGCACAGGCAGTCAGGCTATAGGAACCTAAGCCTAATAATAAAATTGCTGCAATTTGAGTTTGTTTCATTGTTATTTTTCATGCTAATTTCATTCAGATAAGTACCAATTTAGCATTCCAGACAGCGGCTAAAATAATAAAAAAGTAAAGGAATCGTAAGCGGATATAACTTGATCGGATAAAGATAGCTGATGTATTGATTGGATTTTTTATTATTTAATACAGGCTGAATCGCGAAGAATTTTCGCCTGATACAACCGCTGATCTGCTGTTTTCAGTAAACGGTCAACATTTTTATAGATATGCTCTGCATCCATAATCGCTGCCCCAACACTGATACTGATCCAGGTCTTGTCATCCTCACGGTTGGCATGTTCCAAATTGAGCTGACGAATAACCTCACAAAGTTGCTCGGCAAAAGCTTCGGCTTCCTGCCAGGAAATATCTGCCAGTAAAACTGCAAATTCCTCACCACCATAACGTGCCAGGAAACCATTTTCAGGCAATATTTGCTGAATGGTTTGAACCAGTGTTTTTAAAATATAATCACCTTTGAGATGACCATAATAGTCATTATAGTTTTTAAAATAATCGACATCGATCATGTAAACAGCCAGCGAAGTTTGGTTTACGATCGCATGTTCATATTGCTGCTGAAGCTGTTCATTTAAGGCAAAGCGATTATAGGCACCTGTCAGCGAATCCAGCCTCACCTGCTGCGCGAGTTTCTCATTAAGCAGAGTAATATCACGTGTACGGTCCTGAACCTTCTGATCAAGTTCTTTATTCAGGCGCAAAAGCTGCTTGTTTAACAACTCGGTATTAATACTTTGCACCGCATAATTACGGCTGAGCTGAAAGGTAATTAAAATAAAACAGGCACAGGAGGTATAAAATGCAATTTCAACTGAATCAATTACCTTAAGCGCAAGTAAATAGTCATGCAGGAAGGTCAGGCAGACCAGCACCACCGCAATAGAATTGATCTTGGAATAACGCACATGCGATTTGTGCATGCGGTAAGCGCCATAAAGCAGATTAATAAAAACCAGTACTGCAATACTAAAGCTTTGGAAAAAGAAGCTCTGGAAGATATAAGGCAGCGTAAACAGGGTCACAGCCACATTGATACTAATTAACAAAGCTGTGATTTTTAATAAATAAGGATTTAACAGTCGATACGGCAATAAATAGATATAAATCAAGAAGAACAGAGTCGCCAATTCAGTCAGTAAATACTCAAATCGTGTGCCCCATACCTAGGAAATATTCGTGAATAAAGTATAAATGAATGAGACTGCAAAGAAGCTACGTAGGCTCAAGCACAGAATAAATAACCCTAGAAACAGCAGCAAATTACCTGCTTGCGTTTTAAGGCTGCGAAATACTGCAAAGAACACCATAAAGCAGCCAATCATCAGCAGAACGCCACTGATCACACTTAAAGGAATTACCTGATCATAAAACTTATCCAGAATAGGCTGGTTAAAGCCAATAAACATGCTGTTTTCCAGCCCGCCACGGATATGGTGATAACTTGAAGCCTGAATGGTAATCGTCACTTCCCGCTGTGAGGGAAAGAAAGAAGCCAACTTTGGCGCCATCATGGTCTGATGCTGACCATGTATGCCTACCTGCCCTACTTCTATCAGGAGATGATCATCGACATACATGCGATAAGCCCCATACTGATAAGGCACATAAATATAAACCGCATGATTGATGACTGATTCAGGCAGCCTGAAGGCTTTTTGAAAAGTTCCAATATGGTCTTTATGACCTGTTAAGGTCAGGAAAGAATTAGGTAAATGAACTTTAGCAAGAGTCTGATTAGAGGAAGTTAACTGAGATGGTCACTGCCCAGAAGTGGGATCAATCAGCTGATTGGGGTAGAAATCCCATTCTCCATCGAGTTTGACATACTGATGATGATCAAAATTTAATTCTGTTACAGCGTATAGCTGTGGAGAAATCAAACTGAGCCATATCAACACAAATGTGTTTATGAGAATCTGCTGCATATGACTCAGAGAATAAAAAATATTTACACGAGTAGTATAACATTTTACAGCTGATCAGAGATTATACAGCTGTAAAAAATTAGTCGTTAAAGAGAGAAAAGTGATTATATAAATATAAAAAAAGCCCCCTGCGTGAGCAGAGGGCTTTTGGAATAATGAGCTGGCGATGACTTACTCTCACATGGGAGACCCCACACTACCATCAGCGCTAAGAGGTTTCACTTCTGAGTTCGGGAAGGGATCAGGTGGTTCACTCTTGCTATGGTCGCCAGCACAACTGGTATGCTTACTCGCTATGGTCTTATCTACGTTGCTTGCGCTTCGTTTGCCTAGCTTTCTTCAAATAGAATGCATTAACAGATGTATCTGAGTCGTAGTAGTTTGTTCGATTAGCTTAACTAAATCAAGTTTTCGTCTGATCGTTAGATCAATATGAAATCAATTGATGCTTTATATACAACTGCTTGGGTGTTGTATAGTCAAGCCTCACGAGCAATTAGTATTGGTCAGCTTCATGCATCACTGCACTTCCACATCCAACCTATCAACGTCGTAGTCTTCAACGGCTCTTCAGGAGACATAAAGTCTCGGGGAAATCTTATCTTGAGGTAGGCTTCCCGCTTAGATGCTTTCAGCGGTTATCCCTTCCGAACATAGCTACCCGGCGATGCGACTGGCGTCACAACCGGTACACCAGAGGTTCGTCCACTCTGGTCC